>CAZEIA010000054.1:0-17764 GCA_964512335.1 uncultured Desulfobacterales bacterium
AATGTGCTACAAGTTTTGCTTCATTTTTTGGAGGGAACGAAATGATTGAACTCGAATTCGGCAAGGGAAACGGGCTGCTCCCCGCCATTGTTCAGGACTACGAAAGCGGCCGCGTGCTCATGCTTGCCTACATCAACCTGCAATCCTGGCAGAAAACCCTTGAGACCGGGGAGGCTCACTACTGGAGCCGCTCGCGAAGCGAACTTTGGCACAAGGGCGGGACCTCGGGAAACACCCAGAAGGTACGTGATATCTTTGTGGACTGCGACAATGACACGGTTCTTTTTCAGGTTGAGCAGGTGGGCGGCGCAGCCTGTCATACAGGGCATGAAAGCTGTTTTTTCAGAAATGTCTCCAGCAGCGGGAAAGTGACTGTTGTGGACAAACCTAAATTTGATCCGAAAAAGGTATACGGGAAATGAATAAGCTGAAGTTCGGAATCCCCAAGGGAAGCCTTCAAAAGGCTACCATTCATCTGTTCGAGAAATCCGGCTGGCGGATCAATGTCAACGGCCGTAGCTACTTCCCCGATATAAACGACGAGTCCATCGAATGCACCATCTGCAGGGCTCAGGAGATGTCCCGTTATGTGGAGAGCGGCGCGATTGATGCAGGGCTGACCGGCAAGGACTGGATTGAAGAAAACGAATCCGATGTGAAGGTAGTGGACGATCTTATCTATTCCAAGGTCAGCCAGAACCCTGCCCGGTGGGTCCTTGCCGTACCCAAGGACTCCACTATTCATCGCCTGGAAGACCTGGAGGGGCGAAAAATTTCGACTGAACTCGTCAACTATACCAAACGGTACTTCCAGGACAGAGGCATCCACGTTCAGATCGAGTTCTCCTGGGGCGCCACCGAGGCCAAGGTGGTTTCAGGACTCGCTGACGCTGTTGTAGAGGTAACCGAGACGGGAAGCACCATTCGTGCTCATGGCCTCAAAATCATCCATGAGTTCATGAAAAGCAACACCCAGCTCATAGCCAACCATACATCCTACGGGGACCCATGGAAACGTGACAAGATCGGCCAGATCATCCTGCTTTTGCGGGGAGCGTTGCGCGCTGAAAACATGGTGGGGTTGAAAATGAATGTTCCCCAAGAACTGATTGAGGACGTAGTGAAGCTCCTTCCCAGCCTGAACGCCCCAACAGTAGCGCATCTTTACGATCAGCCCTGGCTGAGTGTGGAGACGGTGGTGGAATCCCGCAAGGTCCGGGACCTTATCCCGGAACTTATGAGGGCCGGAGCCGAAGGGATCATAGAGTATCCCCTTAACAAGGTGATCTAACGCCCGGCCGGAAAAAGATATATCAGCGAGGAAAACGCCATGTCCCAAATCGCGGATCGCGCCGACCTCATCACGCCGTTCATTGTCATGGAAGTGCTCGAAAGGGCCCATGAACTCGAAAGGGCCGGTCGTCGGATCATTCACCTGGAGATCGGGGAGCCTGACTTTCCCACACCGGACTGTATCCTCCGTGCTGCGGAACGGGCCCTCCGGGAAGGGCATACCCATTATACACACAGCCTGGGAATCATAGAGCTTCGCGAGGCCGTCCGGAGTCATTACCGGAACACCTATGATGTAGATATCGACCCGGGACGCGTGATCGTAACGTCAGGGACCTCCCCGGCCCTGTTCATGGCCTTCTCCGCGTTACTCAACCCGGGTGACGAGATTATCATATCCAATCCGCACTATCCCTGCTATCCCAATTTCGCCCATTTTCTTGGTGCAAGGCCCGCCTTCGTAGAGGTTCACGAGGAAGACGGTTTCCAGTATCGCCCTGAGGACATTAAGAAGCGAATCAGCTCCCATACGAGGGCCGTTCTCATCAACTCCCCGGCAAACCCAACGGGCAACCTCCTGTCGCCCGCCCGAATGGAAGTCATTGCCGACTTGGGCCTCCCCGTAATCTCAGACGAAATCTACCACGGCCTGGTCTACGGGGAGAAAGAGCACACCATCCTGGAATACACGGACGAGGCCTTTGTGCTCAACGGCTTCTCCAAGGCCTATGCCATGACAGGCTGGCGTCTCGGCTACATCATCGCACCTTCACGCTTTGTCCGGCCTCTTCAGAAAATCCAACAGAACCTGTTTATTTCAGCCGGAAGCGTCAGCCAGTGGGCCGGAGTTTCGGCTCTGACCGAAGCCGGTCCCGATGTGGAGCGTATGCGCTCGGTCTATGACGAACGACGCCGTGTCATGGTGCGACGGTTGCGGGAGATGGGGTTCGGCCTGCCCGTCGAGCCGGCGGGGGCATTCTACATCCTGGTGAACGCCAAGCACCTGTCCGAAAACTCTTTCGATCTGGCCTTCGAAATACTGGAAAACGCAGGGGTGGGAGTAGGCCCGGGGATCGATTTCGGAAGCAATGCCGAGGGGTACATCCGGTTCAGTTACGCGAACTCCCTGGACAACATCAACGAGGGTCTAGACCGTATCGAGGCGTTTCTCAAGAAACGCTGAGCACCAACCACTCAGCCCGGCTTAGGGTCTCCGCCATACAGCAGCAAGGAGCCATGAACGTAACTTTCATCAAGAGCGCCTTTCGCTCGAACCAGTACCCCCCTGCAGACCGTCCCGAGGTGGCATTCGCCGGCCGGTCCAACGTGGGCAAGTCCTCCCTGATCAACGTCCTGGTTCAGCGCAGGAACCTTGCTCGAGCCGGGGCTACGCCCGGTCGCACCCAGGCGATCAACTTTTTCTCCCTCAACGACCGTCTAAACCTGGTGGACCTCCCGGGATACGGCTTCGCACGGGTTCCTCCCCAGGTTCGAGAGGCGTGGAAACCCATGGTCGAAGGCTATCTCCGCGACAGGAAGTCCCTTCACACCGTGGTGGTGATTCTGGACATTCGAAGGGAACCATCCGAAGGAGACCTGGATCTGCTTCACTGGCTGGAGGCTTACGGGATTCCAGCCATCATCGTCCTGACCAAGGCGGACAAGCTCTCCCGATCCAAAAGGACGGCCCGGGCCGGAAAGCTGGGACGGGAACTGACAGGGCTCTCCACCGGCAAACCGGTCCTCTTCTCAGCCCTAACGCGCGAGGGTCGAAGTGATGTGTGGAAACGGATTAACGAGCTCGTTGGCGAAGAGATTCAGCGGCCCGTTTCCAGGCCGTAGGCCTTTATCTTCTTGTGAAGATTGCTTCGCTCCAGCCCGATCGCCTCGGCGGTCTGAGACACGTTGCCGTTATATTCCCTCAGCTTGCGGGCGATAAAGGCCTTCTCGAACTGGGCCCTGGCCTCCCGGTAGGTATCGAAATCCTCCAAGGAGACCTCCGTCTCACCGCCTGAACTCTCCGCCTGATTGAAGGGCGGAGGAATATCCACGGCCCGTATCTCATCTGACGCCGTCATGATCACCAGCCGCTCCACCAGGTTTTTCAGTTCACGAACATTACCCGGCCAGTGATACCGCATCAACATCTGAATGGCGTCCGCGGAAAAACGCTTTGAAGGCTGGTTGGTATCAAAGGAAAATTCACCGGTAAACTCCTCGATCAGCTTCGGAATATCCTCAACACGTTCGCGCAGCGGCGGCACCCGTATGGGAATAACGTTCAGGCGGAAGTACAGGTCCTCCCGGAAAGCAGCCCTCTCGATCTCCGCCTCGAGGTCCTTGTTCGTGGCCGCAATCACGCGTACGTCTACATGGATGGTCTTGGAACCACCCACGCGCTCAAATTTCCGTTCCTGCAAAATCCTCAGCGTCTTGGACTGGGCCTTGAGACTCATGTCGCCGATTTCGTCCAAAAACAGGGTCGCCTCGTGGGCCAGGTCAAATTTTCCTCTCTTCATTGCCCCCGCCCCGGTGAAAGCCCCCTTTTCGTGCCCGAACAGCTCACTCTCGATAAGCTCCTCAGGTATGGCCGCGCAGTTGACCTCCACCATGGGTTTATGACTACGCTTACTGAGCCGGTAAATGGTGTGGGCCACAAGTTCCTTGCCGGTCCCGTTCTCTCCGGAAATAAGTACCCAGGCGTTTGTAGGGGCCACGATGCGTATCTGCTCCTTAAGGTCCAGAATTGCCTCGCTGTTCCCGGTAATCCTGTTCCTCCCTTTTTCCCTCTCCTTCAGAAGGCTGATTTCTTCTTCCAGTCGCCTGTGCTCAAGCGCATTGTTGATGGTGAGGAGCACCTTTTCGAGAGACAGAGGCTTTTCTATGAAATCATAGGCGCCCAGCTTTGTTGCCTTTACCGCCGTCTCAATGGTTCCATGACCAGACATCATCACTACCTGAAGACCGGGACAGGTCTCTTTGATTTTCACAAGTGTCTCGATGCCGTCCATTTCGGGCATCCAGATGTCCAAGAGGACCAGGTCGGGAATCTCCTCTTCAATTTTATCGAGAGCGGCCCTGCCGTTGACGGCGTTACGGACCTCGAAACCCTCGTCCGTCAGAATCCCTTCCAGGGACTTGATAATGCTCTCTTCGTCATCGACCACAAGAATGCTTCTGGCCATGGCGGACTCCCTTCGGGACATGAAATTGCCGGCCCGGCGCCCCGCCGGGCGCTCAAACCGGACGGTTCATCATCTCAAGAACCAGGGCCGCAGTGCACTTCGAGGCCCCGCCCGGTCCCAGCAATTCCTTCACTCTCCCCAGTTCCCTTATCACTTCTTCTCTTCTTGGCCCGGCAGTCAAGAGCCGGGCCGCCTCCCTTGCAAGACGCACCGGCGATACGTCGCTCTGAATGAGCTCGGGGACCACCTCTCTTCCCGCCACGAGATTCACAAGGCCGATGAACGGAACCCGGACAACGGCCTTCCCGATCCGGTAGGACAGAGGGGAAACCCGATAGGCAATTACCATAGGCACTGCATGAACGGCCGTCTCCAAGGTGGCCGTTCCCGAGGCCACCAACGCTGCGTCACACCCGGGAAGCACATGGTGCATGTCTTCCCGCCACAGCAAAACCTCTACACCCTCCTTCCGAACCAGGTCTTCGATCAGATCGGAGGACACAGTTGAAGCCACAGGAACAACACACCGAAGATCGGGCCAGACCCCTCGAAGGATCGCCGCGGCACGCAGCATGACGGGAAAAAGGTTCTCCACCTCCTCATTGCGACTGCCGGGAAGGATCCCCATCAGAGGTGTATCCGGGTCCAAACCCATTCGACGCCGGGCATTGCCCCTGCCGGCGCTTTCGGGGACTGCATCCAGAAGCGGATGCCCCACGTAGGATACCTCCATCCCGGTCCTCCGGTAAAGCGCTTCCTCGAAGGGGAGAATGACCGCCATACGGTCCACCCTGCGCACTATCTTACGAATGCGGCCCCGTCGCCACGCCCAGACCTGGGGGCTGATGTAGTATAATACGGGGATGCCGCATCGGACGGCCGTCTTGGCCACATGCAGGTTGAATTCCGGGTAATCCAGGAGGACCAGAAGATCCGGCGGAGAGGTCTTGAGAATGCCCTTGATCAGGCGGGCGGCCGATCGAATGCGGGCAAGCCGCGGAATCACTTCGGTCAGGCCGACCACGGCCATTTCCGAAGCAGGCACCAGGATGTCCACACCGGCTTCGGCCATTCGAGGTCCACCTATGCCTTGAAACCTCAAGCTGGGCGCCGCCGAGTGGACGGCCCGCACCAGGTTGGCCCCATGCAGATCGGCGGACGCCTCACCCGCTATTATAAAAACCAGCCCGGCACGGTCCCTTTCAGCAGACTTATTTGAAATGCTTACACCCCTGTTCAATCTGATCCATAATGTGCAAGGCGACCTCAAGGGCCCGCCGGCCGTCTTCCCCCGACACCAAGGGGTCGGATCCGGTCTGCACGGCCCGCACAAAGGAAGCTATCTGGTCTGCGAGAGGGTCGCTGTCCGGGTAGGTCAGCTTACTTGTGGCGATCTCGGGATTACGGTTCAAGATGTTAAGGGACCCGTCTATTCTGGTAATACTTATGTCCCGGCGGGCACAATTGACGGAGATGTATGCGTCCGGCTGAAAGGCGCGGATTTTGCGGAGGGTCTTGTTGGACACCCTGCTGGCCGTCAGGTTGGCCGCTGTTCCATCCTCGAAGATCAGACGCGCATTGGCAATGTCCGTAGTGCCGGTCACCACCTTCATCCCCACTGCATGGAGCTCAACCACTGGAGACTGTATGGCATTCAGGACGATATCCAGATCGTGAATCATGAGATCGAGAACCACATCCACGTCAGTTCCCCTGACAGTGAACATGTTCATACGGTGGCTCTCAATGAACAACGGGGCCTTCAGTAAAGAGGTCATTTTGATGACCGGGGGGCTGAAACGCTCGACATGGCCCACCTGGAGAACCAGCCTCTTCTCCCTCGCCGATTCAACCAGTCTGGTGGCGTGATCCACCTTGTAGGTAATGGGCTTTTCAACCAGCAGGTGGACGCCTCTGTCCAGAATTTTCAATGCCTCTTCGAAGTGGTTCTCTGTTGGTACAGCCAGGCTTAAGGCCTCCACCTCGCCCAGCATGGAACTCAAATCATAAAAAGCCCGAGCGCCGTATCTTTGGGCCACGTCGTCAGCCTTGGCCCGGTCAACATCAAGCACCCCTACAAGTTCGGCTTCCTTCAAGGCGGCATATTTCTGGACATGGTATTGCCCCAGATGCCCGACGCCGACTACTCCGACCCGGAGCCTTTCCAATGCTGAGTTCATGAGGGTCCCCATATCTCGGACCATTGTCCCAGACGAGCAACTGTCGGCCTTCAGCCTTTACAGTGAGAATACTCCACAGTCTTCGGTCTTATACAAGGGATTGCGGCCGTCCCCTAAATCCCCTCACCATCGTCCACAGAGACAACCGCTATACCGGCCTCGTCCGCAAGGCGGATCATGGCGGGCATTTCGAACATCAGGGTCTTGCCCGATTCCACCGCGAGAACCGAGGCCTTGACCTCCTTCATGATCCTGATGGTTACAGGCCCTACCGAAGGCACGTCGAAACGAAGGTCCTGGGACGGCTTACTGACCTTCACCACGACCGCCTTTTCCCGTGCGATAGCCCCCCCTCTTCGAATGGTCTCGTCGGTTCCCTCCATGGCCTCCAGCGCAAGCACCGTCCTGCTTCGAACCACCACGCACTGTCCTATGTCGAGCCGCCCGAGTTCTTTAGCCATTCGCCAACCAAAACGGATATCCGAAATCTCTTCCTTTGTGGGCTTTCGCCTGGTCAGCACGCCTGCCGGAGCCACAAGTTCGGGCAGAAAATAGGTAGATGGAATGACAAGAATGCCCTCCTTCTCCATTTCGCGGCTCACGTTTCGCAGAATGCCGTCGTCATGAAATATTGCCATCCGGGACATAATGGCCAGCCCTTTCAGGTCCGGACGAAGCCGGCCGAACATACGCCGCTTGGCGATGGACCCGGCCATCATTACCCGCGTGACACCCCGGCTGCGAAAGGCCCGGATCAGACGGCCCAACTGCCCCAGCCGGACCCAGACCAGCTCGTCCACATGCTTCTCGAGCGATGGGTCAGTCTCACCCTCATGAGCCACGGCCACGGTGAAACATCCTCGTCGCTTTGCAGCATCCGCTACCAGCAAGGGAAACGTTCCACCGCCGGCGATGATGCCCACATGTTCCTGTTCTTCAGGCATAAGGTTTACGGGCTCAATAACTGAAGCGCTCTAACGAAGAATGCCCCTTTTAGAGTTCTGAAGGAACTCCAGAAGAAGCTGCATTTCCTTGGAGGGACGCACCCGGCGGCGGACTTCTTCAATCCCTTCATGGAAGCCCCTCTTCTCACGCCAGATGATCCGATAAGCCATCTTGAGGTCATCCACCGTCCGGGGCTCGAAACCCATTCTCACAAGGCCCTTTCGATTGACGCCGTAGAGTTTGGCCCTGGGGCCGGCGGTTATCATGAAAGGAGGGACATCCCGATCAATACCCGATTTTGCACCTAAAAAGGCATACGCACCGATGCGGACGAACTGGTGAACAGCCACGAGTCCGCCCAGGATGGCATGGTCCCCTACCTGGATGTGCCCGCCCAGGGTGGCTACGTTGGACATTATGACCCTGTTTCCCAGACGACAGTCATGGGCGATATGTGCATAGGCCATAATGTAGTTTTCATTTCCGATCTCCGTTATCCAGTCCTGCTTGGTGGTGGCCCGATTGATCGTAACATACTCCCGGATGACATTGTTGTTCCCGATGACAACCCGAGTTTCCTCTCCGCGATACCCTACGTCCTGTGGAGGAGAGCCGATTGAAGTGAACGGCGAAATTCGATTGCCTTCACCGATTTCGGTGTGTCCCTCAACAGTCACATGGGATCCGATGATGGTGTTCTTTCCGATCTTGACGTTTTCGCCGATGCAGGCATAAGGCCCTATTATTACGCCGGCGGCCAGCTCGGTACCTGGACTGACCACCGCCGTGGGATGGACTTCCATCATTTCCTCGTTCTTTCCCTGGTAAACATTTGGATTCAGCGACACTTGGTCCGACATCCTCCCTCATTTCACCGGGCAAGCTGCACCGACTCAGCAGACCGGTGCTTCGGCTTGTTCAACCGACCTGTGCGACAAGCTCAGCCTCTGCAGCCAACTCGCCCTCCACCATCGCCCGCCCGGCTACCTTCCATATGCGCGATCCTGTGCGGAGGGCCGTGACCTCGTACAAAAGACAATCTCCCGGCACTACGGGTCTTCTGAACTTGACCTTATCAATTGCCATAAAAAAAGTTGCCTCTCCGGGTTCGATCTGCATGGTCTCCATCACGGAAATCCGGGCAAGAACGCCGCCGGTCTGAGCCATGCCCTCAATAATTAGCACACCCGGCATTATGGGTTCGCCTGGAAAATGCCCTTGAAAAAAGGGCTCGTTGACGGTTACACATTTCAGACCCACAATCCGTTTTTCCAGTTCAAGCTCGATTATGCGATCCACCAGAAGGAAGGGATAGCGATGCGGAAGGATCCGCTTGATATCTCCGATGAAAAGCGGCAGTTCAACCATGGCTTCGCCCCCTGAAGCATGCGGGACGGACGCCGGCAAACCGCATCCCGCCGGTTCACACCCGCCCGTCCAGGAGTCGTACAAGTTCTTCCACCTTTTTCTCCAGACCTCTAACCCTTTTGCTCAGTAAGGGAAGTCGAGTCAGGAGCCTGCTCGTCCTGAGCCAGAGTCGATGGGGAACAGCGGGAGTGCCCGACACCACCGCTCCGGCCTCGAGGGATTTCGCCACACCCGACTGGGATCCGATCATGGCGCAATCCCCCACTTTCAAGTGATCGCCTATTCCCACCTGTCCACCTATTACAACCCCGCGACCGATCTCTGTGCTTCCGGATATACCTGTCTGGGCGACGATCAAAGTCCCCTCCCCCACCACCACGTTGTGGGCGATCTGTACCAGGTTATCCGTCTTGACGTCCGCCTTGACCCAGGTCGTCCCAAGAGCCGCCCTGTCAATTGTACAGTTGGCCCCGATTTCCACCCGGTCGTCTATGCGCACGGAACCGATATGCGGGACCTTGACACTCCTGCCGTTGTCCTGAAGAAAACCGAAACCATCCGCTCCGACCACGGTTCCTGCGTGCAGGATCACTTTCTTTCCCACGGAACAGTCGTGAAGAATGGAGACGTTCGGGTGTATAACCGTGTCTTCCCCGACCAGAACCCTCGCCCCGATGAACACGCCCGGATACAGAACCACCCGATCTCCGACAACTGCCTCCTCCCCGATGTACACCCCTGGATGGATTGTAACGTCCCGGCCGATTCGGCTGGTATCGTGAATAAAGGCATGGGGGTGGATCCCCTTGAAGCTTCCCCGGGGAGGAGCAAAAAGACCGGCCGTTTGCGCATAAGCCAGATCGGGGCGGTCCACCACCACCTGGTGCCCGCTAAAGGACGTCAGCGCCTCGGCCACAATCAGCGCACCGGCCCCGGTGCGTTGCAGCTGGTCCGAGTACCTGCGATCCATGAAAAACGATATGTCTTGTGCGGTGGCCTCATTAAGAGAGCGAATACCGCTTACCACGAAGCCTTCGTCTCCAACTACGCGACCGCCCACCAACTCAGCAATCTCCCCGAGGGTGTGTGTCAATGTTTCCTCCATTGGATCTCGGAATGGGAGACCGCCCGAAAAAGCGGTTACTGCTTTGAGCGATCGTAGGCCTGAATAACCCTTTCCGTGATGTTGATGGAGTCATCAACAAAGATCATGCCGGGAGAGTTTCTCTCCAGGATCAGGGTAAACCCATCCTGACTGGCAATGTTTTTTACCACATCTTCCAGTTCAGTCAGGACACGGCGGGTGGCCTCCCGCTCAGAGTCCTTCATCTGCTCGGAGAGGTCTTCATAGAGATACTTGTAATACCGTCTTTTCTTTTCCAGCTCGCTCCTCTTGTTATCCTGGGCGTCGAGGCTCAACATCATGCTCTGCTTTTGAAAATCCTCCTCCAGCTTGAGGAGGGCCTGTCTCTCGGTCTCAAGTTTTTTCTTAAGCGTCTCGAACTTGACCCTCAGCTGGTCGCGGATCTTCTGAAAGGCCACCGATCTGTCCTGGAAATCACTCACATCCACAACTCCAATCTTTACATCCGCGGCCGCTCCGCCCGCTGAAAAAACGATCAATGCCACAATCGCAAAAATCCCCATCATCAAACGTCCCATACAACCCCCTTTTCTACATATTTCTTTATAAGATTTATAATCAGTCAGCCGGCTGCTGATTGTACCGGTGGCCGGGGCTACAATAACCCTCGGGTTAGAAACTGCCGCCGATGCTGAACTCCCATGCACCCGACGATTCATCTTCTTCAGGACTCAGATTCAGTCCGTACTCAATTCTGAGCGGTCCGAATGGTGAGTACCAACGTATACCGGTCCCTATGGCCTTGCGGATTCCTCCAAAACTATAGCTCTCGTCCTTGGTGAAAACGTTTCCGGCATCAAAGAACGCTATGCCTACGATCCCATGCTCTTTGAGCAGCGGGAAGCGGTACTCAACCGTGTAGGCCATCATTTTCTCGCCGCCGATTCTATCACCGGTATCCGGGTCCTTGGGCGTTATAGTGGCGTGTTTAAAACCCCGCACCGAATCGAGTCCACCCAGATAAAATTTTTCGTAAAGAGGCAGCCTTCCTCCTGAATGCTCCTTGACATAACCCCATTTCCCCCTGAGCACCAAGACCGTATCCCATCGGAAGGGGAAATACCACGTAGAGGCGGCCTCGATCTTGCCGAACTTTGAATCCCCTCCGAGACCGGCATATTCGTACAAAATATAATTGTAGGAGCCCTTGGTCGTAAGAAACGGGATGTCTCTGGAATCGCGAAGGACCCCCATTGTTATGCTGCTCTTGACGATTGTGCCCGACATGTCCTTGATCAGCGTTGCGGCGTCCTTGCTGATATCGGTCACTTCGGCTACATCATATATATACCTGACGCTTCCTCTGGTATGCTCCTCGTCGAATCCGATTGGAAATCGAAACCTAAGCGCCCCTCCCAGGCTGTCCTTGGTGTAGTCCCAATATTCCCTTCTCCACTTGTAGAGGTCAACACCCGCTGAAATGGGCCTGTCCAGAAACCAGGGCTCTGTAAATTTGATGTCGAATTGCTGGCTGCTCCCCCCTATCCTCGCGGCAATCTGTAATTGCTGTCCATAACCGAAAAGGTTGTTTTCCGCCACTTGGAACGACCCAAAAACATTGTCATAGGAACTGTATCCGGCGCCCATACCGAACGAACCGGTGGGCCTCTCCTTCACATTGACGTTTACCACCATCTGGTCATCATCGCTCCCTTTCTCGGTCTGGACGTCCACCTCTTCAAAAAAACCGAGGCGGTGAAGGTTTTCAGTGCCCTTCTTCAACGCCTTGTGGCTGTATGTCTCACCCTCTATTGCCTTCAGTTCGCGCCTGATCACCTTGTCCCGCGTAGCGTCGTTTCCGGTGATGTTGATTCGCTCAAAGCCGACCTTATGGCTCTTGGAAATGACATAGGTGATGTCTACGGTTTGGTTCTCATCGTTCTCAAGGATTCTGGGGTCAACCTCGGCGTAGGCGTATCCTTCATCGGCGTAAAACTCCTGAAGAGACTGGGTGTCGTTTCTGACCACTTCCCTGTTGAAGTACTTCTCCTGAAGAATCCGGGTCTCTGCCAGGAGTTCTTCCTCGTCTCTGATAAGGTCTCCTCCCACAGCCACATTTTCCACACCGTACCTGGGACCCTCAACAACCTCTATTGTGACCGTAAGGCCCTCACCTTCCTCGTAGGTAATCCTGGGGTCCCCGGCCCTTGCCTTGATATGCCCGTGATTGTGGTAATAGGACTCAATCTTGTGCAGGTCGAACTCGAGCATCTGCCTGTCCAGGACGCCTGATTTGGTGAACCAGGAAAAAAGGCCCCTTTCACTAGTTTCCATAAGTTTTTTGAGGTCCTTGTCCCTGAATGTCTCGTTGCCCTCGAACTCTATACGGGTTACGTAGACCTTCTCCCCCTCTTCAATATTGTAGCTCAGGGACACCTCGTTTCCGGGAAGCTCCTGGATGTCCTCTTCGATGCGGATGTTGTGGAAACCCTTCTGGCGGTAAAACTCTCTGAGCCGGTTGACACTCTGGGTCACCTCACTCGGATTGTAGATGGCGTAACGTCTGAGCCCGGTCTCCTTCATCAGATCGTCGTCTTTAATCGCCTTGTTTCCATTAAACACTATGTTTCCGATAGACGGCTTTTCCTCTATATTGAACACAACCACTTTGCCGTCAGCCCCGTCTTCCATTTCTATACTAACATCCGTGAAATACCCCATCCTGTACACGGCTCTGAGGTCCTGGTCCAGGAGGTCCTGATCAATCTTTTCGCCTTCACGGCTGGCGATCACCGCAAGAACAGCATCTTTTTCGATCCGTTTATTCCCCTTGACCTGAATGGATTCGATTCGAACCACGTCGGCCACCTGGTTATACACCGCCGTGGCCACACGCTCCGCCGCGTCGGACAGGCGATCCATATCATCCTCTACGATAAAGACAGAGAACGGAGGCTGATCACCGGCGACGTCCACACCTTTGATATCGAGGCTGATCTTCCTGCCCACTTGCGTTATGCTGCCGCTGATAACCCATCGGGCACCCACGTCCTTCCCGATGGTTTGAATATCATTTGCATCGAATATGGGTAGATATGCCATGGGGTGTTCGTTTATCTCGGCGGCAGGAATGACGTCGAACCCTTTTTCCGCCAACCGGCCGGCTATCATTTCCTGAAGGCCCTCCTTCAGATGGTCCATGGGTGCGAGAGAGTGAACCCGGAACGGCAGGACACCCATGCGGGGAAGAGCCTGCGCGCTGAGCGACCCGGCAGCGATCGCTCCGAAAAGGGCGAACACGCAGATGAACAGCGCAACCGTCCTGAGAGCCCGTAATGATCTGTGTCTGCCTGTCATGTTCCTCCCCTATTCCTGAGGTTGGATACGACCGTCTATTATTTCCACCCGGCGCGAAAGCCTTTCTGCCAGACGCTCGTTATGGGTTGCAACAACCATGGCCAGCCCCTCTTCCTGATTGAGCCCGAGAAGTAAATCCACTATCCCCTCCCCGGTAACTCGATCCAGGTTACCTGTAGGTTCGTCGGCCAGCAGCAGTTTAGGTCTCATAATCAACGCCCTGGCGATAGCGACCCGCTGCTGTTCTCCTCCGGACAACTCGCCGATACGGTGTTTCATGCGCCTCTCCAGCCCCACCCTTCTCAATAGACCTTCCGCCGCCTTTACAGCATCCTTCCGTGCCATGCGTGCAATGAGCCCAGGCATAATAGTATTCTCGAGGGCGTCGAACTCTGAGAGCAGATGGTGGAACTGGAACACAAATCCTATGTCCCGGTTTCGAAGCCGACACAGGGAAACCTCGTCAAGATCGCTCACAACCCGGCCCTCGAAGAAGACCTTTCCGCTCGAAGGCCGCTCGAGGGTGCCCATGACATTCAGGAGGGTGGACTTGCCGACTCCTGATGCCCCGAGAAGGGCCAGCGTTTCCCCAGGGCTCACGACCATATCGACATCACGAAGCACCCGGATGGTATTGCCGATGTGTGTAAACGACTTGTATATGTTTCTAAGTTCAAGCACCGATTATTTACAGGGACCTCCTATGAAACCCAAACTAATTCAGACTTCAAGGATGAGAGACCCTCCTGACTATTGTTTTACTGTCCTTTGACTTCCTTGGCGATTCTGGTGCCCTTCGTGGTGAAACCCCACGTTTTTCTCTATATAACCGGCGGTTTCAGCAACCGGCGCAGGGTACGCTTCTCATTCGTAGCGGAGGGCCTCTACAGGATCAAGCTTTGCAGCATACCATGAAGGATAGATGGTGGCCAGGAATGAAATGACCACGGCGGCGAATGCAACGAAGCCGACGTCCCAGACCTCGACCTGCACGGGGAGTGTCGAAATATAGTACACATCCGCCGGCAGGGAAATAAAACGGTATTTCGCCAAAAGATGGCAGATCCCCAATCCCGCGCCCAGACCTGCGATGGTGCCCACCATTCCCACCAGGATCCCCTGGAGCATGAACACGGCCATGACGCTTTTGGCCGTCGCGCCCATGGCCCTGAGAATGGCCATATCCCGCGTTTTTTCCATGACCACCATCACCAGGGTGCTGATGATGTTAAGAGCACCAACTAGGACGATCATTGTCAAGATAACGAACATGGTGACCTTTTCCAGCTTGAGTGCCGCAAACAGGCTCCTGTTCATTACCTTCCAGTCCTTGGTCCAGAACGGGTAGCCCAACTCCTTTTCCAGGGCCGCAGCCACCTCGTCTGAACGGTCCACCTCCTCAACCCTGACTTCCAGTCCTGTAACTCGATCCCCCATGCCTAGAAAATCCTGGGCCTCCTGCAAGGAGACGTAGACCAGGGTGGCGTCATACTCGTACATCCCCGAATCAAAAATGTCCACCACCCTGTACTTCCTATGGCCGGGCATCCGCCCCATGGGTGTCAACCTTCCCTGCGGCGAGGTCACAGCCACCTCACTGCCGATCCGGGCACCGATCTGCCTCGCCAGTTGGCTGCCCAGAATGATACCCGGCCTTTCCCCGATTTCCGGATCCAGGGCCTCAAACCCATCGGCCTTCAGCATGGACTCTATACCGATCACCAGCCCTGCGCTCGTCGTCTCCAGTCCTCTGTAAACAGCGCCGCTCACATTTCCGGCGTTATTCACCATGACCTGGCTGTAAATGAAGGGAGTGGCGGCCACCACGCCATCGGCCGCCGACACCTTCCCGGTAAGAACGTCGTAGCCTGGAAAAGCGCCTTCGTAGTTCAGGATCAGGAGATGTGAGTTCACCCCGAGAATCTTGGAAAGGAGGTCCGCACGAAAGCCGTTCATCACCGAAAGAACCACCACCAGGGCCATTACACCCACCATCACACCTGTTACGGAAATAATGGTGATGACCGATATGAACCCCTGCCTCCGCTTCGCCTTGAGGTATCTGAGTCCGAGAAAAAGCTCGAAAACCATCAGCGCTCCGCTCTCTCAGTCCATTCGATCCGAAGACATGTCTTTGGCTCGCATGTGAGGGAAAAATATCACGTCTCGAATGGAAGGAACGTCCGTCAGCAGCATCACCACCCGGTCTATCCCTATGCCCTCGCCTCCGGTAGGGGCCATCCCGTACTCCAGGGCTGTGATGTAGTCCTCGTCCATGAACTGGGCCTCACTGTCTCCCGCCTCACGCAGGTCCACCTGCCGTAAAAACCGCTCACGCTGGTCATCGGGATCATTGAGTTCCGTAAAGCCGTTGGCGATCTCCCTGCCGCCTATGAACAGCTCGAAACGATCGGTTATCGACGGGTCCTCGTCATTTTTCCTGGAAAGCGGCGAGGTCTCCGTGGGGTACCCGGTTATAAAGGTGGGGTTGATCAGCCTGGGCTCCACGAGGTAATCGAACAGCCTGGTCAGAATTTTACCGTGTCCGTCCCGATCGGAAACCGGGATTTCCAGTTCCCGGGCCAAGACTGCCGCGCCCTCGCGATCACGCAGGACGTCTTCATCCACGCCACCGATCTCTCTGACGGCGTCTTTGAGAGAAATCCTGGGCCACGGCGTGCTGAAATCGAGAGACAGGCCCTGGTACTCGATGATGGACGAGCCGAACAGGGTCGTCACCAGCTCCATAAACAACTCCTCAGTCAAGGCCATCATGTCTTCGTAAGTGGCGTAGGCCATGTAGAACTCAAGCATGGTGAACTCGGGGTTGTGTTTGAGGTCCACCCCTTCGTTGCGGAAGTTTCTGTTGACTTCAAAGACCCTCTCGAGGCCGCCCACCACGAGACGCTTGAGATAGAGCTCCGGGGCCACTCGAAGGTACAGATCCATTCCCAGGGCATTGTGGAACGTCTTGAACGGCCTGGCCGTGGCCCCTCCTGGGATCGGCTGCATCATCGGGGTCTCCACCTCAAGGAAATCCTTTCGGATAAAAAAATCCCGGATGCATTGCACAATCCGGCTCCGCATGACAAAGACCTTCTGTACCTCGTCGTTTACAATCAGGTCCAGATAGCGCCGGCGGTAACGGGTCTCTTTGTCGGTGAGCCCGTGCCACTTCTCCGGGAGTGGGCGAAGGGACTTGGTCAGCAGGCGTACATTATCCGCCAGAAGGGTCAGTTCGTTGGTCCGGGTCCTGAAAAAGGCCCCCTCAACCCCGATGATATCTCCGATGTCCATAAGTTTGAAGGCCTGGAAGGCCTTATCGCCCACCTTATCCCTTCGAATGTATACCTGTATGCGGCCTGTCCGGTCCTTGATGTGTACAAAGGACGCCTTTCCAAAATCCCGCCGGCCAAGAATTCTGCCGGCCATTACGTGGGATTTGGGATCGGCCGCCAGGACCTCTCCGTCCAGTTCTCCATAGCTCTCAAGGGCGGATGCTGCTGTAATGTTCGGAATATACCCCGCCGGATACAACGGGATGCCCATTTCCTTAAGAGCCTGCGCCTTTTTTCGTCGCTCCTCGATGAGCGAATTACTCGATTCCATTCTCCACCAAATTCCCGCACCGCCTCACCTTCGGGGCCCGGGCGGGCATTTCTTAGTTATTTACATAAGTTGAACATGTCTTTCTAATCCAATCAGCATGGATAGTCAAGGCCAAAAAAAACGGCATCCATCGGCGCGAATTGATTTCCGGCCGCCGGACAAAGCGGGCCTTGAAAGACGACCCATTGAAAAGAGAAAGTCTTAATGGTATGTAAGGAGTCGAAATAAGCTCGGCGTTTCCCATCACAACAAACCTTCCCAACGGAGAGAGAAATGGCGAAAAAACTCTGGCAACCGTCCGAGGATCGTATTCGCAACAGTCACATGTACCGGTTCATGAACGGTATAAATGAAAAGCACCACCTGGCATTCACCGCCTATGACGATCTATATCACTGGTCCATTCAAAACATACCCGAGTTCTGGGCCGCCATGTGGGACTTTGCGGACATTCGGGCCTCCAGCCCATACCGCCGGGTGGTGGACGATCCCTTTCGAATGCCTGGAGCCCGCTGGTTCGAAGGCGCCGAGCTCAATTTCGCCGAAAACCTGCTCCGCTATCGAGACGACCGGATCGCGCTGATCTTTCGAGGCGAAGACCGGGAGAACCGAAGGCTGACCTACTCGGAACTCTATAACGAAGTGGCCAGGGTCGCACGCTCTCTTCGCGACCTCGATATTCGCCCGGGCGACCGGGTCGCAGGCTTTATGCCCAATATGCCGGAGACCATCGTGGCCATGCT
>CAZEIA010000055.1:0-17761 GCA_964512335.1 uncultured Desulfobacterales bacterium
TCAAACGGAGACCTGCTCACCAAAGTCGCTATTTAGTTTTCAAAGAGCAAGGCCCAAAAAAATCGGCCTGGTCTTTTCGGTTGCAGCCGACGTCTTAGGTCAATGCTCTGCAACCTTGGAATCTTCACTTATACTGTCTCGCAAACGGGAAGTCAAGACTTTATTTTCGGTTTCTGCAAAAAAACTCATTTCCAAACCCCCCGCCCGAAAAGCCTGTCCTGTTCCGTGCGGCACCGCGCCTTCAGTCAGATAAGCGGGGAATGGATGTCAATCCGGATCCCCGCTCTCGGGTAGCGCATTCTTCTTGTGCCGCATGCTGTGAGTAAAAGTATATATCGGACTTTTACGAATTTCAAGGGGAAAATATGGTGGGGCTCATTTTTATTGAGCAACTCTTATCTGCCTTATATCCGAAAGGTTTTTAGGACGCCTGCAACGTCGGCATGCACTGAGCAGTGCGGAAAAGGCCCCATTCCGAAAAATGCTATCTTGCCAGTTCCTTCACAGTCACTATCTCAACCTCTCCTTTCAAGCGGTCCGCCTCTCCCTCTAGGGCCTTCAGGGTTTCCGGAAACGGGTGGGCGATTCCCACAGCCTCTCCGCGCTGCCTGGCCACTCCCAACAGACGTTCAATTTGAATGCCTATGTTTTTTGCAGAATGCTCATTGTCAAGAAACACACTTCTGCATGCTGCAGGCACTCCCATCCTTCTTGCAATACTGTAGGCAACTGAGCCGGCGGATGTCTTGCTGTCCACGAAAAACATCTCCCTTTTCCGGATTTCTTCGAGGAACACCGCCACTTTTTCCCCTTCTTCGGTAAACGCTGAGCCCATATGGTTATTGACGCCTTCAGCCTCTGGGAGCTCGTTCAGATGCCGAATAACAAGGCTCCGGATTTCCCGGGGTTCCATTGAGTTAAGCAGCGCTCCGGGCCCCGGGTTCAACTCCGGGTACCCCTTGGGTTCCATGGGAAGATGCAGCATGAGTTCGCGCCCGTTTCGACCGGCCTCCCGGGCAATGTCCCCTGTGCACGGAGCCATGGGCAGGACAGACAGGGTCACGGGGATGTCAAGCGATGCAAATGCCCTGGCCAGAACCAGATCATAACCCATATCATCGATAATGACAGCCACTTTGGGGAGGCGCTTCACGTAGAGCGGCTCCGGCCGTTCTTCCTCTATGACCAGGCAAATCCGGTGCGTCAAGCGGCCTCGCACGTACACTCGGAAGGCGATGCCGCCGGACGGATTTGCATCCCTCCAGCACTCCACGGAAGGTCCGAGCTCCACTATCTTCGAAGGCAGTTCACTCTGGACAAGCTGTCGTCCGGCCTCATCCGGAAACCTGACCGTGATTTCGGTGAAATCCCACTCGTCATCATCGTCGATTTGGCGCCCCACATCCGTAAACAGGATATCTTTTTCGACAACCCCTCGCCTGTAGAGTACTTCATAGACGATACGGTCGATTCGGCCGATGTATTCCTGAATCCGGGAAGGGCGGATGTGGGCCTCCTCATAAGCCGGAGGAACCTGGGAAGGCCTCTCTTGTGCCCGGAAAAAGTAAAAGGCCGCGAGGGAAACTCCAACCAGGAACAGCAGGCCGACGAGCCATAAGACCACCCTGTTCGCCGGCCTGCGCTCTGGTTCCCTGCGGCCTTTGGCCGTTTTCTTTTTCTTCGGCATGGCGGATGCTGTTAATCTCTCCTTAAGGGAGAAGGGGCCTGGACCTTAAGGTCCTGCCTGCATCCTGGAGAAGACGTTCCAGCCTTGGAGCAACTGCAGGGCATGTCTCACCTGATTGTCCCTCTCTAAAAGCGCTTCCGCCTGCTCGTCAAGCTCCATACCGTTGCCGTTCTCTTCCTCTTGAGTATCCTCGCCTCCTGTTTCATCGTTTTCCATATGCCCCTTCAGATCTTCCTCCCTTATAAAACGCGGGTGCTGCGCTGCAGTTTCGTTGTCTGCCGGGGGCGAAAAAGCGATTTCGATATCCGGAATTATTCCCTTCAGCTGAATGGCTCTGCCGCCGGGGGTGTAGTATCTGGCCGTTGTCAAGCGAAGCCCGGAGCCGTCCGAGAGCGGCAGAATGGTCTGGACCGACCCCTTTCCGAATGTCTTGGTGCCCAGGACAAGGGCCCTTTTATTGTCCTGCAAGGCCCCGGCTACGATCTCCGATGCGCTTGCACTGCCCTCGTTGACCATAACAACCATTGGATAACTGCGAGGCTGACCGCTCTTGCTGGCAGAAATCTCCATATTCTGGTCGGGGTCCCTGCCCTTGGTACTCACTATGAGTCCCTGGTCGAGAAACAGATCGGAGACCTTAACGGCCTGGTCCAGCAATCCGCCGGGGTTGTTTCTCAAATCCAGTATAAGTCCATCGAGAGGGCCTTCGTTTTCCAGCTCCCTCAAAGCAGATTTCAAGTCGGGTTCCGTCTTGCTCTGAAAGTTGGAGATCCGCACATAGCCTATCTTAGGGGTCAGTTGATGATGCCGCACGCTGCGAAGCGGAATAACATCACGCGTAATCTTGAAATCGAGCGGTTTGTCCTGCCCCTCTCGGGTGACGGTCAGTTTGATTTCAGATCCCTGGGGCCCGCGGATCCGCTTGACGGCCTCGGGAAGGGTCATGTCCTTCGTGACCTCGTCATCGATCTTGATTATCTGGTCTCCCGCCTTGATTCCCGCCCGATAGGCGGGGGTTCCCTCAATGGGGGACACTACCGTAATAAGCCCGTCCCTGGTTGTAATCTCAATACCCACACCGGAAAAACTGCCTTTAGTCTCGATCATCAGGTCATTGTGTTCCTGCCGGGTCATAAATGCGGAGTGGGGGTCCAGGCTTTCCACCATCCCCTTGATGGCATCGTAAATCAACTCCTGGGAATCCTGGGGCTCCACATAGTGCTCTTCGATTTGGCGCAGGACCTCGGCGAAGACCTCTATGTTCTTATACACTTCATCGGTTCCCGCTTTAACGTATGAGCCGCCCCCCTGGAAAAACAGGAAACCGGAAATGAGGAAGCAAAGCCACAAAGCGCAGACTAAAGCCTTACCATTAAAATATTTCATGAAATAATGCTCCTGATTCACAGGAAAGCGAGTTCCCTGAATCCAGTTTTGGAATGGTTAAGCATCAACACCGCCTAGACCGCTCGTCCCTGATGGGCAGGATATACCAGCCGTCACAACCTGGAAGATGGCCCCAAACGATCCAAGGCATATTACCAATGGCCTGAGCTTGCCCGAGGAACGGATCGAATTTGAACGGCCCATAATTTTATTGAGACCGACGTCGGCCTGATCCTTGCCAAGCCTGTAAAAACAATGATAACGCCGGACAACACAGAGGTCAACGCACTTTTAGCCAAGCTGCGGGATCGAGCGACTCAGCCGCTTTTCTTAGTTCGAAATAAAGCCCCGGTCCCGAAAGGGGGCCGGACTCTCCGGCGAGCCCGATCACTTCCCCAGCACGGACAACACCCCCTTCCTCCACCATTATGTCGGACAGGTGAGCACATATGGAGAAGTAACGCGAACCGTGGTTGATAATAATGATCCGCCCGTAACCCTTGAGCCAGCCGGAGTAGTCGACCCTGCCGTCATACACCGCGCGGACCTCGCCGCCCGAATCACCCTGAATGAAGATCCCCTTGTGGGTCAGAACGGGTCCTGTTCCCAGCGGGTGATAGTTCTCTATTATTTTTCCCTCGAAAGGAACGGGAAGGTCTCCCTTGTGCCGCGCAAAATCCGAGGAAAGCTCAGCTTTGCGTTCCTGTTTCCGGTCCAGGCTCGCCACTGTCTCCTTCAATTCCTGTGAGGCCGCTTCGAGCTCTTTGACTGCCGTCTCATAGAACTCTTTTTCTTTGTGAATCCTCATGAGCAGGAAGACCTTCTTATCAAGCTCTTCCTTCATGGCCTCCAGGTGCTCCGACTCCTCGTTTTCCAGCATAGACACCACCCGAAGCTTTTCCTCCACGGCCTGCATCTGCCCCTTGTATTCCCTGAGGACCTCCAGCATCTTCTGGAGGAGGATTCGGTCCTTCTCCATAATAATTCTCAAGTAGTACATTCGCTTTCTCAACTCGTCCAGGTCCAGAGCCGTGGCCAGCAACTTAACATAACCCCGCCTGGCATATTTGTAATAGGCCACCACTCTCCTGGCCAGCCGGCCTCGAACCTCGTCCGCTTCGGCCTCCAGCCTGTTCAACTCCTCTTGATATTCGTTCAACTCGGCCCGCTGTTTACGGATTTTTTCCTTGAGGGAAAGCAGGAGTTCCTTCTTGTCTGAAATCTGTTTTTCAATTTCTCCGAGTTGACCCAGCAAGTTCTTTTCTTTGACGTCGTACCTGACATACTGCTCTCTCTCTCTTGAGAGCTTCTCTTCTATCTTTCGAATCTGTTCGTTCCTGAGGTCATCGGAATCCGCACCGGACGGACAGGGGACCAGGACCACGGCGGCGAGCAAGATACTCCAAATGGCTCTCAAGGCGTAATGTCGCATGGGAGATTCGAATCTCTTAATGAAAGAACCGGCCTACGGCGATCGTTCCGCCGACGAATCCCAGAAGGAGGCTCAGAACGATAAGACCGAAGGCGATCTCCGGCGGGAGAAAAACCACCTTCAGGACAGGGAACCCCGATGCATAAAGGGGTTTCAGGGAAACCAGCTTGTGGACACCGTACAGACATGCGAGAGCGATTGCACCGCCCACGAACCCCTGAATCGCCCCTTCTATGAGAAAAGGGGCCTTCACAAATCGGTCCGTGGCTCCAACAAGCTTATAGATCTCGAGTTCCTCCCGGCGGGCGTATATGGTCAACTTTATTGTGTTCGTGGTGATAAAGAGCACGGCCAGGCAGAGCAGGCCCCCGATGATGACTCCTCCAGCCTGTATCATGTAAAGAAAGCCCTCGAACCGCTCGATCCATTGCTCGCTGTATTGTACCTCTTCCACCCCTTCCAGCGATTCAATTTCGACCTTTACGCTTTCGGGCTCGAGGTTCCGGAATTCCGCCTCCAAAAACAGGAGTTCAAATGACGCGGGCAGGGGATTTTCCTTGAACCCGTCAAGGAGCGCGGCCTGGGCGCCGAAAGCCTCCTTCAGGTCCTCCAGGGCCTTATCCTTGCTGATGAAACCTCGAAGTTCGGCTCCCGGTATCCCCTTGAGAGCCTCGCCGATCTCCTGCTTTCGCTTTTCGGTGACAGTCTCTTCCAGATAAACGGACATGGACAAGGACTGCCCCCAATCCATGAGCCAGGTGTTGAGGTTTACCACAAGCAGGACAAAGGCGCCCAGCAGCAGGAAGGAAATCGTTATGGTCCCCATGCTGATGAACTGGATAAAGCGCTGTTCCAGGATGTTTGAAAGGGCTCGCTTCAGAAAATATGTCCAGAGACGAAGGATCATGGCCGGCCTTCCTGAGGAGGCGGGGTTTCCTGTTCGACACGCCCGTTTTTGAGAAGGACGGTCCTCTGATCGGTATCCCTGAGCAGTTCCCGGCTGTGAGTGGCAAAAATTACTGTAGTCCCGCGGAGGTTGATGGTGCGGAAGAGAAGCATGATCTCCTGGGTGATGTCAGGGTCCAGGCTTCCTGTGGGCTCGTCTGCAAGGAGGATTATGGGCTCGTTTATGATCGCCCTGGCAATGGCGATCCGCTGCTGCTCCCCCCCGGAAAGCTCCTGGGGGTAAAGGGCCTCTTTTCCGCCCAGCCCCACGGCCCTGAGTACCTGCCGGGTCTTCTTACGAATTATCGAAGGCCGCTCTCCCATCACCTCCAGGGCCAGGGCTACGTTCTGGAAGACGGTCCTTTCTTCCAGAAGCTTGAAATCCTGGAACACGAACCCTATTCTCCTGCGCATCAGGTCGAGCTTTGCGCGCCGGATTCGATTCAGGTTGATCCCACTGATAAGAATCGCCCCTTCACTCGGGCTCTGCGAGCCGAAGATCAATCGAAGAAGCGTGGTCTTGCCCGCCCCGCTCGGTCCCGTAATAAAAACGAACTCTCCCTTTCGGATCTTGAGATCGATGCCGGCAAGCGCCACATTCTGGCCGAAGTGTTTGGATACATTAAACAATTGGATCATGCCGGCAGTATGTCTTTTCCCTTCAGGGCGTCTTTGGGGCAATATGGCGGTGCAGCCTAAGGGCCGGTCACATTGCGCCGAGGGCCCGCTCGAGCCTCGCCCGGGCCAGATGGTGGCTGTAGAGAGCGCGGTAGTAATTCGTCCGCGCCTGTGTGAGAAGGGCCTGGGCGTCCAGCACCTCCGTGGAGGTAGCCACCTGAGCCTCATACCTCTCACGACTCACCCTCAGGTTTTCCTCGGCCTGTTCCACGGCCTTGGTGGTCGTCGGGATATTCTTCTCGGCCTCAAATAGATCCAGATAGGCCTGCTTTACATCCAGGCGAATATTGTCTTCCATGGCCGACCGTGTCTGCAGCAGCTGCATTCGCACACTTTCCACTTCACGAACCGCGCTGCGAGTCTTGCCCCACTCGAAAAATGTCCAGGACATAACGGCCATGACCTGCCAGCGGTTCGCGTCGTGGACCTCGCTTCCGCTGACGTTTGGTTCATCTCCTTCCTTAATATAGTCGTAATTAATTGAAATATCAGGGTAATAATCGCTTGCGGCAAGGCGGCGCCTCTGAGCGGTCTGCTCCAGCCGGACCTCAAGGCTTCTCATCTCAGGTCGTTGACGAAGGGCCTGCTCCACATAATCGGAAAATTGCCCGGTTTCAGGGCGAAAACTCTGAAGGTCTTCCAGTACTACGGGATCGTTGATGGGCCTGGCCAGATTGGTGTTGAAGGAGGCCCTGGCAATGAGGGCCGCGTTTTCCGCCCGGATCAAATCGTGCTCCGCGTTGGACAGTTCGACCTCCGCCTTGAGCAGGTCATTTATGGGGATCATCCCTACGTTATAAAAACTCCGGGCAACCTCCACATGGGACTGGAGGGAGTCAACGGCCTTTTCCGCCACCTCTACAAACCTGTCGGCTTCTAGGACACGGAAATACGCCTGTTTGACGGCCAGAATCAGGTCGAGCTTTTCCAGTTCGAGTCCCAGTTCGGCCTCGTCAATCCCCAGCTTTCCCAGTTCGTACGCACTCAACAGGGCGAAACCCGTAAAGAGCGGTTGAGTTATGGAAGTCTTCCACTGGTAGTTGTCTCGAAGGGAGAGGACATTGCCGGGAATCTCAAACGGCCCAATGGTCATGGGATCCGTGCGTTTTTCATGGTCCAACCGGGTATAAGAGTACGAGGTGCTGAACTTTGGAAGAAAATCCGAACGTGCCTGATCCTTCACAGCCTCGGCCTGCCGTATTCCTTCCTCTCCGGCCTTCACGTTCCAATTCTGTTCCAGGGCCGTATCAATGCTTTTCTGAAGAGTGAAGACAGTGGTTTTACCGGCTTCAGCCCCGGCTTGAGGCAAACCCCCGGCAAAAAGGACAAGCAGGGAGATCAAAAAAACATGAGTAATACTAATGTATTTCATACCACCTCCCTCTCAACCATCAACAAGTAACCCTGATCAGTCGGGGTCCTCGTGCCCAAGCAGGATCATACGCTCTCTGACCGCTTCCTCTCTCTTCTTCTGCCACATATCCCAGTCTGATCGCAGCCGCTTCAACTCCTCTTTGAACATAGAGGATTCACCTTCCGTATTCGAGATTCCATCTTTGATTTCACGGACTCGGTCCTTGATTCGCCTAAGGGCGTCCATGGCCTCCTTTTCGTCCTTTGTCGGAATCTCGACCGGACCGCATGTTTGTTTAAAGGGGCCGCAGCCTTCACCCATGCCGGATTTTCCTGCCATCAGCAATTCCCTCCCATCCCGAATACAACTAGCGCGGTGATCCGCTTATGTCAACACCTGCTCGTTTGTAGCCACGGAGCGCTTGACAGCCTTTCGCTTTCCGAATTATGGTTCAGGTTCGATGAGAGGGCCGCAGCCGGGGCCCGAACCAGGACCCGCTGAAACTTTAGACCGGTGCAAGAGGAAGGAGAACCACGGCATGAAACTTTCCACTCGGGGCCGCTACGGCATGCGCCTGATGGTTGAATTGGCTGGAAACTACGGAGAGGGGCCTTTGAGCATGGGGGCGATCTCCCGCAACCAGGGGATTCCGGTCAAGTATCTGGAGCAGTTGATCATCCCATTGAAAAAGGCGGGGTTAATAGGAAGCGTAAGAGGCCCCAAAGGAGGCCACATGCTCACCAAACCGCCTTCCAGAATCAATGTCTGGGAGGTAATCAGCCTTCTGGAGACCCGGGTCTTGTTGCTTGACTGCCTTAATGACCCGGAAGTGTGCGAGCACATCGATGACTGCCTGATACGCCCGGTCTGGGGTAAAGCCTACAATGCCATGAAGCGGATTTTCGAGGAGACCAGTCTTCAAGACATCCTGCGACACAGGCAGGAGTGAAAAACCAGCCAATTCCACAGCCTGACCGTGATGGCCGGTCTTTGCCCGGGAATACTCATACCATGAAAACCGACCTTACCGTTCAACGCCCCTCCATCGATTTCGAACTCCGCCATCTGGAAATCTTCTGCAAGGTCCTTGAACTGGGGAGTTTTTCCAAGGCGGCCGAGGAGGTTCACCTTGCCCAGGCCTCTGTGAGTGAGCGTGTGGCCAACTTGGAGCGAATGATAGGGACCCGCCTTCTGGACCGGCTGGGGCGGCAAGTCGTACCCACCAAGGCCGGCGAGCGGCTGCACCGCCAGGCCCTTGCCCTCCTGGAAATGAAGCGGTCCGTCTGCCTGGATATGGAGGGCTTTCTGGGCGTCCACAGAGGAGAGGTCCGCCTGGGGGGAAGCACTATCCCCGGCGAATACCTTATTCCCGCCGTGCTCGCGCGTTTTCGAAAACGATACCCACACGTGACGGTACGGCTCGAAATCGCGGACACCAACAAGGTCCACCAGGGAGTACTGGACGGGCTCTACGAACTGGGCGTAGCCGGCTACCGCAGTAAGGACAGTCGACTGTTTCATGAGGACCTCTGGGAAGACGAACTGGTCCTGGCAATCCCGGCGGATCATCAGTGGGCGGGAAGGAAATCAATATCCATCGAAGATGTAATGAAAGAGCCTCTTATCCTGCGTGAGGAGGGATCAGGCACACAGAAGAGCCTCGAGGATTACTTTAGGCAGGCCAAAGGCCACAATATCGATGCGTTTCGGGTCTCCGCAAGACTCGGGACATCCACAGCAGTCAAAGAGGCCGTGAAGGCAGGACTTGGAGCGGCCTTTCTGTCACATCACGCCTTGGCCGCGGAACTGGAGCAGGGAGTCGTCAAGGTCCTTCGACTCAAAGATCGTCGAATCACACGTCGGTTCTACATGATCCGGGACAAGCGTCGCACCGCATCCCCCCTGTGTGAGGCAATCTCCTCCTTCCTGATCGAAACAGTCCGGCCGGCCTGAACTCCTCAATCCGTAGACCGGGCCCGGCCCGGATTATCCATAACCCAGCCGGGCAAGCCGTTCCTCGTCCATACCGAAAAAATGGGCCACCTCGTGCACCACTGTCACCTCTATCTCCCGCTCCATCTCCTCCAGGGTCTCACATACCTCTTCCAGGTGCTCCTGGAACAGCACGATCACATCCGGGTAAAGGGGCGGGTTCGACACAGAACGCTCCGGCAGCGGAACACCCTGGTAAACGCCCAGCAAGAGTTCGTCCGGCGGCATTTCCATTTCTTCCAACATCTCCGGCGCAGGCCTGTCCTGGACCGAGATGGAAATGTTGTCCAGGCAGGCCCGAATCTCTTCGGGGATACGGCGGATGGCCCGCTGCACAATCCTGTCAAAAGCCGCCGAGTCCAGTTTCATGCCCTACCCCTCTCCTCTTTTTCAGCCACACAGTAGATACCGCCCTCACGAATGCCCGGCCTGAAACACCGGTTGCAGGAGATGCAAGCAGCCGGACAACGGTCTCCTTTCCGCCAGCGCAAGGGAAGATCCGGCTCTCTGATGAGCGGACGGGACATGGCAACCAGATCAACGCCCTCATTCCCCACCGCCCTTTCGGCTGTCTCCCACGAGCGGACCCCGCCCACCACAATGACCGGGCAGGCCACGGATTCTTTGACCCTGCGGGCGGCCGTCAGGTTATAGGCCTCCTTTTCAGGCCGGTCGATCTTCGTGCGTACCGGGCTCAGGGCACCGGATGCATTTGTACCTGTTGATATCTCGATCGCATCAATCCCCGCCCTGGAAAGCTCTCCTGCAGCGTAACGGGCGTCATCCTCGGAAAGGCCTCCCTCAAGATTGTCGGAAGCATTCAGCTTGATGAGCACGGGAAAGTGCTTACCTGTTGCCTCGCGAACCCTGTAGTAAACCTCCATGAGGAAACGGCAGCGGTTCTCGAGCGAACCACCGTAATCGTCCATGCGACGGTTGGTGAGAGGCGATAAAAACTGGTTGATAAGATAGCCATGGGCCCCGTGAAGCTGCACCGCGTCAAAGCCACACTCCCTGGCTCGAAGTGCGGCCTCCCCGAAGGCCGTGACTATGTTTTGAATCTCATCCCGGTGGAGTTCTTCAGGTGTCCCGGGGAACTGTTTCACCTTGACCGCCGATGGCGCAAGCGGCCTGCGGCCGGCCATTTTTGTGTCAGTCTGCCCCCCGGCGTGTACCAGTTGGACTGCGATACGGCCTCCTGCGTCGTGAACAGCATTGGTCAGCCTCAAAAAGTCCTTCATGAAGTCATCAGTGTGAATCCCCATCTTGCCGGGCATCTGCCGGCCCTCCGGCCGCACGAACGCATATCCCGTTATGACGAGTCCCGCTCCTCCCCGGGACAAGTCCTCGTAGCAATGCCTCAGCCTCTCTCCAGGGCGGCCGTCCGGATCACACATGCCCTCCCAGGTGGCGGATCGCACAATCCGGTTCGGAAGCCTCATTGTGTTTAACTCGATGGGATCGAACACTCCGGCCATGCATTACCTCCAAAGTATGCAGATGCTCGATACGATAATCCGGCATCAGGGTTGCGCCTTATCCTACGCCATGACCAACGAGGCCGCAAGGGGGAGGGTTCATGGTTCTTCGGTTCAGCTGTCAATCGGATATTCCGCGAAAACAACAAAGATCTATCGGGATATCCAGTTTGACTTGTCCTCTACTCGCACTTATAACCTCCCGCAGCGGTTTCGCCGGATCAGTCCCGTTTTTCCACCAGTTAGTGCGAAGAGGCAAAGCATAATATAAATGCGCCGGACAAAAGGTTTTTGCGGTTTCATCAATCTTAACGAGGTCCAATAAATGGAAAAAATCGACTGCCGGGGGATGACTTGCCCCGCTCCGGTCCTTCGAGCCCGGAAAACCATCGAGGAAAAACACCCTTCGGCGCTGGAAGTAACAGTAGATAACAAAGCGGCCCGGGAAAACGTTTCCCGTTTTCTAAGCTCACAAGGCTATTCCGTGTCGGCCAGCGAGGAAGAGGGGAACAGTAAAATCGTCGGCACACGCTGTGATGAAGCCTCCGCCCCTGGCTGCGAAACAGACCGGTCTCCGGTTCCGGTCTCGAAGACCGTAATCCTGATCAGCTCCAACCGCATGGGACATGGAGACGAAGAACTGGGCGCCGGGCTCATGGTCAGCTTCCTGAAGACCATCAGTGAGATGGGAGGCGAGCTGTGGCGTCTGATCTTGGTGAACAGCGGCGTGAAACTCGCGGTGGAGGATTCAGAGGTCCTCCCGGTACTCAGGGAATATGAGCGGGAGGGGCTTCAAATACTGGTATGCGGCACCTGCCTCAACCACTTTCAACTGCTCGAAAAAAAACAGGTGGGCCAGACCACGAACATGCTCGACATAGTTACCGCACTTCAACTCGCTGACAAGGTGATCAATTTGTAGGCCCGACACAACACCTGCGCAAAGGCCGATACGACTTCTGCAAGGGCTGCGGAATCGGCGTGGTTTCACAGATATCTCACCGAAATTGTCGAGGGAATGGATTCAGTGAAGGATCTGGCTCAGGAATAGCTTGGTGCGATCGTGCCGGGGATTATTAAAGAATTCTTCGGGCGGGTTTCCCTCCACTATCCGGCCGAAGTCCATGAAGAGGACACGGTGGGCCACGCTCCTGGCAAATCCCATTTCGTGGGATACCACAATCATGGTCATGCCCTCCCGGGCCAGTTCGATCATCACATCAAGGACCTCCTTGATCATTTCAGGATCCAAGGCGGACGTCGGCTCGTCAAAGAGCATGAGCTTAGGCTTCATGCAGAGGCTGCGGGCTATTGCCACCCGCTGCTGCTGCCCTCCGGAGAGTTGCCCCGGGTACTTGCGGGCCTGCTCAGCGATATGCACCTTCTCCAGGTAGTACATGGCAGTCTCTTCGGCCTCCTTCCTGGGGACCTTGCGAACCCAGAGAGGGCCCAGAGTAAGATTGTCTATGATGGTCAGATGGGGAAAGAGGTTGAAATGCTGAAACACCATGCCCACCTCGGCACGGACCTTCTCGATCTTCTTGATGTTATTGGTGAGCTCCGTTCCGTCCACAATGACCTTTCCGCGCTGGTGCTCCTCCAGGCGATTGATGCATCGAATCAGCGTGGACTTCCCGGATCCTGAAGGGCCGCACACCACAATTCGCTCCTGCTTGTGGACGGTCAGATTGATTCCGCGAAGCACGTGGAAGTCACCGAACCACTTGTGCAGGTCGATCATCTCAACGACCACCTCTTCGGATGGCCTGGTGACGCCGGCCGCGGGTTCAGATTCGTTCATATTTACAATCTCCCTACAAAAGTCGTTGTCCGTGAAGGGCCTTAAGGACCTCCGCATCGTACCACAAGATTTGCGAAACACCTGCCCTTCTCTTATCAGTCTCTCTTCAGTTCCCTCTCCAGACGCCGGCTGTGGTTGGACATGGAGAAAGACCCCGGAAGATACAGCAGCGCTATTGTGACTCCTTGTGCCCTGGGGGTTGCGCCCCTTTTCCGTTGCGGTAGCCGCCGGGTTGATCTATACTTCCGCCCCTCGAAGCTGATCCTGACCGCTCCTGCTGCATAATTCAAGCGGGGGACAGGAGTAAAAAGTGACCTTTCGGGTCTCGCTCAAAGACAAGACCACAGCCCTGGTGCGAGACGCACTTTCGGTGAGCTATGACCTGTTCAAGATAATGGTCCCTGTGCTTATCGTGGTAAAAGTCCTCAAAGAGCTGGGGCTGATTCAGTACCTGGCCGTCCCTTTGGAGCCGGTCATGGGCCTGGTGGGACTACCTCCGGAAATGGGTCTTGTCTGGGCCACAGCCATGTTGAACAACATTTACGGATCCATTGTGGTGCTTCTGACCCTCGTGGACGACGCCCCCCTCACTACGGCTCAGGCCACTGTTCTCGGCACCATGATCCTCGTGGCCCACAGTCTTCCGGTGGAGCTGAAGATAGCCCAGAAATCGGGGCCGCGCCTCCTGTTTCAGGGAGTCATACGAATCGGTTCGGCCCTTATCGTCGGGTGGATCCTCCATCTGATCTACTCAGGGTTTGCTTTTCACCAGGGGCCTGTAGAAATCCTCCTGAGCCCGGGCGCAGGCGTTGCGCCGGGAAATGAGACCATCCCGGCCTGGGCCCTTGGCCAGGCGAAAAACCTGGTGTCCATTTTCGGGATCATCGTGGGCCTACTGCTCCTCATGAGAATCCTCGAACGCTTCCGTGTGACCGAAATCATGGACCGGATCCTGCGACCCGTTCTTCGCTTGATGGGAATCGGTCCAAAGGCATCCACCATCGCCATCATCGGAGTGACCCTCGGCATCTCATACGGGGGCGGACTGATCATACGTGAGGCGCGTTCCGGGCGCATAGACAAGCGTGACGTCTTCTACTCCCTGACGCTGATGGGTCTGATCCACAGCCTCTTTGAGGACACCATGCTCATGGTCCTGGTGGGGGGGGACCTCTCCGGGCTTCTGGTGGCCCGGGCCTTCCTGGCCGTTTCGGTTGTATCTCTACTGGTCCACCTGAGCGCACGTCTCCCTTCCTCCTTCTGCGACCGCTGGCTGTGGGGGGAACCCCGATAATCCCTGCCCTCAGCCCCTCATCTGTTCTCAGGCCTGATTCGTATTCTCACCACGAAGGACCACGCACGGCGCCGATGATTTTTCCCGGCAAAGAGGCTGGCGGCGAAGCCGGCGGCACCCTCAAAGAGCTATCCCATCATCCCGTTGCCAGTCCCAACTCCTCCATGATGCAGTTGTGGATGCGGGGCCGGAATCCCTGAATCAACCGATTCTCCCGGGACGGGTGTACGCGGTTGGTGAGAAGTACAACCTGCACGTCCCTTTCCAGATCCATCCAAAGGCTTGTTCCGGGAAAACCGAGGTGTCCCACGCTCTTCCTGGAAAAATGATGTCCTGCTGCCGATCCTTTGTCGGAAGGCATGTCCCACCCGAGGGCCCTTCCGCACCCCGGAATCTTACTCTGTCCTTGAAAGAACTCCCGAACCGTTTCCGGGAAAAACAGGTCGTTACGCTCTCCCAGTAAATGGTCCCGAAGCAGGCAGGCCAGGATGAAGACCTCTCCGGCCGTTCCAAATAGCCCGGCGTGGCCGGAATAGCCGCCCAGGGCGAAGGCGTTCTCGTCGTGGACCTCTCCCTGAAGGGTTCGCCCACGCCAGGGGCACCTCTCAGTGGCGGCGAATTCTTCCTTATTAAAGCAGGGGGCACTTGCGGTTCGAAACAGAAAAGTCCTCTCGAGGCCTAGGGGCTCGAAGAACAGGGACTCCACGTGGCGCCCCAGCTCCAGCCCCGCGGCTTCTTCCACGACCCATTCCAGGAGCATGAATCCCAGGTCGCTGTAAATGGATCCTTTCCCGGGCGCATAGGCCGGAGGTTCGTTAAGGATCCATGTCCGGCAAAGTGACTTGCGCTCCTCAGGCTTCACATCCTCCAACCGCCTGTAGTAATCCCGCCAGGCGGGAAACCCGGCGGCGTGACAGAGCAGGAGCCGCGATGTGATGCCCGCCTTGTCATCGGGACAATCCCCAGGCAGGATTTCCGCGATGGGCCTGTCAAGGTCGACTTGTTCCTTATCCACGAGCCGCATCATCGCCAAAGCAGTCACAAGAGGTTTGGTAAGGGAGCCCAGGTCGAAAATCGTCTCTTCGTCGGCTTCGCGTCCAAGTGGATCAAGGGAACGACGCCCCGCATGGATGGAAAAGACAATTTCACCGCCAAGCCCCGCCACCAGCACGGCACCGGGGTAAACGCCTTCCCTCACACCGGCCTCGAGTTCCCTCTGAATTCGATCATGGCCGCTCATAACCCCTCCAGGCACGGACTAAATGCGGTCAAGCCACTATTACTCCAAAAAGACTTTTATCTCCCACAAAGACACAAAGGGGTTATCCGCGGGTCGTCGCTCGCGGCTCGCGCCGGCAGTCCAATCGCTTTTTTGGGTCAACAGTTGAACATCCGACAACCGCTTCATAACGGAACGATTAATACTTTTGCGTTAAAAAAAGCTGAATACTGGAAAAAATCAATCCGGAGATTCAGCGAAAAGCCAGGCAAAGACCTTTGCATCATTGAGGACATCGCTTAACAGGCAATACTCGTCCGCCTGGTGAGCCGTGTCCTGAGCGGTCATCCAGACGGCAGCAGGCAGACCGGCCTTTCGAAAGAGGGCTGCTACGGTTCCCCCTCCAATGCCTGCGGGCATAGCCTGCCTGCCGGTCACACTTCTAACTGCCCTCTGAAGGGCCTTGACCACTGGCGAGTCAGCAGGCGTGGGCTGAGCCGCTTCCTCCATGTGCACGGTTTCTACGTCCACCTGGAGCCCCAGTTCCAAAACCGCCGCGGCAGCCATTTGCCGGGCCGCCTGGATGAGGTCATCCAGCGGGTACTGAGGGAGGACGCGACAGTCCAAATGGAACACGTCCAGCCCGGGAGCAGTGTTAATGTTGGCTACGTTGGCCTCGATCTTTGTGGGGACAAAGGTGGAGCCGGGCGGGTGAAACAGAGGGTCAACAGCTCCGAACCGTCTGTTCAATTCGTCCAGTGCAACAATCAACCTCGCGGCACCGTACAGGCTGTTTCGACCCTTCTGCGGGGTGCTCGCGTGGCACTGTTTTCCCTTGACCGTGAATCTCATCCACAGCACCGACTTCTCAGCCACTTCAATCATGGTGCCCTGCTCGTTTCCCGCGTCGGGTACGACGATGAGGTCCTTCCGGGAAAAGAGTTTCCTGCGGTGCTCCAGCAGATAAGACAGGCCGTACCGGCTACCGGTCTCTTCATCCGCAACCATTACAAGCCCGAGGGGCCGGCCGAACGGGGCTCCCGCCTCGCGCAATGCCTTCACCGCCAGGATGGAACTGACTATGGCGTGCTGGTCATCCTCCACCCCCCGGCCGTAGATTCGATCGCCGTCCACGAGGACACGATAAGGATCCCCGTTCCAGAGGGCCGGGTCACCTCCGGGCACTACATCCATATGGCTCAGGACCCAGACTCCGGAAACCTCGTCCGATCCCTTCCACCGGGCCACGAGGTTGGGGCGGTATCCGCCGGCCGCACCCTCTTCAGGCGCCCTTATCTCCTTCAGGGAGTCAGGACCTAAAGACTCGAGTTCCCGCATGAGGAAAGCCGCCTTTTCATGCTCACCCGTGCCTCCGTTAGCCGGGCCCAGGGCTACCCTGCATGTGAGCTCCTTCTGAAGCCTGATTGCCTCATCACGATAACCGTCTATGACCTCGAATACTCCATCCAGTTCATTCATGGAGAACCCTCAGAAACCACGAAGCAAAAAGTTTATCATCTATATTCCGGTTTTTTGTTTTCTTGATTTTTCTCTTGGCGTCTTGGCGAGCGACAATTCTGAAGTTCAAAGGCCGGAAAGACGCGCAATCTGTCCCATCATCCGATCCAGGAAATGCCGTACCTCCATGCCCGTTTCACCGGGGACGGGCGGGCCGAACCGAATCTCCACGTCCGTTCGAAGAAGGCCTTTACTATACCGGATCCCCACTGGAACAAAAGGCGGGGAAGCCCTGGAAAGCACCATGCGGACCAAACCCTTCCTGGGCGGGCCCATGCAGTCCCTGTAATAGGTCCCTTCGGGAAAGATGACCACGCCTTGTCCGCTTTTCAGGTGCTCGATAATACGAAGAAGGGACCTCCGGCTCTCGAGGGGGCGTTTCCGATTAAGTGGAATGCCACCCAGAGAGGACAGAATCCACCCAAACGGGGCGAATCTGAAAAGCTCCGCCTTGGCCACGTAGTACAGGGGACGGGGGACGGTAAAGCCCAGGATGGGAATGTCCTGCCAACGCTGGTGCTTGGCGAGGATAACAAAAGCACTGTTCTCGGGCAGATTCTCCAGTCCATGCGCACGAACCCGGAAAAACAGCGAGAGGCAGGCCCTCGCCGCCGGGCGCAAACTCTGGAGCGCCTCATCCCTGCGTTTGATGGATTCTGCCGGTATGCGCAACTTCTCGGTCCATCGCAACCGCACCGGGCCTCCAAACCGGCCCGGGGCCTGCGGCCCTATTCCACGGTCACGCTCTTGGCGAGGTTTCTGGGCTTATCTATGTCCCGGTTCAAAAACCTGGCGCAGTGATAGGCCAGGAGCTGACACGGCACCACGGTCAGAATGGGATAGAGATAGTCCAGGGTGGGAGGGATCTCGATCACCTCGTCGGCCAGGTCCTTGATCTTGTCATCGCCCTGTGTGGCTATAGCAATAATCGGCCCCCTCCTGCTTTTAATTTCCTGGATGTTGTTGACCATCTTTTC
>CAZEIA010000056.1:0-17711 GCA_964512335.1 uncultured Desulfobacterales bacterium
ATGAGCCGGTGATCGACCGCGCTGGCCTCGAAGGCATGGATGGCGAGGCCGATGGGTATTCTTCATCCGCCCTTTCGAGTTTGCGCGCAGCGTCCATCAGGGCATGCCATGCGTCCGGATCTTCGAGAAGGCTGTCCCAGCCCTGCTCCCTGGCATGCTCCTCCTCAAGCAAGCGGCCCATATATGGAAGCCTCTGGAGTTCCCTCTTGTGAATATAGTCGCGAAAACCCACATAGGAAAAATACCGGAGTCCTCCGATGGTCAGGACCACCAGGACAAGCGAGGCCAGCAGAAAGGCCCCGAAGATCTCAAAGGAAAGTCGCCTGCGCATGCCCCCCTCTGTTCCATGCCGAATCAGTCATGTAAAATGTAGTATATCTTAAGGGGTTTTTCAAATTTTTTCAGCATCTTCGCCACTTTCTCACACCTCCTTCACAAGTTCTTCACAAACCCGGACGCATTTTTCAGTTTCCACAGTATCCCCAGAATCTCTTCATATTTTCTTCACAATGGCCTCCTATGCTGAGAATCAAACGGCGCTCGGAGAATTCGCTCCCGGCGCAGTATCCACCGGCTGCCGCGCCTTTTGTGCGGCACCGTATGAAAGGAGGGACGACATGAAACATTCCAGGCATTTTACTATCAAAAGGATGGGAGTGATGGGGACGGGCATGATCGCTCTGGCCCTGATCCTCCTTCCCGGAGAGTCCTACGCCGGCCCCCGCCACAAAGAAGGCAGGCGGGTGGAACAGCGCAGGCCCGCGTGCGTGAAGAAACCGCAGCGGCGACACACCGTTCACCGGGCCGGTCCCAGGACCGTCTACCATCATCGGGGAACTTTTTATAAAAAAGGACCTTCAGGATATGTAGTTGTTCAGCCGCCCATCGGCATGGTGGTGTCCTCACTGCCCCCTGGTTTCAGCATCATGGCCTTTGGAGGAAGCACCTACTTTACCTTCGGACAGGCTACTTACCAGCGTTGCTCCAGGGGATATAAGGTAGTGGAGCGACCAAGAAGACATCATCGGCCGCATAAGAGGAATAGGTCGTGTAGCAGCCCTTCTTTCAGTTTCTTCGGCCGCTGGTAGCCTGAACGTCCGTTCCGGCCCGGCCCGCCGCCGAGGAACTACCCTAGAGCGGCCCCGGGCCGTGAATCCAAGGATGAAACCATGGGACGGATCATGCTCAGACCTCGAGTTCACCTATCCCTAGCTACAATACCCTTTGCCGCGATCATGATCACGGGCTGTGCGGCCGTGGGGCCGGTCTTTGACGCCTGACCATTCTGGGAATCGTAATCGGAGCAGCCGCGGTCATTACCATGGTAACAATTGGAGGGGAGCCACTGCACAGATCACCGAAGACATCACCAAGCTGAGCGCCAACCTCCTCCAGATTCCACCGGGCCAGGGCTTTCGAGGACCCGGCGGTGCAAGGTCAGGCCCAGCGCCTTTTTAGGAGGACGATGCAAAGGCCGTCTTCCGGGAGGTAACAGGCCCGGCCCCCCGTATGGACCCCATCGATGTCCTCAGGCATAAATAGACATAAGACTTGAATTAAATTCACCTAAACGTCAATATGGTATAGAATGAATTTTATTGATTACTCAGCAAACCATGGAAAAAGACGCCCCCCTATACAGCAGCCGAATCACCCGGAGTTATCTCGACTATCTGTCTTTGCATCACCCGGACTGCGACATAGACGAAATGCTCACTTACGCCGGCATTGCCCGCTGGGAGGCTGAGGACCCCGTCCACTGGTTGACCCAGCAGCAAGTGGACCGGTTTCACGACATTATGGTCGAAAAAACCGGGAACGAGAATATCTCCCGGGACGTGGGCCGAAATGCGGCCTGGTCGGATTCCATGGGCATTGCCAAGCAGTATGTGCTCGGCATGATGACCCCTGCATCGGTCTATCTGCTGTTTGGAAGACTCGCCTCTCTCTTCACCCGCGGCACTCGGATCAAGTCCAGGAAACAGGGTCCCCGGCTCGTCGAGGTCATCGCCATACCGGAACCCGGTGTCCATGAAAAACCTTTTCAGTGCCAGAACCGCCTTGGCAACCTGGAGGCGGTGACTCTTCCGTTCTCCAACCGTCTGGCCGAGGTCGAGCACCCCGAGTGCATTCACGAGGGCGGAGAGGTCTGCCGGTATCTGGTCCAGATCCCGAAGGCGAACTATCTCATCTGGAGGCAGGTGCGAAACATTGCGGGACTTGCCGCCTTTCCGGTCTTGCCTGCCCTCGTTTTGTCGATGCCTCCAAGTCTATGGGTCCCCCTGGCTTTGGCCGGCGGCCTGCTCATCACCGTCTTCGCATGGACGGCGGAGCGTCTGGAGAAAAAGACCCTGGCCCGAAACCTGCAGGTGCAGGGAGAAGCGGCCAGAGGCAGGATCGACGAGATGAAGATCCGCGCCACCAATGCCCAGCTGGTCCAGGAAATCGGAGCGGCTGCATCTTCCATTCGCGATGAAATGGGGCTGATCCGCGCCGTACTGGGCGCCATGGAAAAACGGCTGAACTTCGAAAGGGCCATGATCCTGCTCGTCCGTGAAGGCGAAACCGTCCTGTCGTATGCCGGCGGGTACGGGTATGGGGAAGATGAAGAAGCCATGCTCAGTGGGCTTAGCATACCCCTCAAAGAGGCGCCATCCGTTGAATCTGCCTCGGCGGACATAAGGGATCGGTCACCCATCCGCCTGAACACGCCCGGAATCATGGCTCAAAGGCTCTCTCCGGAACTTGTAGACTTGCTCGCGAGGCTCGGTATTAATGACTGCATCCTTGCACCCCTTGTATATGAACTCGATACCCTCGGGATGCTCATTTTCCACCATGCCTCTCACGTGTGGCCCCTGACCCGGAGTGACATGACCCTTATCGAAGGCGTGGCCTCACACACTGCCGTCAGCATAGCCAACGCAAGGAGCTACAGGAAGCTGGAGGTGAGTGAGAAAAACTTCCGGGAGCTCGTGCAGGGGGCTAACAGCGTAATACTGCGATGTGATCCCCAGGGACGAGTGACCTTCATAAACAGGTTCGCCCGCGAGCTTTTCGGGCTTTCCGAAGAAGAGATCATGGGGAAACACGTGGCCGGGACAATCCTCCCCGATGAAAAGGGAGTTCGTCGGGCACTGGACCGCCTGATCGCCCGGTTGAAACTCAACCCGCATGATAGGCTGGTAACTGAATCCCGGAACCTGCACCGGAGCGGAAAGGGGGTCTGGGTCGCATGGACCTACCGTCCCCTGTTTGAAAAAAACGGAACCCTGCGGGAAATCCTTTCCATCGGCAACGATATTACGGAATTGAGGGCGGAGCGGGAGGAAAAGGAAATCCTCGCATCCCGTCTGGAACGGGCCGGAAGGATGGAGGCCATAGGCACCCTGGCTGGCGGCGTAGCTCATGAATTGAACAACATTCTTTCAGGGATTGTGAGCTACCCCGAACTTCTCCTAATGGATCTACCTCCGGATAGTCCGCTCCAAAGGCCCGTTGAGATTATTCAGCGGTCCGGAGAAAAGGCCGCTGAGATCGTCCAAGATATGCTCCTCTTGTCAAGGCAAGGTGTTGCGGCCTTTGAACCCCTGTCCATAGACCTCATAGTTCGAAAGTATCTGGACGGACGCGGGCACAGGGAACTGGTCGCCCAACACCCCAACATTCGTGTGGAACTGTGCCTACAAAAAGGTCTCCCCTCTGTGCCCGGCTCGGAAGAGCACCTTACAAGGGCCCTGGAAGGCCTTGTCTATTATGGATTCCAGGCCATGCGCGACGGGGGTGTGCTTCAAATATGGGCGGAGCCCGCCACTCTGACCGGGAAGTATGTGGGATACGAGCCCGTGAAGCCCGGTGACTACGTGCTTGTTCGGGTGTCCGATGAGGGGCCGGCCTTGAACAGGACCCACCTGGAGCGGATATTCGAGCCGTTTTACACGAAGAAAGCCCTGAATCGACCCGGAACCGGCCTGGGCCTGCCTGTGGTTTGGGGTATAATAAAGAATCACGGCGGATTTGTGGATATTCAGGCCGGAGAGGTGACCGGTACGACCTTCACCCTCTTTCTCCCCGCAGCAAAGGACCACAGCCGGCCGACTGAGGCGGACCATTCTACAAAGGCCGGCATCATGGGTCACGGTGAGACCGTGCTTGTGGTGGATGACATACATGAACAGAGGGTCCTGGCCGAGGGTATTCTGAAACGTCTCAAATATCGGCCGGTGACCGTTGAAAGCGGTGAGGCGGCCGTGACCTACTTGAAAAAACAGGCGGCGGACCTGGTCATTCTGGACATGGTGATGGAATCGGGCATGGACGGTCTTGACACCTATCGGGAGATCCTGGCCGTGCGCCCCGGACAGAAGGCTATCATTGCAAGCGGGTATTCAGAGACCGACCGCGTACGGGAGGCGGAAAGGCTTGGAGTTGGCGCATACCTGAAAAAACCCTACAATGTGGAGATGCTGGGGCGCGCCGTGCGCCTTGAACTGGATCGCGGGACTGCTTGAATAATCCGGTTTATGGTCCAATCACTAAGCGGTATCGAGATTTTCTTTTTTCCTGCGGGGGAAATTTAACCGGCAGTATAAAGAGCCGTGAGGCCATCATTGAAATCATCAGGAGCAGAAAGACCCGGATACCAACACTTCCGGTTGTGGTGAACAACATCCTCCAGGTAACGGCCGACGACTGCGAGTCCTGCATCACTATCGGAAGCCTTCTTGCCGTTCACCTCTTCGTTCTAAATCGCCCTTTGGGCTTCCTCAATATGAGCTACACAAACAAGGAAGCCTTTGCCCAGGAAGAACTGAAGCCCTTTGAAATCATCGCCGGGTTTGTGGCCCGCTCCATACACAGCACGTGGAGATCAGGGAGTCGGTCAACCCCGACGAAATTGTGAATGAATACCTAAAGACTCCGGAGTTCCGGGCACTCCTGGATTATCACCCCGCTGTGCACCTCAAGACCCTTATGGATCCCGGCCTGAAGCACATCAAAGGCTCCCCCCGTCCAACTCTCCAAGAGCGTCATGAATCTCGTTTCCAACGCAGCCGAGGCCATGAGGGGTCCATGGACGATCCTTGTCACTATCCGTCCGGCCGCATAGTCGTCCACACCGATACGCTCACACAAATCCATCCGTTCGGCGTAGCCCTACTCCAGGGGCACCTGCCATGCCTCAAAAGCGGCCCCGCCACGGTGACCTTCATCGAGGAGAACCGAATCGCATGACAGATCAGACTCAGCCGGGATCATCTATCGTCTGCTACCCCTGCAAAAAAGCGAGTTGATCAATCTCCGCTTCTGAATCAGGCTGTCTCAGTTTGTTTTTTCCAGCTTATGAAATGTCACTCCAGCTCCAGGATGCGGGCAGGCACGGGCGAAAGCTTCTTAAAACGCTGTGCGTCTTCCATTGAACCTATGCCGCGGCCCACATGAATGGGTATGGCAAGCTGGGGCCCGATTATCCTTACGGCCTCCAGGGCCTCATCCGCAGTCATCACGTATGTCCCGCTCACAGGGACCAATGCTATGTCAGCCTTTATGTCCTTCATTTCGGGAATGCAGTCGGTGTCACCCGCATGATAAACGCGCACGCCGTCCACCGTGACCACAAACCCCACATGCCCGGCCTCCTTCGGATGAAACGGGACACCCGGGCTGCGGAACTTGTTGATATTGTATGCGTTTACGGCCTCGACAACAATGCCCTTCACCGTAACGACGTCCCCGGGTGCAACCGTGTGAATAGTCTTCCCGGGAAGCTTTTCCGCAGCCGTGGCCATGGTCACGATCTCCGTTCCCTCTTTAAAAACCGCATCCACATCCTCTGGGGAACAGTGATCGTGGTGATCATGGGTGATCAGGACGAGATCGGCCTTCTCCGGTTGGTCACCGACCTGCCATGGATCAATGTAGATAACCAGTCCGCCCGCATCAATGCGCATGGCGTCATGGCCGAACCAGTGAATGGAATCCGCGACCCGTGTCGCGCCGGATTCCCCTCCGGCAGCGAGCGGCCCGCTCCAGAGCAGGCACGCCCCAAAAACGGCCCCCACCACTAAGACATGCAACATGGTTTCAGTAATCATGACCCCCCTCCTTATTTAACGGCATGTGATATCAGCCCGCCAGACCGCCTCTGGAAACATTCTCCCATTGGAGACGGGAGTTCTTGTGACTCATGAGTCCACATATTTTTTTACCACATTGAATCGAGATTGCGAACCTAAAGCATACTCCCCGTTAAAAGTCATTTGAGACCAAGCTCATCCTCATGCGGGGAAACCGGCTTATGGAACATTATGAACCTCTGGCAGGATGCCTGCGACGCCGCCGACGTGACCATGCGGATGGACCCGGCCTGAGCCCGAGAGCCGGAATTATCTACAAACCACTATCCTTATACTTCCTGTAGAGTCCCCGAAACTGATGATAGGTGATATCCAGCATACTCGCCGCCCGTCTCTGATTGTACCGGGTTCGCTCGAGGGCCCTTCGAATCATCTGAATTTCGAGCTGGCGAACGGCATCTCTAAGGGGCATATCAAAAAAACGGGTCCAACAGTCTTCTTCTCTTTTTGCTGCTTCAGCAGTGGTTCCCTGTTCAGGCGGTCTTGATCTTTCGGACGAGACCTCAAACGGATCGAACACTATCCCGGTTATCAGGGGAGAATCCGTCCTGTAGAGCGCTCGCTCCACAACATTTTTCAATTCACGGATATTCCCAGGCCATGAATAGCGCTCAAGCGCCTCCATTGCCTCTGCGCTGAATGTTGTCGCCTCTTCCCTCCCCAGTTCCATTGACATCCTGGCGGCGAAATGCTCGGCAAGGATGCGGATGTCTTCATGCCTCTCCCTGAGAGGCGGCAGGGAAATGACTTCAAAAGAAAGCCTGTCAAGGAGGTCTCGCTTGAAGGTTCCATTCTCTGCCATGGCGGGAAGGTCGGCGTTTGTGGCCCCGATTATCCGCACATCAACCTCAATGGACCTGGAGCTGCCCACCCTCTCAAACCTGCCGTACTCAACCACCCTGAGTATCTTTTCCTGCACCTCCAGCGGAATGGACCCTATCTCATCAAGGAACAGGGTCCCGCTGTCCGCCGCCTCAAAACGGCCCGTCCGCCGCGCCTCGGCTCCGGTGAACGCGCCCCGCTCATAACCGAAGAGTTCGGATTCTATGAGGGCGGGAGCAAGGGCCGCACAGTTCAGGGCCACAAGGGGTCCCTGCCACCGGCTCGAAAGATAGTGCAGCCTTGCCGCCGCCAACTCCTTGCCCGTGCCCCTTTCTCCGATGATCAAGACAGGCCGGTCTATTGTGGCCGCCCTGGAGAGCCTCTCCCTGAAGACAAGAAAGGCCTCTGACTGCCCTATGGCCTCGGGCAGCCTGATGGCATGATCCCCATGACGATCATCCTGGTTATCCAGCATATCCCGCGACTGGTCCATGTTGCCTCTGTTTGGCTATATTGGTTATTAAATGGTGAATTTTACCAACAGACCCCTTTTGTGTCAAGGGAGTAAATCCCTGTTTTCCCGGCTGTTTGAGAATTTTTCTCATTTGGCACAATTAATGCCTTCTGCTTTAGGGCAAATTTCGTATCAAAAAGCCATTCAACACTTCTGGGGGGGTTACACCATGGGCATCTTTACAAGATTCAGGGACATAATAAGCGCAAACATGAATGCCATGCTCGACAAGGCGGAAGATCCGGAAAAATTGATTCGCCTCATGATCCGGGAAATGGAGGACACGCTGGTGGAACTAAAGGCCTCCTGCGCCGGTTCCATGGCCGAGGCCAGAAAAGCCGAAAAACTGCTTGAAGAAGCAAAGAAAAAGGAAACACAATGGGAAGATCGTGCGACACTGGCAGTTAAGAAGGGCCGGGATGACCTTGCCCGTGAGGCCCTCGCAGAAAAGAAGCGCTACAGCGAACGCCTGATCGGCCTTGAAAACGACGTTGACGAATGCCGTGCTCTTACCGATCAATATCAGGAAGACATCAGGCGGCTTGAAGAACGCCTCACAACAGCGCGGGAAAAGCAGCGGGTTCTTATCCAACGCCATGTCCATGCCGCCAAGAAAAAAGAGTCTGAAAAAGAGATCCGCCGGGCCGACAGCATGGATGCCGTGCGCAGGTTCGAGGCCTTTGAACAGAGGATCGTGCGAATGGAGGCCGAGGCCGACCTGGTTAACTTCGGGCGAAGCACCTCACTGGAGCAGGAGTTCGGCAAGCTCACAGTGGACGAGGATATTGAAAGGGAGCTCGAATCCTTGAAGTCTTCTCTTTCAAGAAGGGAAGAGACCCCTTCAAAATTGAGCTGATAGCGCGGGAGACAAAGGGTTTTGGGAGTTTAGCCCTTTTATAATTGTACCGCCGGTGATATAAAGCAAGCATCAGCCCATTTCAATCTGGACTCAGTGAGGATCTGTAATGCACGGCGCGTTCGTTCTCTCAATCATTTTCAGCGGTATCATCCTTGTCCTGGCGATAATCGGAAGCACGGTATTGTTGGGCATAAAAATTATCAAAGGCGGGATTTCTTCAAAAGGCGGGCGCGCCGAGGCCGAACAAGCCAGGATAATTCAGGAAATCTACGAAGGCCTCAACAGGATGGAAACACGTGTAGAGGCCCTGGAAACCATCCTGATGGAACAGGAAGGAAAGGACAGAAGATAATGAAACGATTTGATAAGGTTTTTCGCGGCGGGCTCTACCGCTCACGCAGGGGGGCGATCCTGGGCGTTTGCAGGGGGTTTGCCGAGTATTTCGATTTTTCTGTATTCTGGACTCGCGCCATTGTCGTGGTCCTGCTGTTCCTCAGCGGCTTCTGGCCCATCACGGGACTTTATTTCCTTGCGGCCCTCTTGATGAAACCGGAACCCGTCATACCAATCGAGACCGAGGACCATCAGGAATTCTATGACAGCTATGTCCATTCCAGCCATGGCGCGGTCAACAGGCTCAAGAGGCGCTTTGACAGCCTGGACAAGAGGATCCGGCGAATGGAGGATTCCGTCACAATGAGGGAATTCGACTGGGACAGGCGTCTCAACTCGGACGCATGACAAGAAGTAAAGACAATTTCCTCTGCATGCCACGGATTCTGAACCGGAAACCATCACCCCCGGCACAAGATATGCAATTTTGAAAAGCCGTGAAATCGAATGTCGCTCGATTCACGGCTTTTCACAAGAACGATTTACTGATCCCTAGGTTATGGGTATTTGCATGGAGGAGTTGGATGACCACGATTAAAAGTCTGAAGTTTTGGACAATGATTACCTTTTTTTACTGCTTTCTTCCCTTTTCCAGCTCTGCTGTTGCACAAGAGCCCGGACACGGGATCCAGCTTCCGGACTCCCTGAAGGGCCTGAACATTCAAGAGGGCTTTGTTGCCTCGCCGGGATTTCAAACGGTGGCCCGAATCGACCGCATCAACGGCATCGTGGTGGTGATTCATCGGGCCGCCGGGACCGCCTATTTCGGGAGCCCGGGGGACCCGGTCTTTGAAAACGACGCCATTGAGACCCTGGAAGGGTCAAGGTGCCGGATCCGGTTTCAGAACGAAGACGTGGTGACCATGGCCGCTGACTCCCGGTTCGAGGTGGATGAATACCGCTATGGACATGAGAAGTCCGGCCGAGGACCCTGATGAGCGTGCTCAAGGGCAAGGCCATGTTCTACGCCATGCGCCTTTTCGGACATCAAAAGAGGGATGTAACCGTGAAAACCCCCACGGCAGTTGCAGGGGTTCGGGGGACCAAGTTCGGCATTCATGTCTATTGGGACAATGAGAGCGCGGGCCGTCAGACCGGCGTCCGCGTGGCAGCGGCCGGAGGAGACACCGCCATGAGGATTGCGCGGTACGGGGACCCGGATCAGACCTTTACCGACTGCTTCTCCGACGACGGGGTCCTGGACGTCAACGGCCGGACTGTCACTCCCGGGAATATGTACCGGGGGAGGGACGGGGCTGTGGTGCCCACACCGCCCGGCTTTGTCAGGGCCTTTGAGTCCGAAACAGCGGTTCAGGGCGGCGAAACCGAGGGTGAAGAACCTGCCGGGCAAGGCGAGGAGGACGGTGACTCCGAGGGTGCGGAGGCCGGAGAAGAGGATGCGGGACCCGGGGCCACGGCGGATGCGGCAGATCTCGTGACTGATACCACGCTTATCGAGACCGGAGTCGAAGCTGCTGGAGGCGCAGCCGGGGAAAACATCGCCGAGGGCAAGACCGCCGGCAGGATAAGCGGTATTGCATTGTTGCTGGTTAATGACTCCGGGTTTCCGTGGTACGGACCCGGCAAGGGGCCGTTCTACCTCCACGGGCCCAACCCGCTCGGCAGCGGGGCCGACACGCACAGGGCCTATGAATCCGAGCATGAGGATGAGCCCGACTATCGTCTCTTTCTGCAGGAAACCGATACCTCAGGGAGCTATGCCGAGGTAACGGAGTTCGACTGGGGATACGGGGAAAACAAGGCCCTGGCCGCGCCCCGCACCTTCACCTACTTCAAGGGCGGACACTACCAGGACTCCTCAGGAAAAAACTTTCTGGAATGGGGCTGGTGGGAGGACACGGGCGGGGGTGCGGACATGGGTAAAATAGGCGAGGGCCCTGCCGGAGCTTTTTACGCGGCCACAGGCAAGATATGGCACGTGGAAGGAGACCAGACCCACCCGGACTATATCGCCTACCTTCATCAGCAGAATGCGAGCTGTAATTACTCCGGGGATGCTCACGGGGTGTTTGTGGACAGCACCCCTCCCACTCCCACATCCGCGCACCTGGCCGGCGCCTTTTCCTGCACCATCAACTTCGGCTCCCGCCGGTTCTCGGGCTTTCTCATAAATGCCTCAGGCGGCGGCCGGACCGTTCATCTGAGCGGTTCCGGCAGCATTGACCCGGACGGAACATTCGACATTGAAAATCTGTCCGGGACCCTCTCCGGCCACCCCACCCAGGATGATCCCACCCACGTGGGCGGTGCGGTAGCCGGGCCCAAAACCGAAGGCGTGGCCGTTGCCTGGGAGGCTCACGACGGCGCCCACTACTGGGCTACGGGAGAGTTTCACGGGAAGCGTAATTCTTTACTTATTTACCAGCGTCCCCGCGCCCATCCGGGCCAGGGCCAGGATTCGCTCCTCTGGGAGCTGCTGCAAGTCAACTGCTGAACGTCCGCCCCTCAGGCGCTCCACCTTGCCCTCCCGGACCAGATGAAAGAGGCCCACCGCCTGGGCCGGCAGGCGCGAGGCGATGTCCTCGCGGAACTCCTTGAGCATGGGACGCATCTTCCTGAGCGACTGCTCTTCCTTGATAAGGCCCAGAAACCACGTGCGGATGTTGTCGCGGCAACGGTAATCAAAGTCCCCCGGATTCTGAGAGGCCAGGAGGATGCCCAGGCCCGCTGACCGGGCCCTCTTGAGCAGGTGTTCCATGGGTTCCTTGGTGGCCGGTTTCCTGGTGGCAGGCAAATAAAGATCCGCCTCGTCAAACATCACCAGGGCCTGAAGCCCCTTTCTTGGATTGCGGCTGGCCCACCTGCCCAGCTCCACAAGGAATTGCGCCACCCAGAAAAGGACGTCCTGCTCCTCCCCCAAAAACTTGGTGCTGATGATGGACAGACGCGTCCTTCCTGTTCGTCCATGCCCACCCCGCCCCATGAGCTTATCGATGTCCAGCCTTTCGGCGTCGGACTCCAGAAGCCTGCCCTTTCCCAGTCGAAGTGTTTCCAGGTCGTTCACGAGCTTGTCAAAGAGCCGCACGTCGAGCTTGCCCACCGCATTGAGCAGCACCGGGTCCTGCTCATCCAGCATGCGCACCAGCTCCTCCAGTGTCACCTGGTGGGCAGGCGCCAGTTGGGCCAGCACATGAATGGCGCATTTGAGAATGGCATGCAGGGACTTGGGCTTTGCGGTGCTCAGGTTGTACCCCATCATCTGGCAGAGCGCGGTGGCAGCGTATCCGCAGATCTGCTCGCGTTCAACAGACGGAAGTTCCGACACACCCTCAGGCACAACGCTGATGGACAACCCCCTCCCCCTTGAATCGCCGGGCGTGTACAACGCCACATCCACACTCTCCTGCAGCTTGACGCGCCGCGCCTCAGCAGCCTCGCCGGCCGAAGGCCGCCCGAGGAGATCCCTGTCCGCATAGCAGCACAGATCGCCTTTGCGGTCGATCAACAGGGCCGGGATCCCTGACAAGAGAAGCTGTTCCACCAGCACCATGGCCACGGTGGTCTTGCCGCTTCCAGTCCCGCCGAGAAAAGCGGCGTGCCGGGTCAACTCCCTGGGATGCATTTTCACCACCTGAGAGCCGAGACCCTCCGTGTGACCCAGGATCACCGATCCCGGCTGCGGCCCCTCAGGTGTGACCGAGGACTGGGGCTTTGAAGGTGAACCGGGGGCAACCGGTTCAGGGGACGGCGGTTTCGCCGCCTTTACGGCGGGTTCGGCCCGGTTGACGGAGCGCTCGGAAAGCCCAAGAATCGCTCGAATGCCCGGCAGGCTGGTGAGTGGCCGGTCGGTCCTCCGCCACTCCCTGAACGCGGGCTCATGCCCATGCCGTTTTGCAAACCCGGGATAGGCCATCATGGCACGCAAGTCGGAATCCTCTATAACCGCCCTCCTCGCACCCTTTGCCAGAAGTTCGCCCAGGTAGCGGCTGATCTTGGTCCTGGGATTGCCGGGCCATTCCGTAGCGCGCACCAGTACGAGCCCGCGGCTACCGGCCAAGCCCTCCGCCTGGGCGATCTGACGGGCCAGGACGCCGCCCTTGGCCGACTTGTTGCAAAGCGCGATCAGGAATCGACTTCGGCCGTATGCCGCATCAATGTGCGTGCCCCGGCATATCGTGCTCACGCGGAGAGGCGGATCCAGCTCCTCCCCGCTGTGCGTAAGGGACTCCGCCAGGAGCTTGGCCTGGGGCGCATCATCCTCCGGGGTCTGGAAGTCCCCGTTCCTTAAATGGTCGTTCCATGCCTGCTGGAGCTGCTGCACGTCGAATCGAGGCGGGTGCGGCTCAGGCAGGGCCTCGAACGCCGGTTCAGGCAGGGCCTGCCCCTTTACGGCCCGCTCCCTGTGGATCCGGCAGTTGTCCAGGACGTCCCGTGTTCTAAGAGAGGCCAGCCCTTCCAGCTCCTCCGGCTGGAAGGGGTAAAGCGGCTCGTCCTCGCTGACAGGGATGTCAAAGGCCTCGAAGTAGTGCCTCAGCCTCAGTTCGACCATGTCCCTGACTTCCACTGCATTGCGCTTCCCCTCCAGTTCAATGGGCTCCGGCGCCTTTTCCAGGCGGTCGCGTACCGGCCTGGCAAGGGCATCGCGCATCCGGGTATAAAAATCTCCGAGGCAGGAGACCACCACAACGGATGAAGGCACCTTGTCTATGAATGTGGTCACGGCGCTCATGGCCCGGCGGAACCGCTCTTCGGCCCGATCCATGTTGTGAATGTCCTCGATCTGATCCAGACAAAGCACAATGATGTTCCGGTGGGTGACCCACATCACCCGGGCAAGCTGCTCCAGCAGCTCCAGGGGGTCCTCTTCGGCGTTCCGGGGCGCCATGCCGCCAAGGCGCTCCTGCTGGGCCGGCGACAGCCCCTGGGCATTCAGGAACTTGAGCGCGAAATTCTTCAACACCGGGTCTCCGGGCTGAAGGTACAATAGGGCCGACAGGACGTCCACGTCCACTGTCCCCAGTGACGGATCGCGCACGAGCAGCTCGGAAATCAGTTGCACGAGCCGGTTGATCCGAACCGTGTCAAGGTCCCCTCCCCGAAGCTTGGGAACGATCTTTGCACCCCTGGCACGCAGGCGTCTCACCAGCCCCTGAAACTGCGGCCCCTCCACCAGGGCATTGGAGAGCCTCATCAGGCCGGTAACCTGCCCCGAACTCTCCCAGTAGGGTTTTTCCAGGGAGTCGAGGAGATTGCGGAGCATGTACCGGCTGTAGTTGTCCGTCATGGTGCTCATCTGCATGTAACCGAAATAGCCGTCTCCACGCCGGTGAAGGTAGCTTCTGAAGGCCCGCATGAGGTGGGTCTTGCCGGACCCTGCCTCGCCTTTGAGTAGAAGGATGCGGCCGGCCTGCTCACGTTCAGACTCCAGGGCCCGGTCCACCAGCCTCATGTATGTGTCGCGGGCCTCACCATGAATATGCTCCACATCAAAGGGATCCTCCCGCCAGATGTCCTGCCTGTGAGCCACCGCATGAAACACCTCCGGGCCGGTGGGGTCGCAGTAGGTCCTAAGGCGGGGGTCCCGGATCTCTTGATCCGCCGCGCCCATCTATTCGCCCCTCCTTACGCGCACAAAATGGAAGGAGGCATTGAGATACCGGGTCTCGGAAGCAGCCACATCCTGCGGATCCATGGCCTCCACCAGGTCCGCCCCTGCAAGCGTCAACAGGTCCGCGCGGTGCGCCTCGACCAGCCTGCTCTTGAACCGTCCCATGTCGCCGGCCCCATCGCCGAACCTGTCTCTGTAGGCTGGCCAGACATGGGATATGAAGACCCTGCCGTCACCGAACCAGCCCGTCTCACACCGGGCCGCCGCATGGAGCACGTCCCGGGCGAACCGGGCCAGGTCAAGGTCCTTCCGTTCCTGTGGGACGGCTGCGGGTTCAGGCCCGGGGGCAACCGATCGAGAGATGATCGCCGGGCGCAATGCGTGCTGCGGCCGGCTGCGCAGCTCAAAGGCCCGGGCGAGGTACCCGTCCAGCACGGATGTCAAGGTGGAAGACGGCCTCCACGGCAGGTCCAGCTCCCGAGCCAGCACCACGGCCCTGGCCCCGTCCAGGCCCCGCTTCTTGAGATAGGACGGATCGATGCCCATGGCCCTGGCAAAGAGGTAAGTATCCCTTATTGTGGCCCAGGTAATCCGGTTGGGCACCTTGTCCATGGCGAGGAACACGGCCGCCTCCTTGGTGCCTGCTTCAGTTAACGCACGCGCTCTTCCCTTGGGCGGGAGTGGCTCCACCAGGCCTTCCTGCCGGAGCCTCTCCAGGTTCTCCTTGACCTCCTGGAGCAGCCCGGCCTTATCCCAGGCCCTTCCGGTAAGAGGCTGAAGGCCGTTGCGTATGCCGGCCGGGGTCTCCCCTTTGCGGCCACGCGACAGGAGCCGCGCGAGAATAAGCATTGACAGGGTGATCCTGTTTTCTTCATTCATGTCGGGCCTCTCTTCCATAGTCGTTATATCCGCGCCACTTCAGCACTTTCAGGATAGTGTCCACAATTGACTCCAGCCTCGCCACAACATCGTCCGCAAGAAACCGGAGGACGACAAACCCGTGCTGCTGAAGCAGGACGTCCTTCTGCCTGTCCCTCCTGTATCCGTCCGGGTCGCAGAAGTGATGATACCCGTCTATCTCCACGGCCACCCGCCTGCTCCGGCAGAGCAGGTCTACCTCGGCCATTCCGTGCGGCCCCCAGTCCGCGGCGAGGGTCCCGTTGAGCTCGAACATGCCTGCGGTCCCCGGGAGGCTCTCCAGGTACCGGAACAGAAAGGCCTCGGCTGCGCTCCGGGCCTTTTCGGCGTGCTCCAGCACCTCGTCCAGTTCCCCTTGCTCAGCCGCACGCTGAACAGCGGCGGCCGCGTCATGAAGGACGCGAACATCTTCCTGACCCAGAAGCGGTTCCCGCCCCATGCCCTCAACAGGGTCCTGTTCCAGCACAACAAGGCCTTCCCTGCAGAGCGTCCCGGCGCGTGAGCAAGGCACTTGCTCCATGAACCCCGCGCAATCAGGAGAGGGGATCGCCCAGCCGACAGGCACACCGGGACACAGCTCAATCAAGTCTGTCAGGGCCCTGGCCTCCTCTTCCCGCGCCTCGGAAGAAAGGAACAGGAGTCCCGGGGCAAAACGGCCTTCAATTAAGGCCAGTCCCTGGACCAACTCGCGGTCATTACCTACGCCCGCGCCCTCCAGGACGCGCCTGGCCACCATTTCAACAGGGCGGGATGGCGAAATACTGATCATCTGAACGGCGATATTGGTTCGTTCCTGGCATGAATCCCCTTTTAGCAGCTCCCGAATGCGATGTGAAGGCATGTCCATGCCGGGAGACAAGTAGTCAATCAATCGATCCGGGGTCCATGGTCTGGAAAGCCATTCCCCGGCGGCCTGCCGGACCGGATCCCGGTCCTCCAGCCTGATAAGGATGGATTCTCTTTTGCCGCCGCGGGTCCAATCGCGCCACAATACCGTTGTGAGCGCCTGGGGGCCGGCCGGCACTGAAAGGGTGGGGACGCCCTTTTCCCGGCGCTGCTGGTGCTGATCAAGCCTGTGAAGAGATGCTGTAAAGGCAGGTGTGCGGGTCATGAACGCAGGCCTCTCTTGCTCGCTCTGCGGTTATACTGGAGTGTCCCGGCCCGTGGATCACTTTACGCCCAAGGGCTCTTGATATCCTTTGGCTCATGAATCGACAATACTTTTTACCATATCGAATGACGATTGCGAACCCAAAGCATGCCCTGGTTTTGCAGGCACCCGCCTTTACAGGTTGAAGGCGAAACTCCCCGGGTCAGGGCGGGTGCCCTGTGAGGTGCAGGAATAAACCTTTCCCATAAAGCCTCCTGATTGTATCATACGGGAGGCCTCCGCCCGAAAGCCCATTGCCGACTGAACGGATTGATTAAAGCTTTGATATGCTGTTACAGACCGGAACAAGAAGAGAGATCATTATGATTGAAGAGATACAGCCTGATTTTTTTCGTGTTGAAATCCCATTACCCAACAGCCCGCTCAAGTTCCTCAATTCTTATATTATTCGGTCCCCGGATAGAAGTCTGATCATCGATACCGGACTGAATCGAAAAGAATGTTTCGACGCAATGCAGTACGGATTGCGCAGGCTGGGCATTGATCTCGCAAGGACCGATTTTTTCATTACTCACTTACATGCCGATCATTTCGCGCTGCTCTTTAAACTTGCAACAGATACCAGCCGGGTGTTTTTCAACAGGCCTGAAACCGAGTTGATAGAGGCCTCCGGCTGGTGGGAGCAAATGACTGCTTATGCTGCTAAAAACGGCTTTCCTGAAGATGAACTGCATGAGGCGATCAACGCCCATCCAGGTAAGGAGTTCGGTTCCGAGTGGATACCCGAAATCAGCATTTTACAGGACGGCGACCAGATCTTTGCCGGCGATTATTGCTTCAGGTGTATTTCCACCCCGGGGCACAGCATGGGACACACTTGCCTGTATGAACCCCATAAAAAGATCCTTGTGGCAGGAGATCATATCCTGATCGACATTACGCCCAATATCCAGTGCTGGAGAGATGGGCATGATCCCCTCCAGGATTATCTGGCAAGCCTGGACAAAGTGAATGACATGGAGATCGGCCTGGTATTACCGGGTCACCGGAGGCTCATCACGGATCACAGGAAAAGGATCGCAGAACTGAAGCAACACCACAAAACACGGCTTGATGAAACCCTTTCGATACTGTCAAAAGGGCCTCAAACCGCTTTCGAGGCGGCATCACGCATGACCTGGGACCTTGACTGCAACTCCTGGGAGGATTTTCCAAAGGCACAGAAGTGGTTTGCCACCGGCGAGGCGATTGCGCACTTGCGCTACCTGGAGGGAAAAAGGTCTATCATCAGAAAGGATAAGGGCGGGGTGACTGTGTTTGCCCTGAATGAGATCCGCGTCTGACGCATCAGTATCCGGCAGATTGCTGATTTACGATTGGATCGCAAA
>CAZEIA010000057.1:0-1632 GCA_964512335.1 uncultured Desulfobacterales bacterium
TCTTCGTATGTCAGGGCGTCGGCCAGACACCACTTTACGCAAAGGGGCTCATCTTCGCCTTCGCACATGTCGCACTTGAGAGGCAGGCCGGAATCCGGTTCTTTGAATATGTCCCTTGACGGGCAGGAGGCCCTGCAAAAGGCGCACTCTTCATATTCCTTTCCGTCAATTATATATTTGTCTCTGCCCATGCACTCGGCCGGGGCGTACTCGCCGGCATACACGGGAATGTACATGTCCTTGAGAGGCTCGCGAATAACCCGAATACGGGATCTTCCCGGGTTGTTGCTGCTGTATTTGGGCTCGGAGTGAAATGCGGAGCAGATGACCTCGCAGGCCCGGCAGCCGTTGCAAAGATCAGCGTTGACTTTAATTGTCTTTATAATTTTCTTTTTGTTCTCATCTGTCACGGTTCATTACCTCCCCGCTGTATTTTATCTTGTTACTCCGAAGCCTATTTAGCAGAAACACCTTCTTCATTGTCCGTCAAGATACCCCTCTTTACAAAGTCATCGCTCACATAATCCAGGCCCAATTCGTGTAAGGACTCTTTTGTGGGGATGCCGTCCTCATTCCATCCCTTGAATTTGTAGTAGGTATCCAACAGCTCTTTTTCCAGTTCCGGAAATCTTTTCTTCCAGTGATTCTGCGGGGGCTTGTCGTCTTCCCTCCTCATCCCTCTTCTTATATTTATCGCCCTGACCAGGGTCCTGTATCTCTTGGCGGCCTTGGTCAGCGTATCCTTATCCATGTCGATCCCCGCCCCGGCCGTTATAAATTTCGGGTAATTGTGAATGTGGTATGGAGGCTTAAGAGGAAATGAAGACAGGCCGGCGCACATGCCCAGGGCGTCATCGATGTAGTGCATCATCTCCTGCCAGTCGACGATGTCGCAGCACATTTCAGGGGTTGGGTAATAGGGAAACGAGTTCTCACCGCGCAGTTCCCAGTCCACAAAGTACTTCTTGAACTTTTCATCCGGGACCTGGATCCAGTCCTCGACGAATTCCTCACGCTGCTCCCTTGTGGGAAAAGGCATCTGAGGGAACTGACCCTCGATCTGGGTGATGTTGATCTTCTCTCCTGTGGCGTACATGAGGAAATAAATGGGGTTAAGCATGGACAATTTGAGAGGGAGCTGCTCGATTTTCTTGATATTATTATGGGCGTATTCTTCTGCCCCCTTGCCGATCTCTTTGGCCGCCCAGTAGGTCCCGTTTGCCAGGACATCTCCTATGCCTTCCCGCCTCACAATCCGGTCCAGCAGCCAGTAAAACCTTCCCTCATTGTCGGCCGGCATTCCGGGAAAGTCGTCGTCTGTCAGTATGCCGTTTTCATAGAGCTCGAGGGCGAATGCCATCACCTGGGGGGCTGAGAAGGCGTCAACCCCGTATTCCGTAGCGCTTTGAGCGATGCCCAGGCCGAATTCCAGGTCTGAAAACGCCGCCATGGTATATGTCAGCTTGGAGAAGCATTTCATCATGTAGGTCGGAAGCCCCGGAGGGGTGATAGTCGCGCCACATGTCATTGGACAGTTATAGCAGCTGATGAGGCGCGTGCGCATGGTCTCCAGGGTCTCTGTCCAATCTTTTGCGATTTCCTCGTTCCAGAAATCCTTTCTGCGGACACGGG
>CAZEIA010000057.1:1642-2649 GCA_964512335.1 uncultured Desulfobacterales bacterium
GGGAGTTCCCCCACATGAAGTTCTCGGTGTGCCACTTCTCGTCGTGCACCTTCATCTCTTGGGGTGAGCCAAGCCCGGCCAAAATGGGCATTACCCCTGGAATAGGCCTTTCATTCCGCCATGCTATGTATTCCAGAACTCCATTGCAGAGTTCCATAAATTCAGCCGGTTGGGCTATATTAATATCCTTTGTCCCGCGAACAGCAATTGCTTTTAACCCTTTGTCACCCATAACAGCGCCGATCCCCGCCCGGCTGGCACTGGACCTGCCCTGCTCGATGGAGGCAAAATAGACCCTGTTTTCCCCGGCCATGCCGATAGCAGCTACCTGGGCCCTCGGCTCTTTGAGCTCCTGCCGGAGAAACTCTGAGGTCTCTATGGCGCCTTTTCCCTTCAGATGGGAGGCATCCCGTATTTCCACCTTGTCATTATTGATCCACAAATAGACCAGGTCGGGGGATTTGCCTCTAACGATCACCCTGTCATAGCCGGCATACTTCAATTCCGGGGCCCAAAAGCCTCCCATCATCGAGAATGCCATCAACTGAGTCTGAGGCGAAATTGTGGAAACAATGGTGCGATTACAGCCGGTGGCGGGTGTCCCGCACAAGAGCCCGGCGCTGAATATCAAAAGGTTCTCAGGAGAAAAGGGCTCGACTTCAGGGGGAACCCTCTCCCACAATATCTTGGCGTTGGTGCCCAGCCCTCCCAGGTAGAGTTCCGTGTCCTTGGGGTCGGTCTCCACCCTCTCGATGCTTCCCCTGGATAGATCTATCTCCAAATTGTAACCTGTTTCTGCGTACCTCATTATTTTTTACCCCTTATACTCAACTTGCCCGATGGTCGTCCGCGTTGCCTCTAAAAGCCTGAAAACGCTCAGTCAACCGGTATCCCCCTATCCGTCATCCAACCCAATAAGCGGAAAACAGGCTGCTGCACTGTTTCATATACAAAAAATCCGTCCCCGAGATTGTGGCTGCACCCGGGCGCATATCGCGCATTTCAAG
>CAZEIA010000057.1:2659-17521 GCA_964512335.1 uncultured Desulfobacterales bacterium
TTGATGGTGTTTTCATAACGCGCAAAATGACCGTCCACCCAGGATTGGCTGTTGCACTGTGTCGTATACAAAAAATCCGCCCCGAGACTGTGGCTGCATCCGGACGCATCTCCCGCATTCCCAGATGAATAGCTAAATTGTAGCTGTAGCTGTGATGTGATTATATTGTAGTTATATTTCTTGTCAAGATTTTTTTAGGATCTCGAGAAGATGTGAAAAATTGAAGGTGAGAGGGTTTAGTTGTTAAGGCGGTGGACTACAATCCCCTTGCAGATAAACTCCCATCAGGGGCATCGTCAGTACATTTTGTGTCGTCTCTTTAGGCCTGCAGACTGAATGACTCAAGCAATGGGCATGGAATTGGATTCCCGGGCGGCACGCTCGACTGTGCCATGATTCTACCTCTTGGGTTTGTTTTTGCTTTTTCCCTTCCGGCCGGGCGGATAGCGTTTGATGACTTCTGAGTGATATTGGTATGGTTTTTCAGTATTCATATCCAAGGTCACACTCTGCCCTAATTGAACTCTTATGGCCCTTACATTCTTCAACGGCATAATCATTCGGCTGCCGTCATCACCGGATCTTTTATATGAGCTTGCTTGATGAACAGGGTGATAGGAATTGATAGGAGATTTTTCTTATGCGCGGGGTGATGTCAGGGCCGCTGATTAAGTATCAATGAAAGGCGGTCAGTGGGGCAGGAGTTAAAGATACGTTCGACCACGGCTGTACGTCCAGGGACTGCTTTCAGGGGGTCTCTTCCCTTTTTAATAAGGGTGGACCATAAGGCCCAAGTTTGTTAATGGAAGTCCTTTACCGGATGTAAGGAGCAGCCAAAGATGAAGACCATGGCCACGCAGTTATCCCTCATGCTCAGGCTGGGCGGACAAAAAACCAACTTGAGGCTGCTGGTGAAGTTCTCCCTGGTGCTGGTTTTCTTTTTCGTGTCCTACAGCGTTCTCTTTCACCTGCTTATGCTCTACGAAGACCGCCAGTACTCCTGGATCACCGGGTTTTACTGGACGTTGACCACCATGTCCACCCTTGGTTTCGGCGACATAACCTTTACCAGCGATATCGGTAAATTCTTTTCGGTGGTGGTACTGTTGAGCGGGATCATTTTCCTGCTGGTCATGCTGCCCTTCACCTTTATCCAGTTTTTCTACGCCCCTTGGCTCGAAGAGCAGAACAAGGCCCGGGCACCGCGAGCTGTGCCGGATACCCTGACCCGCCATGTAATTTTCACTCACTTTGACGCGGTAACCGTTAACCTTATAGAAAAGCTCGGCCGATACGGGATCGACTATGTGATTCTGGCCTCCGAGCTTCAGAGCGCCCTGGACCTGCATGATCAGGGGTACCATGTGGTCGTGGGCGAGCTGGACGACCCACAGACCTACGGCCGCCTCAATATCGAGCGCGCCTCCATGGTTGTCGTCATGAACGACGACATCACCAGCACGAACATCATTTACACCATACGGGAGAGCAATGTAGATGTGCCTACTGTGACCAATGCCGATGCAGAGGACTCACTTGACATACTGCGTTTGGCGGGAAGCACTTATGTCTTCCAGTTCACCAAGATGCTGGGTGAGGCCCTGGCGCGCCGCGTGCTGGGGGTAAGCATGAAAGCCAATGTAGTCGGCCGCTTTGATCAATTGGTGATCGCCGAGGCCCCGGCCATGCGGACCTGGCTTCAGGGGAAAACCCTGGCTGAAAGCCGCTTGAGGCAGCTCACAGGGGTAACGGTGGTGGGTGTCTGGGAGCAGGGCAAGTTCCTGATCCCGTCCCCCTTGACCCTTATCGATGAGTCAACGGTTCTGGTGCTGGCCGGCACTGAGGAGCAACTGGATCGTTTTGACCGGTCTATCAGTCAAAACACCGCACAAGGGCCCAGCAAGGCGCCGGTGGTGGTGCTGGGCGGCGGCCGGGTCGGCCAAGCCGTGGCCGATTCCCTGAATGCCCGCGGGATTGATTACCGTGTGGTGGAGAAAAAGACAGGGATCGCCTCCAAGGACCCTCATTTCATTCACGGAAGCGCGGGAGACTTCGATGTCCTGATGGAGGCTGGCGTGCAGGAAACGCCCTCAATTATTATTACCACCCACGACGACAACCTGAACATCTACCTGACCATATACTGCCGCCGCCTTCGATCCGATGCCCAGATCATCAGCCGCGCCAGCCTGGACCGCAACATCAACACCCTGCACCGGGCCGGCGCCAATCTGGTGATGTCGTTCAGTTCGCTGGTGACCGCCACCACCATGAACCTGCTTCAACCCCAAAAGATGCTGATGCTTTCCGAAGGGCTCAATGTCTTTCGCACCGGCCTGAGCCCTAAACTGGAAAACAAGGCCCTGATGAACATCGAGATCCGCGAGAACACCGGATGCAGCATTGTCGCCGTGAAAAGAAAGGATGAGCTGGTTGTCAACCCGGATCCGGAAATTGTCCTCAAGCGCGGGGACGAGCTTGTCCTGATCGGGTCGGCGGACGCGGAAAAGGCATTCACTGAAAAATATGCGGGTACTTCCTGACCATGCGGTTTGGGTTTGGATCAGTCCGAAACCGCATTACGCCCCTGCCTCTATTTTCCTTTTACCGGCATCAGGTTCAGGCCGCTCAAACAATTTCCTGTTGAACCAGTTGGCGATATGAGGGGCCCGCCCGAACAGGTAGACCCCGATAAAGGCGGTGATCAGGATATAGATCCCGCTGAATATCCTCAGCCGTGGCAGAGCGAGACTTGCAATAATGGCTGAGAACTCGCCGCGCTGCACCATGGAAAACGCCGCCCGGCAGGAGGCCTTGGGGCTCAGTCCGAACAGGCGGCTGCCCGCATAGGCGGTGACTATCTTACCTGCGATTCCCAGAAACACCAGTGCGATCATGAGGCCCACAAAAGGGACTCCTTCTGTGAAGAGTATGGTCGTCCCGAACCAGAAGAAAAAAAAGGGCAGGCAGAGGTCCCGGACGGGCAGGAGCAGGTGTTCGATCTCGGGCGCACGTCCGGTTTCAGAGAGCATGACTCCGGCCATGAACGCACCGAGGATCTCGGAAAGCCCTAAGGCCATTGCCGCCCCTGCGTAACCAAGGGCCAGTCCCACCGCCAGCAGGGGCATGAAATCGTTTTGAATGTGCTTGCTGATGAATGTGTTCAGCCGCTTGAAACCGAAATGTCCAATGAGTATGGCCCCGGCCACCAGCAGGACTATCTTGGCCAGCAAGGTCAACATGTACAAGCCTGAGATTTCTTCCCCGCCCTGTATGCCCGCGATAAAAGAGACCAGCACAGGGGCCACAAGGTCTTCGAATATGAGCAGGGCCAGGATGAACTCCGCCTCGGGATTGGCGAGCCGTTTTGTCTCGTCCAGCATTTTTGCGGAAATGGATGAGCTGGTGGCATATGCGATGGAACCGATTATAAAGGCCGGTAGGATATCCAGGTCGAAGAGCAGGGCAAGGCCCATGGCCGCGCCGAGGTTGATCACCACATCCAGAAGTCCGGCCGGCCAGATTCGGCTGGATATGGCGATCATCCGGGCCAGGGGGAATTCGAGGCCCAGAATGAAAAAAAGCAGCACGATGCCCACCTCGGCTGCAATATGAATCAACTCGCTTTCACAAAACAATGAGGAAACCGCGGCCCCCAGTGCGATATAGATCAGCACCGATGGGAGCCTGAATTTCTGGGAAGCAAAGCTGACTGCAAAAAAGGAGCACAGCATCAGCCCGGCCAACAGCAGGAAGGGAATTTTTTCCACTGGTTACCTTGAGACAGTGTTCCGGGTTCAGAGCGGTTTTATCGGGTCAGGTCCTGATCAGTCGCAACTGCATAGCATGTCCACTTTTTTAGTCTGATCGCGGTTGCCTATTGTCATAAGTGTATCTCCCGGAAGGATCACCTCTTCTATATCAGGGCTGCCGATCACCTTGTCGCCCCTTTGGATTCCGATAATGGTGGCGCCGGTCCTTGTCCTGATTTGGGAATCGATGATCTTTTTGTTGGCCAGTTCACTGTCAGGGGATACCTTTACCCATTCGATGCGGACGCTCTTCAGGAAGAGTTCCATCCTGTCGTCGGATACAGGCTGGTAATCCACTCCCAAAAGAATAGTGCCCAGCTGGCGGGCCTCTTCATCGCCTAACTTGATCGAGAAATCGGGTTCGTCCCCATCCGGTTCGGCGAAATGATATATCTCCCTGTATCCGCTCTGAAGCAGGATCACCACTACATGGTCCCCGTTGCTAGTGGTAAACGAGTAACGTTTTCCGACTCCCGGAAGGTCCCCGGTCTTGATTTTCATGTGGGCCTCCACCTGAAAATGTTTTTAAACATATAAGTATAACATAAATAAACGCTTTCCCTTCCTGCAAGGGAATTCGGAGGCTCTTCTAGCCTCTGTCTGCCTGGACCCGCTCAAGAATATGTTCGGCGATCCGTGCGGTGGTTCCCCGGTGCGACTCGACCCATTGTTCGCCACGCGAACCCATATGGCGTGCGGATTCCGGTTCCCTCAGCAGCCGGCGCATTTGTTCCAGCAGCTCCTCCTGGTCTTGCACCTGGAACGCAGCGTCTAGTTCGAGCAGTTCGGCTGCCGCGTCCGGAAAATCCGTCATGTCTGGTCCGAACAGGACCGGCTTTCCCGCAGCGGCCGGTTCAATGGGGTTCTGACCGCCCTTGTTGACCAGGCTGCCTCCAACAAAAGCCATCTCGGCCACCTCGTATAATTCGGCCAGCCTGCCCATGGCATCCACGATCAGCACCTCGTCTTCCGCTGCCGGCGATCCCGAGCTGTAGAGCCTCCCCTCAAGACCCGCGCGTTCGCACAACGCCCGCACCTCACCGCCGCGATGTGGATGCCTGGGGACCAGGATGAGCCTCAAGCCGGGGTGTTCGGATCGAAGGTTACGGTATACCTCCAAGACGGCTTCTTCCTCGCCCGGATGAGTGCTGCCTGCCACCCATACCCTGTCGTCCATAGTAATGCCGCACTCCCTGCGGATCGCCTGAAGGCTTTCCGCCCCGGGCCTGGTCGCAGCCGCATCGAATTTCAGGTTGCCCGCCGCCCCGATTTTTTGAGGCCGGACTCCCACTTCGCGATATCGGGCCGCCTCGCCTTCTGACTGTGGGAAGATGGTTTCAAAGACGTTCAGGGCAGGTGCGAACAGGGCGTTCCATCGCCTGAAGGAACTGAACGACTGTGGTGAGACGCGCCCGTTCACCAGAAAGGCGGGAAAACCACGGCGGCGAACCGCATGCAGGAAGCCCGGCCAGATGTCGGTTTCCACCACCACAAGCGCGGCCGGCCTAACCTGCAAGAGGACATTGGCCACACACGGGATCAGGTCAAAGGGGAAGTAAAAGATCCGGTCCACCTGGTCTGCCAGGCGCTCCTCAGCCATCTCTTTGGCCGCCAGGGTCGAGACCGAAAAAACCAGGGGCCGTTTTCCCAGACGCCGTCGCAATTCCCGGACCAGGGTGACGGCCGAGAGTGTTTCGCCGATGGACAATGCATGCATCCACACGGGGCGCGGCCCTGATCGCGACAGTCCAAGCCTCTGGAAACCGAGTCTCGGCAGCAGCGTGAGCCGCCTTTTTCGCTTGAAAAGCCACAAAGGCAGGCCGAGCACCAGCCCGAGAGGTAGGAAAAAGTGAAACCCCGCCTGATAGGACCACAGTGCAAGGCGTTGACCGGCTGTCAGGCTCATTGACTCAAGACCTCTTCACGGTTCGGCTGCAACACGCCGTGTAAATCCCTTTTGTCCTCTTTCAGCGTTTCGAGCACGGCACAGACCACCTCATCGACTTCGATTCTCTTCATGCACGCCATGTGTCCAGCTGCACTCGATGGGCAGCGTCGGGAAAAACAGGGGCTGCACTCGACCCCGGCGCGCACCACCTTATGTCCGGACCCATAGGGCCCGGTGCGGTTCGGCGCCGTGGGTCCGAACACGGCCACCACAGGCGTGTCCACTGCTGCGGCAATATGCATCGGACCAGTATCCGTGGACACCACCACAGTCGCCCGCTGAAATATCGCCGACAAGGCCTTGAGGTCCAGCTTTCCGTCCAGGCGCGCGGCCGGTCCCTGAAGCCTGTCGAAGATCTCATCCACACTGGGCCTGTCATCCTTTGAGCCGGTGAATACCACCTTTAAGCCGCGCTCCCGCAAGGCGTCCGCCACTGCCGCAAACCGATCCGGATACCACTCTTTGGTCGGCCAGCGCGGCATGGGATGGATGGCGATATATCGGTTTTCCGTACTGACCCCCGCTTCCAGGAGCAGGTTGCGGGCCCTGCTATGTGCCTCGGCGGTGATGGGCAGGTCATAGACCACAGGGCTGCGTGAAATACCTGCGGCTTCCAGAAGCATCAGCCCGCGATCCAGGGCGTGGGTCTCCATGGAAACCGCTTTGACCCTTTCATTCAGGAAGAGGTAGCTTTTCTCGGAGTGCTGCATCCCGCGTCCAAAACCGATCTTGCGTTTGCCCCGAGCTGCAAAAACCCATATGGAGCTTTTGAGCAGGGCCTGAAAGTCCAGAACCATATCATATCGCACGGAGCGCAACTCGTGCGCGAAATCTCGCAGCAGGCCAAAGGCATGGAACCAGCGGCCCGACCTCAGGGCGCCGGTTAATTGTTGCCGGTGCCATATCAGGACCTTGTCCAGGGCAGGGTGCCCGACGACCAGTGGAGCGGCCGCCGCTTCAACCACCCAGGCAATGTGCGCGGAGGGATGAGCCCGGCGCAAGGCCGTCAACGCAGGCAGTGTGTGAACCACATCGCCCAGAGCGCTCATCTTGACAATCAGAATATTCACTTCCGGCTCATCCGCAGTGGATAGATATAGTCTTGGCCCATCGCATTTTCTTGACGGGGTTGCTTTTTGGAAAGGATGGTATTCGACTGAGTGATTGTGTGTCAATTGAGGATTACAAATAACTTAAAGCTTCAGTGAGGCTTAAAACTGTGCTTTTCCGATTGGTTCTCGTGTCCTCATATGGTAAAGGCTGAGGCATAACGACCAGCTGGAAAGGAGACCGTATCCCCATGAAAGAAAGCCTGTTCGATGTCCTCAGGGACGAAGGCCTGAACCGAATTCGTATTCACTATGACTGGCGCAAGGACCTATCCGTGGTTTACACGGCCAGGGAGTGGGATGACGACATCAGATGGAGGGATTACAACCGGGCCTTTACCGTCTACTCGGTGCTCACCCCAAATGCAGCTTTTTTTAACGACCACGAGAGCCGGGCCCTCTTTGAGAAGCACGGTTTGTCCGATTACCTGGAGCGGGTGATCGGCCTGATGCGCAAGGGACGCCACCAGCTCATGGAGGGTTTTTACTGGGCGAAGAAGGACATTCGTTTCATGAACCACATCCACAGCGTCAAACTCGGAATTCACAACCGCAGTCAGACCGTGGTCATGGGCGGCATTCGGCGGCACGAGCTTCCGGAGCCCGAGTTCGACGTGATCGTGGACGGCATGAACCTGGGGCGTGGCATGAGCTTCAAGAACGTGGCTGCCCATGTCCCCTGCGGCGGATGCAAGATAACAGTGCATGCCGGCCCGGTGGATCTCGACGACCTGGACGAGGTGGGGTTCCTGGCATACGCCAACGACCGCACCCGGAACACCACGGGCCCGGACATGAACTACCCGGCTGAACTGGCCGACGTGGTGCGGGAGCACTTCTCATTCGGTTTTGCAGGAGGTACCAAGGGGTTTCTGGGACCCACGGGCCGTCCCACGGCCTGGGGCACTTACCATGCAATGAAGCAGGCGGTTGCCTTTCTGGAGGGGTCGGACTCACTATCGGGAAAGCGTATCGCCGTGCAGGGCCTGGGATCGGTTGGGTCCCATCTGGCCGAGTATTATCTGGCCGAGGGGGCCTCCCTGGTGCTGGCGGATATAAATCCGGAGGCCGTGGATGTCTTTCAAAGGGGCCATGCGGGCGCTGACCTGGAAGTGGTAACTCCGGAGGAGATATATTTTGTTGAGGCGGACCTGTTTTCCCCGTCTGCACAGGGGGGCATACTCACCGAGGAACGGATACGACGAATGCGTTTCAAGGTCATAGCCGGGCCTGCCAACAACCAGCTCAAAGCCGCGAGCCAGGAGGAGGAGTATGCCATGGCAAGGCTCCTGGAGAAGGCGGGCATTCTGTTCGTGCTCGACTGGTGGCATAACATAGGCGGAGTAATGACCGGCTATGAGGAGTTTGTGCACCAGGAAAAGGCGGCCATGGGACCCCTCATGGACCGAATCGAACGGATCTGCCGGGACGAGACCAGGCGGCTCCTGAAGGAGGCACAAAGGGTGGGGGTGACGCCCACTGAGATGGCCTACCGGCTGGTGGAGGAGACAATATACGGATAAAAGAAGCACTCGTTCATTGTTCACGCTCCCTGTTGCGCAAAAGGGAATGGAGAGTCGGCATATGGCATGGGATACAATCGAGTACGTGGAGACTGAGCCAGGCATAGGACTCCTTTCGCTTAACCGGCCACGCAGGTACAACGCGGTTGACTGGAACATGATGGAGGAGTTGGAGGCCTTCTGGCGGGAACGCCTTTACGACCTGGACACGCACGTAATAGTTCTTCGAGGCAATCAGCTACTTTCTGCCGAGGGCCATCGGCTCTGGAAAGGCTTATGAGTTCATGCTCACGGGCAACTTCATGTCTGCCGAGGAGGCCGTCAACATGAATCTGGATTCAGGAGGTCTGGAGCAGGCCCTCAATCTGGAGGATCGCAATCAGACCTTGCTCGTGGCCCGGAGCATGCTGGAGAGGGGAGAAGATAAGACGAGCAGGTATTTCTAGCCGGATCAGGTCTTGTCGCTGCTCAGGTAGTCGCCCAGAAGGCCGCGGCTGTGTTCATCCTCGTGGCAGTAAACGCAGAGGTTTTCCCAGTTGGAGCCGTCACGCGGGTTGTTGTGGTGGTTTCCGTCCTTGTGATGCACCGTGAGTAGATGGCGGTCTGCGTGATTGAACTCTCTCCCGCACTTTGCGCAGATCAGGCCGTGGATCCTGAGTGAGGCCTCCCGATAGTCGGATTTTTTCTCTGTGGTTTCCCCCCGGAGCCTGCGCACCGCCTCGTCCACGTCCTCCGGGCGGATCCTTTTAGATCCCTTGCGTTTAGGCCTGTCATCTCTCATATTGCGCTCTCCTTAGTGCCTTACCCCTGAAAAAACCAAACTGGGCGCTCATTCTTCACGCACTTCGTGGTCTTCGTGGAATAAAATGAATTTGTTTCACCACGAAGCACACGAAGAGCACGAAGGATTATTTCATGCCGTCTCGATCACTCGAAGCACCTCCTGCTCCGTGAGAGTGAGCCGCTTCACACCGTCCTCCGTAACAAGATAATCGTCCTCCAACCCCACCAGGCCTTCTCCGGGCAGCACAAACTTGGGTTCCATGGCAAGGACCATGCCCTGTTCCAGGGGGATGTCGAACCCCGGAGCAAGAATGGGAAGCTCGTCCACCTCCAGACCGATTCCGTGGCCCACGAACCTGACCTGGTCGCGGCCATGGCCCATGAACACTCCGGCCAGGCCCGCCTTTTCCGCCTCGGCTGCGGCCATCCCGTACACCTCATGGCAGCGGACCCCCGGTCGTGCAGTCTCGGCAAAGCGGTCGTGAATGCGCCGGGAACAGTCGTGGGCCTCCTGGAGCGATTTGGGAAGTTCGCCCATGACATAAGTCCTGGACTGGTCACCAACGTAACCATTGACCCCCAGGCCGAGATCCACTTCAATGGGTTCGTTTCGCCGAATGGCCCTGCGCCCTGCGCCCTGGGGCATGGCAGGACAGGTGCCCACTCCGCCGTGGGCGCTGTTCAGGTAGGATGCTGCATCTCCGTTCGGGCCGCTCAGTACGTGGGCGTAAGTCATTTCCTGGTTCCAGCCACGCATGCGGATGATGCCTTGATGGCCGTTTTTCCGTGCAACCATGGCAAGGCGACCGTCAACCTCGAGTTCGGTCATGCCTTCCCGAATGAACGTGCACAGGTCCGTGAAGGCGATGTGTTCGATCTCGAGGGCACGCCGGATCTGGGCCACCTCGTATTCGGATTTGATCATCCTCTGTGTCCTGATCAGCCTTGATATGTCCTTCCACTCGCAAGAGGGAAAAGTCTTCCGGAGCCATAAAAAGAAGGCCGATGGCAGGACGTCCAGTTCCAGCCCCACGCGGCCTTTAAGGGAGTATCCCGCCTCTTCAAGGGCGGAGGGAAGCTCCCGTCTGCCCGAAATGGGCGCCACTCTCCGAAGGGGTGACTCCCGTTCGGCTCTGTCCAAGGATTTGATGACGAAAAGCAACGCCTCGCCTTGTGCCGGAATAAAAAGGAAGGATGTCTGAATTGTGCCGGAAAAATAGTAGATGCCCACGTTATGGAGTATGAGAGCGCTGTCTAGGCCTTTTTCCTCAAGCGATTCCTGAAAGCGATTGAGGCGGACGAAGGTCTCTTCGGCCGGGACTGTTTCCATTGTGACAAGTCTCCTTGCTGATTGGTTCGTAAAGGGCTTTAGTCTCCAATAAAGGCGCCTGAAAAAGATAAATCGGGCGTTTAAGGCCCGGGCCGTAGTTTCGAGTATCCTATACCAGATATTATTTCTTCATGGCAAAGCACAACGATTTTTTTCCATGGGCTTTCTTGAGAGCGGAAACCCGGCCCTGAACGGCTGTCCAGAACTCTTTACCGCCTGCAGCCCTCAGAGCCTGGAGGCTCACCAGTTTAACAGCTCGAGACTGTGTCGTGATTTCCCATATGGAATATGATAAGGTGCCACCAGTGTCAGGCTGGGTCGGCTTTGCTCAAGGCCGGGCGTGGCGTGGAAATCCGCCGAATTCGTAATGGGAACGAGGCATGCAGATTCAAAAGATCGCATTCGGGAAACTTGTCCTTGACGGGCGGACCTTCACATCGGACCTGGTGGTGTTCCCGGACGGCAGGGTCCTGGACGGATGGCGCAGGCAACGGGGGCACCGCCTTTCAATGGAGGACATCTCCGAACTGGTTGCAGCCGGTCCGGATGTTATAGTGGCGGGCACGGGGGCCTTCGGTCTTATGACTCCCGATCCGGACCTGGAGGAGCAGCTGCTCCAATCAGGAATTCGCTTTCTGCCGGCGCGTAATAAAAAGGCCGCTGAAATTTTCAACCAACGGATTTCGGCGGAGCGTGTGGGGGCGTGTTTTCACCTCACTTGCTGAACCTGCTTAACCGCAGTTCGTGTCATGTGAGGATGAGTGCGGCCATGTGCGGAAAGGCATTTTACAAGCAAAGGAGGGAGATATGAGCAAGATAGATATTCGAAAGCCCGACAAAGAAGATCTTGAAAAACGGGGTGTTTCCAACTGGCCTGTGTGGCAGAAAGAGGTGTCCAGGTTCGACTGGCATTATGACGATACCGAAGAGTGCTATCTCTTAGAAGGAAGAGTGATGGTGGAGACCGCGGATGGAGAGTCCGTGGAGTTCGGCAAGGGAGACTTTGTGACATTTCCCAAAGGTCTCTCCTGTGTCTGGGATGTGAAAGAACCTGTAAAGAAGCATTACAACTTCAAGTGATCTCCGCTGTGGGATCCGTGGTTCCGCGGCCCGAAAGGACCCGGTACCATGCGAAAACGGAGCGAAAGGAGCCTCAGATGGTTAGAGTGACGTGTCTGGGCGGAGCCGGAGCGGTGACCGGGTCGAGTTATCTGGTGGAGAGCCCCGGCGGCGGAAAGGTGCTCGTGGATTGCGGAATGTTCCAGGGTGGACGGCAGATGGAGCGTCGCAACTGGGGGGACTGGGGTTTTGACCCCAAGACAGTTGACACCCTGTTTCTCACCCATGCCCATATTGATCACAGCGGCCGAATCCCCAAGCTGATCAAGGACGGTTTCGAGGGACGGATCATCACATCTCCGCCCACGGCTGAACTGTGCCGAATAATGCTTTTGGACTCGGCGCACATTCAGGAGATGGACGCCGAGTGGCAGAACCGGAAGAACAAGCGTCAGAACAGAGGGGAGGTCCAGCCGCTCTATACCACGGCGGACGCTGAGAGGAGCCTGGAATACTTCGCGCCTGTGGAAAGGGACCAGGTTATCTCGCTCGATTCCGGGTTCAGGGCGCGGCTTCGCAATGCAGGGCACATCCTTGGATCTTCAATTCTGGAACTCTGGGTGGGCAAGGGGGAAGAGGAGGTCAAGGTGGTTTTCTCCGGTGACCTGGGCAAGAAAGACCAGCTTATAGTCAGAGATCCCCACGAGATCTTTGCCGCCGACTATCTCTTTGTGGAGTCCACTTACGGCAACAGGTTGCACCGCAGTTTCGAGGACAGCAAGAAGGAGCTTCTGGAGGCGATCCAATACGCTTACGGCAACGGGGAGAAGGTGATGATTCCGGCCTTTGCGGTGGAGAGAACCCAGGAGATCATTTACATCCTGGCGGAGTTTCAAAGGGCCGGCCTCCTTCCTGACATGCCCGTATACTTGGACAGCCCGCTGGCTATCAAGGCCACGGAGATCTTTCGAAAAAACAAGGCCTATTATGATGATGAGGCCGGCGCAATTGTGGACAAGGGGCTGGATCCGTTCAACATGCCCAACCTAAAGTTTACACAATCCACACAGGAGTCCATCCGCATCAACGAGGAGGCGGGACCTGCCATAGTTATCGCCGGCAACGGCATGTGCACGGCCGGTCGCATCAAGCACCACCTCAAACACAACCTGTGGCGTCCCGGAGCAAGCCTGGTGATTGTGGGCTTTCAGGCCCGGGGGACCACCGGAAGGCGGATCGTGGAGGGCGAAAGAAAGGTTAGGATCTTCCGGGAGAACGTGGCGGTCCGTGCCAGGGTCTTCACAATCGGAGGCTTTTCAGCGCACGCGGATCAAGCCGACCTGATCACGTGGATCGGCAATTTCGTGGAGTCCGGACCAAGAGTCTTTGTGGTTCACGGTGAGTCAACGGCCAGTAATGCCCTGGCTGCTAAGGTCATGGAAGTACACGGGCTTCCCGTGCACATTCCAAAATGGAAGGAACGGCTGATCCTGAAGCCCCGTGAGATGGCCACCGAGGAGCCGGCGGAGGAAGAAGCGGCACCGGATATGTCCCAGGCCATGCTTGGGACGATCGCCGAGCTGGAACGCGAAATCGAGGAACTGAAGCGCAGGATAGCGGAAAAGCGACCGGAGGAGATTCAGGAGGAAGATGTGGATGTAGTGAAGTACATCCAGGAGGATATCCGGGCCGCACTGTAGGAGTGCGGGTATGGACTTTTCCGGACAGGGTCTCTAGGGTAATGGAATTGCGGTCGCCCCGGGGAAATATTTCGTGCCCTTATAAAGATAGGTCCTAAGCCATTACAGTTCAGCCGAGTCCAGGTACCGGCTGATGGCCCTGTCGTATGCGCTTGTGAGCGTGAACACTTTCTGCGCCAGTTTGAAACGGGTCTCAAGCGTCGTGGCCCCCTTGTTGGCCCTCATTTCCTCGATGATTATACCGTAGTCGACGGGGTCCACGACCACTGTGACGTCCCGAAAGTTTTTGGCCGAGGAACGGAGCATGGAGGGCCCGCCGATGTCGATATTTTCGATCGCCTCGGCCAGGGTCACGTCTTCCCTGGCCACGGTCTTCTCGAACTGGTAAAGGTTTACTACTACCAGGTCGATGGGCCGGATGCCGTGGGCCTCCATCATGCGCATGTGCTCGGGATTGTTCCGCATCCCTAGAAGTCCTCCATGGACCTTGGGGTGAAGGGTCTTTACCCGGCCGTCCAGCATCTCGGGAAACCCCGTGTACTCGGAGATATCCTTGACCGCCACCCCCCCATCGCGCAGTGTGCGTGCCGTACCTCCGGTGGAAAGGATCTCGACCCCGAACTCTTCCAGGACAAGGGCGAAGTCCGTGACCCCCGCCTTGTCCGTGACGCTGATGATGGCCCGTTCGATCTTTTTCATCCCTGCTCCTCCAATGTCTATTCAGTGCCCATCCATAAAGCAGACTCCGGGCACTGGTTGGTTTCCAGCCCGGGCCGCCGAAAGGGTCCGAATTTCACTTTACAGCCAAGACCTGCGCCTGATCAAGGAGCATTTGCCTTTGAACTGTATATTGTATTATTTTTCTTATCCATGAACCTCCTCGACAAGACATACAAGGCTGCGGCCTGTGCACTGGCTTCCGCCGGGTTCCCGGCCTTCTGGCTCTATACCCGCATGAGCGGACGCTATCGCCGAGGGCTGGAGCAGAGGCTCGGATTCGTATCGCCGGCCATTGAATCCAAACTCGACGGATCTCCCCGCATTTGGGTTCACGCTGTTTCCCTGGGCGAGATCCGGGTGGCCTCCTCGCTGGTGCGCGCGCTTTATGAGGAGGTTCCCGGTTGCTCCGTCCTGGTTTCCACCACAACAGACCATGGGTTCGACCTGGCGCGGGAGACCTTCGGCCGGGATTTTCCTTTGGTTTACGCGCCGGTGGACTTGCCGTATTCCGTTCGAAGGGCCCTCAAGCGTGTGCGCCCCAGGGCCCTGGTATTTCTAGAGACCGAGTTGTGGCCCGCCTGGATCGCCGAGGCCGGCGCCCTGGGAATCAAAACGGCCCTGGTGAACGGCCGGATTTCCCCCCGCTCCTTTGAAGGCTATCGCAGGTTCCGCTTCTTCTTTCGAAATGTGCTTTCCAGAATAGATGCCTTCAGCATGATCGGTGAAGAGGACGCACAGCGGATTCGGGTCCTGGGCGCGGAGGCCCATAGAATCATGGTGAATGGAAACGCAAAGTATGACCTCCTGTCGGAGCAGGTGGACCACGAAGCCGAAGGAGTCGTTCGCCGGATACTAAATATTGATGTGCGCGTACCGGT
>CAZEIA010000058.1:0-2436 GCA_964512335.1 uncultured Desulfobacterales bacterium
CCACTTCCGACTGCTTGATGAAGCGCGATGCGTTGCCGATGTCTGTGGATCCGTCGATCACCGCCTTAATGCCGTTTCCAGAGCCTCCGCCCGAGATGGAGATTTTTACATCCGGGTGCTCCTTCATGTAGGCCTCTGAAACTTTCTGGGCGATGGGAAGCACAGTGGTGGATCCCTTGATGACTATGTTGCCTGCCCAGGCTGTCCCGGTCATAAGACAGGCGGCCGCCAGCAGTGCAATTCCAACTCTTGTCTTCATTTGTTTCCTCCTTTAGTGATTGGATGATTCTGTTCCTGCTGTGTTAAATTTCGGTTAGGAAGGCATGAGCTTTTTGTTAAACTCGATGCCCTGTTTCTCGAAGGGAGAAACCAGATCCCGAGCTTCAAGGAAAATAATGAGACTTGAATGTTCAGGCTGAATGAGAGGAAAGTGAGAATTCTGTTAGTGGCGTGCGGGCAAGGCCTGAGACCATGCGCTTCTCGAGGAATCCAGGCTTGGAGCCCCCTCGGAACAGGCCTTTCGTTCCTGCTTTACGGAATCTATGTGGGAAGATGGCAACTGATTGTTCGATCCTGCGGCCCGGGATACTCTATGTTATCCTCTTCTCCCGGCGTAATATTGTTCAATATCCGTCAGCCTTTCCAGGTAGGTCTTCTGGAAATAATATCCGCCGTGACGTTCAATGTCCTCCCTGATCCGCCGTGCCATAGGAAGGACGTCTATGCCGTAGGTGTTTATCCCTTCCCGGTCCGCATCGTTAAGAACCAGGACCGCATAGTAACTGATAAGCAGGCGGATTCGGGTGGCCCGCCGGAACAGATAGGATCGCCCGCCGATCGTGTTCATAAAGAATCCGGCGTAGCGATAGAGTACTTCTCTGGAGGGACGAATTCCGTCCGGGTCCGGGCAGCGGTCTCCGAGTGTCAGCCACTTGTAAAAAACAACCATGTTGAGCTCTAGGGTTTCGGCCTCGTGGCGGATCACTTCCTTGGTCAGGAGGATCTCCCGGTCGTCCAGCACGCGGAACAGGTGGTATATATTGCGGGTCATGATGGAGGGATCCAGTCCCTCGCCGGCAGGTATGGGAGGGTTTTGAGACAGCTTGGCCAGGATCCGTGTGAACCGGGTCCAGGCGTCGGTATCACCTGCCAGATTCCGAACGTACGTGTGTTCTTCGAGATAATCGAAGAAGTCCCGTACATCCTGCTCGATTCGTGCACACTCGTCCTTCCGGCTCTCAACGGCCGAAACTTCCTCGGTTTCGTCGATCGGAGGCTCGAGGGCCTCTGGAGGTCCGTCCTCTGTGGGCGGTGACTCCAGCGGAAGGGTCAAAGCCGGCGAATCGGGCTCAACCTGCAGCGACCGCCGGTGCAACTTCGAGGGGTCCGCCTCGTCCTCTGGGTCCGCATGCCTTTCGGCCGGTTCTTGTTCCGGCCTCAGAAAGGCGAAATACGCGGCCGTGCCCGCCGCCAAAAGGATGAAAAGAACAAGGATCCAAAGACCGATTCGGCTTTTGCCTTTTTGTTTCATGCGACCTCTCGCTTATCTTGACGGTTTTCCGAAGCATTCGGCAGGGGAAAAGGGATTCGGACCGTGACCGTCGTTCCTTTTCCTTCGGCTGTCTGGATCTCTATCTCCCCATGGTGGTTCGTGATGATTCGGTGGACCATGGTGAGCCCCAGCCCGGCCCCACGGGTCTTGGATGTCACGAAAGGGTCGTAAACAGAGTTGCGCTGGTCCTCGGTGATTCCTTTTCCGGTGTCCGAAATGCAGAGGGAGAGATTTCGTTTGCCCTTGAGGATCTGTATTTCCAGGTTTCCTCCCGAAGGCATGGCCTCTATTCCGTTCTCGGCGATATTCAGAAGGGCCTTGGCCATCTGAGAGCAGTCCATGTCCAAGGGAGGAATGTCGTCATCCATGCTTAGACGGACCTGAACGCCGGTCTCCTGTGCCAGCGCCTCGATTTTAGGAACTATTTCTTCGATTACCGCCTCAATGCGGCTTGGGCTCAGTTTAGCCGTCTGGACTTCCGAGAACTCCCTGACATCCTGGACCAGCTTTTCCAGCCGGCCGGCCTCCTCAAGGATAATGTCGGCATAGCGGGACAGGCTCTTGTCTTCTGTCTCCTTTGACTTTATCCGACGAGCAAAGCCTCCTATGGTCATGAGAGGGTTGCGGATCTCATGGGCCACGCCCTGGACCAGATTTCCCACGGCACTCAGCCGCTCGCTGCGAAGAAGCCGCGCCTGGGTCCTTTTGAGCTCCTGTTCAGTGAGCTGGAACTTATGCCGAAGGCGTTCATACAGCTTGGCGTTTTCAATGGCCACGGCTATCTGCTGGGAAGCGGCTGTAAGGAGATCGAGGTCCGTCCGGGTGAAACCCTCCCCTGATTTCTTGTTGATTACCTGGATGGCGCCGATGGGCCGGCCCCTGAC
>CAZEIA010000058.1:2536-13248 GCA_964512335.1 uncultured Desulfobacterales bacterium
CCTCCCCTGATTTCTTGTTGATTACCTGGATGGCGCCGATGGGCCGGCCCCTGACGATCAGTGGGACACAGATCATGGATTGGGTATTGAACCCGGTCAAGAGATCGAATTTGCTATCAAACCGGCTGTCCTGCCCCACGTCCTGGAGGATTACCGGCTCACCGGACTGAACCACGTTACCGGCGATTCCCTCCCCGACCCGGAGCCGGATTTCGCTGGCGGACTCCTTCTTCTCGCCCCGCGCGAGCCGGACGAAGAGCTCATCTGTGGCTTCGTCCAGCTCGTAGATGGAACTTGCCGAGGCCTCCATGAACTCCTCGGCCCATTGCATGGCGTGGTCGAGCACGGTCTCGATATTCAGGGTGGAGTTGACGAGGGCTCCGGACCGGAGAACGGTCTCCAGCGCTCGGATGTATAGGTCTTCCCGGCTTTCATACGGTTCACTCAAACCGTGGGGTCCCCGGTATGGATTAATGCCTCAAGAAGGACGAGACGGTTGTTGGTATACCTTATACAGCAGATGAAGGGCCGGTGCAATGAAAACCCCATCAATTCCTCTTCCTTCTCAGGAGGCGCCGTGTTATGTAATACGGCACGAAAGGGGATACAAGGCCGCATGCGGTTACTACTCACCAACGACGACGGCATTCATGCTCCAGGGCTCATGGCCCTTTATATGGAGCTCAGGGAAGGATTCGAGGTCCACGTGGTGGCCCCGGAAGTGGAGATGAGCGCCGTGGGCCACGCCATAACCCTCAGCTCCCCGCTGCGGGTGAGACCGGTTACGCGCTCAGGCGCCTTTTTCGGATACGGAGTTTCAGGTACACCGGCCGACTGCGTCAAGATCGCCGTGCAGGAGCTTCTCGATCCCCCGCCCGACGTTGTTCTCTCAGGCATCAATCTCGGTGCCAACGTGGGGGTGAACGTGCTCTATTCCGGAACGGTGTCGGCCGCCACGGAAGGGGCCTTCTTGGGCATACGTTCCGCGGCGATCTCCCTGGACACCCTGCGGGACCCGGACTACCGTTTTGCCGCTGCTTTCACCCGGGAAATAATCAGCTTCCTCACCGAGGACGGGCTGCGTCCCGGAACGGCGCTCAATGTGAACATCCCGGCCCTGCCGCCCTCGCAGATAGCCGGCGTTTCCGTGACCCGGCAAGGGATAAGCCGCTTCAAGGAGAGATTCGACCGCCGCATCGATCCCCGGGGAAATGCCTACTACTGGTTGACCGGAGAGATCCCCGTGGAACCGGAAAACCCGGACACCGATGGTGCCGCACTCAAGGGGAATTATATAACGATCACGCCCATTCACTATGACCTAACCAGTGTCGAGGACGTGGAGCGGCTGCGGGCGAGAAGGCTTCCGGAGTTCCGGAACCTGCCTTTTGATATCTCTCGCCAAGATGCCGACTAGCTTTCCTGAGCCTCCTCGCTCTCCTGTGCAGCCATGTGCTTGTAAGTCTCGTAACGGTCACGCATGTCTTCCTCGGCCTTCTTGAAGAGCGCTTCCGCACTGTCGGGAAAGGTGCGCGTCAGGCTGGAATACCTCACCTCTCCCATGAGGAACTCCTGGAAGTCTCCGGCGGGTTCCTTGGAATCCAGGATAAAGGGATTCTTGCCTTCGTCCTTGAGCCGCGGGTCGAAACGGTAAAGCGGCCAGTAACCGGTCTCAACCGCTTTTTTCATCTCTTCCTGGCTCAGGCCCATGTTGATTCCGTGATTGATGCAGGGGGCATAGGCGATGATAATGGATGGTCCAGGGTAGCTCTCGGCCTCCACCAGCGCCTTCATGAACTGGTTCTTGTTTGCACCCATGGCCACAGAGGCGACGTAGACATAGCCGTAGGTCATCAGCATCCGCCCCATGTCTTTCTTGCGAGTGGGTTTTCCGCTTGCAGCGAACTTGGCCACTGCGCCAGTGGGTGTTGACTTGGAGGACTGGCCCCCCGTGTTGGAGTAGACCTCGGTGTCCATTACAAGTACGTTCACGTCGCGTCCGGCGGCCATGACGTGGTCGAGACCGCCGTACCCGATATCGTATGCCCAGCCATCCCCTCCGAAAATCCAGATGGATTTTTTGGTCAGGTAGTCGCTTTGCTCCAGGATGTCCATGAGGTCCTCGTTGACCTCGGCCCCGGGGTCCATGACCTGTCCCTCAATGAGCTCCACGATCCGGTCCCCCAGCTCCCTGGACTGCTCGGCGTCATTCATATGCTCGATCCAGCCTTCCAGGGCCTCTCGGAGTTCGTCTGAAAGATCGCCCTCCAGGGCGCTACGGATTTTGGAGGCCAGAGCGTCGCGACGATAGCTGACAGCGAGTTCCATTCCGAATCCGTACTCGGCATTGTCTTCAAAGAGGGAGTTGGCCCAGGCAGGTCCGTGGCCGAACTCGTTCACAGTGTAGGGGCAGCTGGGGGCCGATCCACCGTAAATTGAGGAGCAGCCGGTGGCATTGGCGATGAGCATGCGATCCCCGTAAAGCTGTGTAATCACCTTGATGTAAGGAGTCTCCCCGCATCCGGGACAGGCCCCTGAGAACTCGAACAGCGGCTGGCGAAACTGGCTCCCTTTGACCGAGGTGACGGGCATGACGTCTCCAGGCCTGGGAAGATCCAGGGAAAAGGCATGGTTTGTGATCTGATTCTTTTGGGTGGCCAGGGGCTTCATCAACAGGGCCTTTTTCTTGGACGGGCAGACCTGGGCGCAGTTGCCGCACCCGGTGCAGTCCAAGGGGCTGACCTGAATGCGGTAGCGGTAACCCTTAAGCTCCTTGCCCTTGGCCTCCACGGTCAGGAAGTCTTTAGGGGCATCCTCGAGGTCGCCTTCCCGGGCCAGCACGGGCCGGATTACCGCGTGGGGGCACACAAAGGAGCACTGGTTACATTGAATGCAGTTTTCGGGCTGCCATTCCGGTACGTTGACGGCTATGCCCCTTTTTTCGTACTGGGTGGTCGCAGTCGGAAAGATCCCGTCCACAGGCAGCTTGCTCACAGGGAGCTTGTCTCCTTGCTGGGCCAGCATCGGCCGCATGACTTCCCGGACGAACTCCGGCTCGTCCCGGTGTGCATAGGCCTCGTGACCCGCCGTGGCCCAGGACGTGGGGACCTCGATCTTCTCGAGTGCACCCACGGCCCGGTCAACGGCGTCCACGTTCATCTGAACCACCTTGTCGCCCTTTTTCCCGTAGGTCTTTTTAATGGCATCCTTCATGTAGTCGAAGGCCTCTTCCGGGGGAATGACGTCGGCGATCTTGAAGAATGCGGCCTGCATGATCATGTTGATACGGCCACCCAGGCCCAGGTCCGATGCGATCTTGACGGCGTCGATGTTGTAGAAAGCGATGTTTCTGTTGGCGATGGTCCGCTTCATGCGGTCCGGAAGGTTCTCCTCCAACTCATCAATGCTCCAGGGGGAGTTGAGGAGAAACGTGCCGCCTTCTCGAATACCTTCCAGCAGGTCGTACTGGTTCACGAAGGCCGGGTTGTGGCAGGCGATGAAATCGGACTGTGTGAGCAGGTAGGGCGACTGGATGCGGTGAGGGGAAAAACGCAGGTGGCTGACGGTGATGCCCCCTGACTTCTTGGCGTCGTATGCGAAGTACGCCTGGGCGTACATGTCCGTATTCTCACCGATGATCTTGATGGCGTTCTTGTTCGCGCCCACGGTCCCGTCGGCGCCCAGGCCCCAGAACTTGCACCGGACAGTTCCCTTGGGAGATGCGTCTATCTCCTTGCCGATTTCGAGAGAGGTGTATGTCACGTCGTCCTTGATGCCTATTGTGAAATGATTCTTGGGCACTGCGGAGCGCAGATTGTCGAATACCGCCTTTACCATGGTGGGAGTGAAGTCCTTGCTGCCCAAGCCGTACCGCCCACCCACGACGACCGGTTTGTCGGCCCGGTCCTGGAAGGCGGTGCACACGTCCTGATAGAGAGGTTCCCCGATACCGCCGGGGCATTTGCTGCGGTCCAGCACGGCGATGCTCTCTGCTGTCCCTGGAAGGGCTCGGAAAAAGGCCTCAAGCGCGAACGGGTAGTAGAGGCGGACCTTGAGCAGGCCGACGCGCTCACCCAGGTTGTTGAGATGGTTGACGGTTTCCTCGATCACGTCGCAGCTTGACGCCATGGACACGACCACACGGTCGGCCTCCGGATCGCCCACGTAATCAAAAAGGCGGTATTTGCGGCCCACCAGGTCGCTTACCCGGTCCATCTCCTCCTGTACGATGTGTGGTATCCGGGCGAAGAAGGGGTTGGCGGCCTCGCGGTTCTGAAAAAAGACATCCGGGTTCTGTGCCGTTCCCCTGAGTTGAGGGTACTCGGGGTTCATACACCGGCTCCGGAACTCCTCGATTGCATCATAGTCCACGAGAGCGGCCATGTCCTCGTAATCGATGAGTTCGATTTTCTGGATCTCCATGGAGGTCCTGAAGCCGTCGAAGAAGTGGACAAAGGGGAGGCTGGAACGGATGCCGGCCAGATGTGCCACCAGGGCCAGGTCCATGACCTCCTGGACCGAAGCGGATGCGAGCAGGGAGAATCCGGTCTGCTTGACAATATTGATGTCCGAATGATCCCCGAATATGGAAAGGGCGTGGGAGGCAATGGCCCGGGCTGATACGTGAAACACCGCCGGCATGATTTCGCCTGAGATCTTGTACATGTTTGGGATCATCAGGAGGAGGCCCTGGGACGCGGTGAAGGTGGTTGAAAGGGCCCCGGCGGAAAGCGCGCCGTGTACGGCCCCGGCGGCGCCGGCCTCTGACTGCATCTCAACGACCTTGAGTCTTTCACCGAAGATGTTCTTGCGGCCGTAAGCCGCCCATTCATCACAGTACTCCCCCATGCTGCTGGAAGGGGTGATGGGGTAGATGGCGGCCACCTCGCTCATGGCATAGGCTACGTGAGCGGCTGCTTCGTTTCCCTCGATGGTTTTAGTCTTTGCTGCCATTTGATTATTCCTCCATCGGTATGTTTTCTCGGCGCTTGAATTCGGACCCTAAACTATCTAAATTAACATTACCATGCATGGCGCACAAGCACAAAGGAACGGTGCAGCATCTTATGGCTCACGGCAAGACCTTTGCCTTGTGCCCATTAACCTTTGGAGGTGAACGTGTCTGATCGCGAGTATCCGGTGAGACCCATCCTGGGAGTTGCAGGTGTAATTTTTCAGGACGACGCCGTCCTTTTGGCGCGCAGGGCAAGTGAACCGGCGCTTGGAGAGTGGAGTCTGCCAGGTGGGGTCGTGGAGCTGGGAGAATCCATGCAGGCGGCCCTCGAAAGGGAAATTCTCGAGGAGGCCTCGGTGCGTATTCGGGTCGCAGGGCTGGTCCAGCTCGTGGAGAGGGTTATCAGGGACGGACAGGGAAGAATCCAGTACCACTACGTGATTGCGGACTACTGGGGGTGGCTTGTGCAAGGACGACTCGAGGCTGGGTCGGACGTGAGCGAGGTGCGTATCGTCTCCACTCACCGGCTCGGTGGGTTTGTCCTTCACCCGGATGTTAAGTGGACGATTCAGGAGGCACTTAAGCTGCGCAGGGGGTCCGGCTGCGGGGGATAATCCGGGCCCTACTCGATGGTGTTGAAGGTCCTTTTCCAGTTAGGCCATGACCAGTATATCAAGAAGGCTTCACCCTTGATTGAAGGCTCGGGAACGAAGCCCCAGAACCGGCCGTCGTAGCTGTGGTCGCGGTTGTCCCCCATGACCAGGTATTTGTTTTCAGGTACTGTTACCGGACCGTAGTTGTACTTTGCGCCCGGATTCGCCGTGTGCCCGGAGCGCTTTGTGTAAACTCCGTAATCATCCGTGTAGGGACGATCGTTGATGAACAGCTTCTCGTCTATTATCTCCACCTTGTCCCCTGGAATTCCTATGACCCGCTTGATAAAGTCCTTGCTCGGATCCACAGGGTAAATAAAGACGATGACATCCCCCCGTTCAGGTTCGCTTACCGGGATGATGGTCTTTCGAATGAAGGGAAGCTTTATTCCATAAATGAATTTGTTCACCAGTATGTGGTCGCCGACGAGAAGGGTCGGCTCCATGGATCCCGAAGGAATCTTGAATGCTTGAACCACAAACGTGCGGATGAAGAGGGCCAGGAGAACGGCAATGGCCGCGGCTTCGGCATATTCCCTCAGGGCGCTCTTTTTCTTGCGCGCTCTTCCCTTATCAACGTCTTTGATTGAAGTATTTTCCAACAACAACTCCTTGCACCATTCCTGTGCGACGGGCGTCTCCCCCGCCCGGCGGCATGCCGTTACTTGTCACATCAGGGGCGTTTAGTCAAGGTGGAATGTCAGGGGCAACGGGGCGTGGCCGGAGCTGCTTTACCCGATGAGCACCAGTCCTGAGAGGGTCCCTGTGGAGGGATTGTCAGCCCGGTCGCTCAACGCGGCCCGGTTCATGGACCAACCGGCTCCTTCCATCAATCTGGATACATCGATTCCGAACCCGGACATGGAAGGCCTGGCCCGCTCAGGGTTGCGACACGAGCCGCCGGCCATCACTTGACATTCAGCCTCGTCCGGGCAGAAGAGATCCTTGCATGATCCGCCGGCAAAGGCCTGTGATCGGGCATACCCCGCCCGGACGGCGGATTGCTCCACTCCCGCGGCGATTTCATGAAGGAGCCGGAAGATATCACGGCGGTCGCTTGAGAGCAGTACATTAGAAGGCACCTCGATCTTGAATACCAGGGCGTTATGAAACTCCTTGACCAGGGCCCGAAAGCCGGCCGGTCCGGATACGTAAGGCGGGCAGCTTGCCGACATACCATAGCTGGGGCAGCGGGGCTTCAGGCAGAGACCAGCAAGGTGGTCCTCGATGAGGATGCAATCAGTGGAAATCACGGCGGCGTCGGTCGCGCCCATGTATCGAGCAAGTCGAAGGAGCCTCTTGATCCCGTCCACGGATTCCTCGGGTTTTTGAATTGTCATTGCTAAGCCCCTTGTTTTTTCATTATCTCCGTACCCCAAGTGCGAAAGGAAAACAACCCCGTAAAGGCCTGTTAATAAAGGCTGTGAGCACGGCCCCTTCCGGGGGGCTCACAGGTGCTTGGATAAAGGACTTTTAAGCGCTTTTAAAATGATTATGATAAGGTCAACAGGATGCCGTGAAAGGAGAAATTTTTCATGAAACATTTGAAAACCCCGATGGACATCCTCAAGATCCTGGATAAATCCAACTGCCGGGAATGCGGCGAACAGACCTGCCTGGCCTTTGCCGCGGCCGTGTTCAAGGGCAAGAGGTCTCTGGATGAATGTCCTCGTCTCGATCCTCAACTACGCAAAGAATATACAGCCGATGCCGCAGGCGGCAGGAGCAACGATGAAGAAATGGAAGAAGCCGCTGCGAATCTTCGGAACAGGGTTGCGGTCATGGACCTTGCCTCGGCTGCGGTTCGTCTTGGAGGAAGGTTCACAGGAGAGCGTTTGACCATCAAGGTCTGCGGAAAAGACGTTCACGTGGACACCAAGGGAAAAGTTACATCCGAGATCCATGTCCACCCATGGCTCGCCATCCCCTTGCTCACATATGTGTTGGAGGGTGAGGGCCGGCCCGTATCAGGAAACTGGGTCCCGTTCCGGGAACTCCGGGGTGGGGCCGCCTGGGCGGGATTGTTCGAACAGCGATGTGAAAAGCCGCTGAAGAAGGTGGCGGATTTCTACACGGACCTGTTTGAGGACATGCTCCATGTGTTTAACGGCAAGCGCGCGGACAACCTGTTTGATTCGGACATCTCCATCGTTCTGTACCCGCTCCCCAGGGTGCCTGTTCTTTTCTGCTACTGGAGACCGGAGGACGGCATGAATTCCAGCCTCAACATATTTTTTGATGTCACAGCCGAGAAAAACCTCACAATAGAAGGGACTTACGCCCTGATAACCGGGCTCGTGAGAATGTTCGAAAAAGTGGCGCAAAGACACGGCGTTCCTTCGTGGGCCGAAAAGACGTAGACCGGACAACCGGTTTGACATCGGGCGCAGATATCGGGCGCAGAAATTGACCACGTGCCCTTTGATGATATAATATACCCGGTAAACTTATGTGACATCCTGTTTCGTATAAGTTTTAAACTCTTGATCCCGGCCCGCCCATGCTTCCTGTCAGAGGATCTCTCTTGATTACCGCCTGCGGATACTGCGGAGATCAAGTATCCTCTTTTTCATACCAGGATGAACGGCCGTGATTTGGCAGAGAGTTTGCATGCCCTGTTCCCTGATCTCAAGACCCTCTACATGTCCGGTTACACGACCAACGTGATCGCCCACCACGGTGTCCTGGAAGACGGCGTGAATTTCATCCAGAAGCCTTCTCCAGACAGGACCTGGCGGCCAAAATCAGGGCGGTACTGGACGGACAATAATGTTCGTAAGCGGGATGAAACCGCCCATGAACTCCTATGATAATCAACCAGGGACACGCCGGTGGCCGATATATGCCCGCCCTGCATCCATGACCCTGCTGTTGGTCTTCCTGGTCTGGGGCCCTTTGATCTGTTTTAAAGCCGAAGCCCACTCGTCCGTAGAACTTACCCTTGAAGAGCGATCCTGGCTCGACCACAACCCCGAAAAACTGACGCTTTTTTTTAATACCGAATTTCCGCCCATCGAGTTCATTTCCAAGACGGGTGAGTTTGTGGGAATGGGCGCGGACATCGTCGGCATGGTGGAGAAGCGGCTGGGCATAAATTTTATCAAGAGCCCATGCCCTGACTGGAACAAGCACCTGGCCGCACTCGAGAGCGGTGAGTGCGCCATTGCTCCGACAATCGTGCGGACCATTGAGCGGGAACGCTTCGCATTCTTCACGGCCCGGTATGCCACAGTGCCGGTGGTGGTTATAACCGCGCGATCCTTTAGGGGAGAGGCGGGCTGGGAAGACCTTAAGGGTCTCCGCGTAGGTGTTGTTTCAGGGTATGCGACCGAGAAGTACGTGCGCGACCGCGCCATGGGCGGATTCGATGTGGTGCCTGTTGAGGGCGTGCCCGAAGGACTGCGCGCCGTGTCTTTCGGCCAACTGGACGCAATCGTGGAAAATCTGGCAGTGGCCGCCTACTACATAAGCGAGGAAGGAATTCCCAATCTGCGGGTGGCCGGCAAGACAGACTACACGTTTGCCTGGAGCATAGGGGTAAGCCGCGAATATCCCCTGCTCTTCAGCGCCGTCCGCAAGGCCCTGGACAATATCCCAAGGGGCGAAATCGAGGGGGTCCGCAAAAGCTGGATAACCCTCAATGCAGACCTTGGAGTAACCCCGGAAACCATGCGCCTTTTGAAGCTTGCAGGCATTTTCGCCCTCCTCCTTGTGTTGGGCCTGATATTTATCACGTTTTTTCTCAAGCGACTCCTCAAAGAGAAAATCGCCGGCCTCGAGGAGAGCGAAAAGAAGTTCAGGGCGGTTTTTGACGGCTCTCAAGATGCAATCACCATCACTACAAGAGAGGGAAAGCTTCTTGACTGCAATCCTCGCGCATTGGAGCTGTACGGGTTGGACAGCAAGGAAGACTTCATCAATTCCAGGCCGGCTGACTTCTCCCCGCCTTTTCAGCCGGATGGAAGAAAATCATATGAATCATCAAGGGAGAAAATTGCTCAGGCCACGGAAGCAGAAGGCTTTGTCAGCTTTGAATGGCTCCACAAACGCAAGAGCGGAGAGACCTTCCCGGCCGAGGTTATTCTGACCTCATACCGGCTTGGAGAAACCCTTGTGCTTCAGGCCAACGTCCGTGACATCACGGAGCGAAAGAGCTTCGAGAGCCAGCTCCGCCAGGCCCAGAAGATGGAGGCCATAGGCACGCTGGCAGGGGGCGTTGCCCATGATTTCAACAACCTTCTTCAGGCCATCAGCGGGTACACACAACTCCTTCTCCTTACAAAAGGCGAGAATGATGCGGGCAGGCATGAGCTAAAGGAGATTGAGAAGGCGACCGGCAGGGCCGCGGCCCTTGTACGTCAGCTTCTGGCCTTCAGCCGCAAGGTGGAAGGGGAACGGCGGCCTGTGAACTTGAACCAAGAGGTTGTGGACATTGAAAAGGTCCTCAAGAGGACCATTCCCAAGATGATTGATATAGAGATCCATCTGAGCGAAGACCTGCGGTCCGCTAGCGCCGATCCCATTCAGGTGGAGCAAATCCTGCTGAACCTGGGGAGTAATGCTGCGGACGCCATGCCCGAAGGGGGCAGGTTGACGATTGAGACCCAGAACGTGTCATTGGACGAAAACTATTGCAGCAATCATCTCGGGGCGGTGCCCGGTGAGTACGTCCTTCTGAGCGTAACCGACACAGGGCACGGCATGGATGCGCAGACCGTGCAGCACATTTTTGAACCGTTTTTCACCACCAAAGAGGTGGGGAAGGGCACCGGGCTGGGCCTTGCCTCGGTTTACGGCATCGTCAAGAGCCACGGCGGATATATTATGTGCTACAGCGAAGAGGGTCTGGGAACCACCTTCAAGATCTATCTGCCCGCCATGGTGCACGAAAACGATAAGGCTCGTGAAGAGGCGGAGTTGATTCCGCCCAGAGGGGGCAGTGAGACCATTCTTGTTGTCGACGATGAAATTTCCGTCCGGGAATCAGCGGTTGGGGTTCTTAAACACTTCGGCTATAAAGGCCTCCTGGCGCAGAGCGGCGAAGAGGCATTGGCGGTCTACAAGGCCCGGGCGCACGACATTGACCTGGTGCTTCTTGATCTTGG
>CAZEIA010000058.1:13258-16197 GCA_964512335.1 uncultured Desulfobacterales bacterium
GGAAGTCAGGCCTCATCTGACAGTGCTTGATCTTGGAATGCCCGGAATGGGAGGTCAGGCCTGTATGCGGGAGCTGCTCAAATTAGACCCTGCCGTGCCGGTAATTATTGCCAGCGGCTATGCCCTTGACCCCAGGATGAAAGATATTCTTGAATCGGGTGCGGCTGGGTATGTGGGCAAGCCGTACCAGGTGACGGACCTGCTGACAAAGGTGAGAGTCGTCCTGGATGGAGCGGCTCTTCGGGCCGCCGGGCGGTGATCTAAACCCCTGCCCCATAACAGAAACACCTTTCGTTTCTCATCGCAAACATACAATACCCCTTCTCAGCCGAGACGGTCCCGCTTTCCGGAACCGGCCTTCCATATGGATATCATGCTTACCTGAAAACCTGCCTGCTTTTGGCAGAAGTAATTTGGCGCATAAATCCCGGAGTGTTACGTTTGGGTCTGACTCAGTTTTCAGGGGGAGTCCATATGGGGGGGCGGTGTGCTTTGCTTCGGATCCAGTTCATGGCCCGTAAAATGCTCTTGCGCCGAACCAGGCCTTGTTCCAGTTTGTATTTGCCCGGGAAATTGGTGAGGGTCATTCCAATAAGGATGGTCAGCAGGCCTTGTCCGGGGAGAACGAGCATGGCCAGCCCCGCTATAATGAATAGACCGCCGACCAGATTCTTGACTATAGTGAGCAGGAAGTTAAGCTTGGGATAAGGGGACACAGTGCGCACGGGCTGTCGGGTTTCCGGGTAAAAATAGTCATATGGAATTTTTATTATAACCCATGGAATAAATAAAATACTGACAATAAAAAACAGGCTTGATATTGAAGCCATCCATAATATGAAAGATAAAAATGGCTCTAGCCAGCTTAAAGACATACAATTTGCCATGTTTTGATTATTTTAAGGGTATTAAAAGGCAAACATAGGTGTCTGTTTAAAACTAAAGATGATATTATATGATAATAGGCCGCTTTTTTTAACAGATGATATCCGTAAGGAAAGTTATGTGTCAATAAGAAAGCCTTCCCTGCCTTTTGGTACACAGAATTTTATGAATACTGATAATTTCACACCAGCGCAGGGCATATATCCTTTAGGAACGCTTCAAGAGAGGGAAGGGAAAAAGTCTGATTCAGTAATAGTGGAGGTTTATACCGACGGAGGCTGCCAATGATTATATCCGATGCAATACGTGAGATGCTCGGACATGCCGGAATCACTGTCAACGGCTCGAACCCCTGGGACATACAGGTCAAGGATGAGCGATGGTATGCGCGGGTATGGCGGGAAAAAAGCCTTGGGCTGGGTGAATCCTATATGGATGGCTGGTGGGACTGCCGGCAAACGGATGAAATGATTTACCGTCTTCTGTGTGCCGACCTTGAAGGAAAAGTCAGGGGAGACCTGCGTTACCTGATTCGGTTCCTGCCTGCAATCCTGTTCAACCTTCAATCCATGGCGCGTTCCCGCATGATCGCCGCGAGGCATTATGATCTCGGCAACGATCTGTTTTTCTCATTTCTGGATCCTTACAATCAGTACAGTTGTGGCTATTTCGAAAATTCGGACGACCTGGCGCAGGCACAGCAGGACAAATTGGCGCTTATCTGCGCCAAGCTTGATCTTACGGCTGCAGACCATTTGCTGGACATAGGGTGCGGATGGGGCGGGCTGGCCAAATACGCGGCAGAGCATATCGGTTGCACTGTGACTGCCGTCAACATTTCACAGGAGCAACTCCGTTATGCACGGGACCTCTGCAAGGGCCTGCCCGTACATTTTGAAGACTGTGATTATCGCGCCATCGAGGGCCGGTTCAACAAGATCGTATCCGTGGGCATGTTCGAGCATGTGGGCGGGAAAAACTATCGTTCCTTTATGAAGGTGGTTCACCGCTGCCTGAAAGACCACGGTATGTTTTTGCTGCACACCATCGGCGGCAACATGTCCCGCAGCGGTTGCGATCCCTGGATAACCAAATATATCTTTCCCAACGGCATGCTCCCGAGTATCACCCAGATCGCAAAGGCCGTTGAACGACTCTTCGTGATAGAGGACCTGCACAATATCGGCCTCCACTACGACAAGACGCTGATGGCCTGGAACCGCAATTTTCAGCAGGCTTGGCCGGAGTTGAGCAGGCGTTATGATGCGCGCTTCAAGAGGATGTGGGAGTATTATCTGCTTTCCTGCGCCGGGGCTTTCCGGGCCAGAAGCATACAGGTTTGGCAGATTGTAATGACCAAATGCGGTATCCCCACGGCTCAGCCCCGCCGCCATGTATAAACCGTTCTTTTAGTGTCCGGTCCTGGGGTTAGCTGCTTGTAAAAGGGTTTTGTGTGAGGATGAATTTACCGGTTGAATATCTTGTTCTTGGCCTGCTGGTATTCTTCCGGAGTAATCAGGTCGTTTTCCAGGAGGCGGGCCAACTCCGACAATTCACGCACGCGTGAGGAATCCGGTGATTCCAGGTATCTCGGTTCCGGTCGATCTTCATATTCAAGCAAAGGCCCTGATTCCGGTTGATCGGCCACTTTCAGCGATGCCAGGCCGCCCAATATTTTCAACTCCACTGTCTTGCCCCGGAACTCCGGCCTTTTCAGGACCTCTGCAATACCGCTGCTGCGCCTTTTCAGGGAATACACAATATAAAAGATCGTGCCGGCTATGACCAGACCCAAGGCCAGAAGAATCCACCCGAAATATTTAGTGATAAACCCGAAAAAAACAGCTAGAAGAGCTACCAGCAACAGTATTCCAACGTGAAAGAAAAGTATTACAAAGGCCAGGAATAAGCTCTTGGTAAGACCGGCATCATCAAAATTAAACAAGTTTTTCCACATTAATGACAAACCTGTATAAATGGAGACTGTTCATAATTTAGATTTTAAATCGCAACGGATCTTTCCTTTGCTTTGGAACGTGATGTGGACATCCAGG
>CAZEIA010000058.1:16297-17437 GCA_964512335.1 uncultured Desulfobacterales bacterium
CAAGACAATGTACACCATCTTCCACCCGAACAAGCGCTCATGCACTGATGCCGCACCTAATGTTCCCAAATAGATCAGGTCTTTCGAGGTGTGTATTAAATCGGGGGACTTCCTATTGAAAAGGCCTTTGAACGTGACTTTGTTTTGTGCAGACTTTTTTTCACCCCGGACAGTCTTTGTTTCGTCTCTCCCGTCCATTTGGGACGGCCGCCGGGACTGGATGTCGGCTCGTTGTAGTCAAAAGTGGATAAAGTGCGCTGCTCTATCTCAGAACCGATGATTCGGTTGATAGCGCGAACCATGTCTGTGTCGTCTCTTGTAATAAATGTAAACGCTTCGCCCCTGCTGGTTGCCCGACCAGTCCGGCCGATACGGTGTATGTATGCCTCAGGGGTGGACGGGATATCGTAGTTGATGACATGAGAAATGCGTGTGACGTCAATTCCGCGGGCAGCGATGTCGGTGGCGACCAGGATCTGGTAAGTCCCGTTGCGAAAGCCGTCCAGTGCGGCTTGGCGGCGTGTCTGGGAAAGGTTTCCCTGCAGCGACGCGGATCGGTATCCTGCCGCAACAAGCTTTTCCCCCAAGCTCTTGGCGCGATGTTTGGTCCGGGTAAAGACCAGAACCGATTTGGTGTTGGTGTTTCCAAGCAGCTTTAACAGCAGCGCCGTTTTCAAATGCTGGGCTACCGGGTAGAGTGCGTGACTTACAGTATCAGCCGGTGTGCTGTTTCCCTCCTGGATGGTGACCGGATCCTGCAGTATGTCCACGGCCAACCGGCGGACTTCCTGAGGCATGGTGGCCGAGAATAGCAACGTCTGGCGCTTTTTGGGAAGATGTTTTGAAATCCGCCGGATATCAGGGAGAAAACCCATATCGAGCATCTCGTGAGCTTCGTCTATAACCAACATTTCCACTTGGGAAAGATCGATGCTATGACGTCCGATATGGTCAAGAAGCCGGCCAGGGCAGGCGACGACAATATCGGAACGCTTCAGTTTCTGGATCTGCGGGTTAATTGCCACACCACCATAAACAGTAACACTTCTTATGCACGTCTTGTGACCCAGGATTTCGATATCCCTATGAATTTGTTCTGCCAATTCACGGGTAGGCGCCATGATCAGGGCACGAATACAG
>CAZEIA010000059.1:0-17339 GCA_964512335.1 uncultured Desulfobacterales bacterium
CCCGCGACAATCACGTTGGCAACGTGAGGCTCTACCAGCTGAGCTATTCCCGCTTTGAGACAAGAATATTCTATTGCTTGTCGATTGTTTGTCAACAGAAAATCCGGCTTTCCCTCACTTCTGTCTCAGATACCCGTTGTAGTAACGGATTACTCGCCTGACAAAGGTCTGGGTCTCCTGATAGGGAGGTATCCCATTGTTTCTCGCCACTGCTTCGGGACCGGCGTTGTAAGCCGCCACCGCCAGTTCCATGTTGTGGCCGAAGCGGTCAAGGAGCCCACTAAGATATTTCGTCCCCCCGAATATGTTCTCCGTGGGGTCGAACGGATCATTCACCCTCATCAGGTCGGCCGTGGCCGGCATGAGCTGCATGAGGCCCTGAGCTCCTTTGTGGGAAACCGCACGGTGATTGAAGGCTGATTCGGCCTTGATCACGGCCTTGATCAAGGACGGCTCCACATGGTACAGGTTCGAGGCCTGTTCAATGATCGAACCGTACTTATCGATGTACTCGACAGCCATCTCCTCCCGCGACTTGATGAAGAGACGAAACCGTGAGTCATTCTTTACGTTCGTATAGCGCCAAACCCCGTTCTCGTCCTGAAAACGGTAGATATCGGCGTGAGCTGGATAAACGCCCGACAAAAAAGGCAATAACATGAACAGCGCAAGAAGTCCGGTTGACCTAATTGTGCCTCCCATGACTACCCCATCTTTTTCCAGTCAGCGAGAAACTTCTCCAGCCCGATGTCGGTCATCGGATGCTTGATAAGCTGCTCCATCACCTTATAGGGAATCGTGGCTATGTCCGCACCCATCATTGCGGCGTCAAGGACGTGCAGTGGATTCCGCACGCTGGCCACTATTATCTCGGTGTCATAGGCGTAGTTTTCATAGATAGTGGCGATCTGCTCCACCAACTCCATGCCCACCTGGCTGAGGTCGTCCAGGCGACCCACAAAGGGACTAATGAAGGAGGCGCCCGCCTTGGCGGCCATAAGGGCCTGAATCGGGGAAAAACAGAGAGTCACGTTCGTCTGAATACCTTCCTCTGAAAGGACCTTTACCGCCTTCAGCCCGTCGGCTATCAGGGGGATTTTCACTACTATGTTGTCCGCTATGGTACTGAGGTCTCTGGCCTCCTGAAGCATTCCCGACGTGTCGGTGCTCACCACCTCGGCGCTCACAGGGCCGTCCACCAAATTGCAGATCTCCCTGACGAGCTCCCGAAAATCACGTCCCTCTTTGGCCACTAGGCTCGGATTGGTGGTCACCCCGTCAAGCAGCCCCAAATCATTGGCCTTCTTGATCTCGTCGATGTTCGCCGTATCAATGAAGAATTTCATGGTCGCGCCCTTTCTCCTTATATTACCATTATTACCATTTCATACCCTGTTTGACAATTCAATAAATCCCAGCCGTGACGACAAACCTTGCGATCCTTTTAGTCGGCATCACAACTCATCCCGGTCCTTCCTTTTGTACTCATCAGCACAAGCGTCGCTGCAGAAGCAGAGATCCTTTCCACGAACGCGCCGCTTCACCGCATCGCTCCGAGGTATGTAAGTCCCGCAGTTGGGATCCTGCACCATTTCGTCGATCACCTCTCCCTTCCCGTCCTGCACTTCAGGACCCTGAGGCCCTTTCAGCCACGTGAACCCACGAACCAGACGGTACAGAAGATATATCAAAATAGCAATAATCAGGATCCGAAGCATGTCAGCCCCGCTTTCAAGGGGACGAGTTCCTGGCCTACGGCATCCAGGCTGTCAAGGAGCTCCCCGATTGCCCGGCCCATAACAGGGTGCAACAGTGCCGGGTTCAGGTCTGCCAGGGGAACCAGCACAAACCGCCGCAGGTGCAGCCTGGGATGGGGAACAGTCAATTCCTCCTCGTGAATTTGCCGGGTCCCGTAAAGGAGGAGGTCAAGATCAATAATCCTGGACTCCCAACGTTGTTTTCGAACCCGGCCCATGTCCGCTTCGATTCCAAGAAGAGCGTCCAGCAACTCCCTGGCGGCCAGGTTGGTGTCTATTTCCGCCACACCATTAACAAACCAATCCTGGCCAACGACTCCCACCGGCCTGCTCAGGTACCAGCGTGACAGGGAAGTAAGCCGGCTTACGGGAAGTTCTCCCAGGCGGTTAACGGCTTCGAGGCAGTGAACCTGAGGCTCACCCATGTTGGAACCGATCCCGATGTAGGCCCTATTGAACATCCGCAAGTCTACCCCGCCTGAAGGGAACCCGCCTTGATTCGTTGCACTGCCTCCTCCAGGCGATCAAGCGTCTGGGTAAGCGCTATCCGGAAGAACCCTTCTCCCGGATCCCCGAAACCGTTGCCGGGGGTGACCACCACACCGCTCTCCAGGAATCTGGCCGTGATCCCCGCCGAGGTCCAGCCTTCAGGCACCCGCACCCACAGGTAGAAGGTAGCCCTGCAAGGCTCAACATCGAACCCGGCCTCCTTCAGCCCTGCGACCATGAGGTCCCGGCGTTCGGCGTAGACCCGCATCATTTCTTCCACGCAGGCCTGGTCTCCCCGCAAGGCCTCGATCCCAGCCATCTGGACCGCTTGAAAAACGCCCGAATCCACGTTGCTCTTTACGACCCCCAGGCCTTCCACCACCTCCCGGTTTCCGACCGCAAATCCGATGCGCCAGCCGGTCATATTGTACGTCTTGGAGAGCGAGTGAAACTCAACGCCCACCTCCCGCGCCCCTTCGGCCTGAAGAAAACTGGGCGGACGAAACCCGTCAAAGGCCATTTCCGTATAGGCGGCGTCATGGCAGACTATTATGTCGTGCTCCCGGGCGAAGGCCGCCACCCGGTCGAAAAAAGACACCTCGGCCACAGCGGCGGTAGGATTGTTCGGGTAGTTGATGAAAAGTATCCGAGCCCTGTCTGCGGTGTCTCCTGGGATTGACTCAAGATCCGGAAGAAAGCCGTTCTCTTTCAAAAGGGGCATAAAGACCGGCTCCCCCCCGGCAAAAAGGATGGCCGTGTTGTATACGGGATAGGCTGGGGTAGGAACCAGAGCCACATCGCCCGGGTTCACAAAGGCCATAGGAAGGTGAGCGAGTCCCTCCTTGCTGCCGATCAGGGAAACCACCTCAGTGGCCGGATCCAGTAAGACATTGAACCGCATTTCGTACCACTCGGCTACGGCGTCCTTAAAGGTGTTCATTCCCGAATAAGATGGATAACGGTGGTTTGCCGGATCCTCGGCCCCGGACTTCAGAGCCTCGATGATATGAGGCGGCGTCGGAAGATCAGGATCTCCGACACCCAGATCGATGATATCCACCCCACGCGCCTTTACTTCCGCCTTTTTCCTGTCTATCTCCTTGAAGAGATAGGGGGGCAGTTTCTTGAGCCGGTCCGCTTTCTCGAATTGCATGTGAATGTCCCTCGCTTCCAATATATCAGCTCTTTATACCGGATTACGTCCTATTCAACTCACCACGAAGAACGTGGACTTCACGAAGGCGGGCAGACAAAATAAAAATCCCTTCTTCGCCTTCTTCGTGATGGAATATTTATTTCATTCGCCCCTTGCCTTACTTAAGTCCCAGCACATCCTGCATATCGTAGAATCCCACGGGTTGATCAACAACCCACATCGCGGCCCGGACAGCCCCCCTGGCGAAGTTGTCTCGATTGTGAGCACGATGCGTCAATTCAAGCCGTTCACCTATGCCACCGAACATCACCGTGTGCTCCCCTGTAATGTCGCCGGCACGCCAGGTCTGAATCCCTATCTCGTCCCGGCTTCGCTCTCCTATCATGCCCTTTCGCTCATACACGGCCGTCTTATTCAGGTCCCTGCCGACGGCCCTTGCCAAAGCCTGTGCCAAGCGAATGGCCGTCCCGCTCGGCGCGTCCTTCTTGAACCGATGATGGGCCTCCAGAATCTCCATGTCATAGTCATCACCCAGGACCCTCGCCATCTCAGCGGCGATGCGAAACATGAGGTTCATACCGACGCTCATGTTGGGTGCCATCACACAACGCAGGCCTGAAGCCAGCTCCCTGAGCTCGTCCAGGAGTCCACCGGCGATCCCGGTGGTCCCTATGACCAGGGACCAGCCCCTGACGGCCGCCGTCCTGACGTTCGCCAGTGTGGCCTCGGGCGAGGTGAAGTCGATCAGCACGTCCCCCTGAGAATCGGCCTGCTCTACTGAAGCTGCGACAGGCACACCAAGTGCGCCGAGCCCCACGAGCTCCCCTGCGTCCAGCCCGACACACGGATGATCGGCATGCTCAAAGGCACCTGTGAGGGTTACCTCCGGGTTTTCCCGGACCATGTGGATAATGCGGCGGCCCATGCGGCCCCCGGCTCCTGCAACAATCACCCGTGTCATGATCGTATCTCCGAAGTTGCGTATATGCCGCGTCAACAAACCACTGTCAAAGAATCCCGTATTCCTGGAGATCCTTTTTCAACTTCTCCACATTGGCCGGAGCCATGGGCGAAAGAGGAAGCCTCATCTCGCCGTCAACCTTTCCCATAAGGAACAGTGCGGTCTTCACGGGTATGGGATTGGTCTCGTAAAACATGGCCTTGGAAAGGGAAAAAAGCTTGAAGAACCGCTCGCGCGCTTCGTTTATCCGCCCCTCTTCCCAGGCTCGGATCATCTCGGCGTTGTCGCCGGGCACCAGATTGGCCACCACGGATATGACGCCCTTTCCTCCAATGGAGAGTGCGGGCAGGGTCACACTATCATCGCCCGAGAGCAGCGTGATGTTTTCTCCGGCCAGATGAAGAATTTCCGCCATCTGGGGCAGGCTGCCGGATGCCTCTTTGATCGCTACCACTTCGGGAAGCTCGGCCAAGCGGGCCACGGTCTCAGGGAGCATGTTCACGCCCGTCCTTCCGGGCACATTGTACAGCACTTGGGGAAAAGAGACCTCCCTGGCAATGGCGGCAAAATGCCGGTACAGGCCTTCCTGCGTGGGCTTGTTGTAGTAGGGGGTAACCTGGAGAGTGGCGTCCGCTCCGGCAGCCTTGGCGTGAGCTGTAAGCTCTACCGCTTCCCGGGTGCTGTTCCCGCCGGCCCCGGCGATCACCGGCACCCGCTTGTTCACAGCGCTCACGGTGATATCGATGACCCGGGCGTGTTCTCCCATGGAGAGCGTAGCTGATTCACCCGTGGTCCCGCAGGGCACGATGGCGCTGGTCCCCTTTTCGACCTGCTCCTCAATGAGCATTCGAAAGGTCTCCTCGTCGACCTGTCCACCCCTGAACGGCGTTACAATTGCGACAATGGAACCTTTGAACATGACAACCTCCCTCTTCTTTGAAAATTTCGCCTGTGCCCAGTTCCCTCCACGGAACCTCAGGCGCATTTGACTCCCTAAACGGCTTCCGGATCCAGGCGGGCCCGGTAGACGATGGAAGTATTGCCCTCCAGCCAGACCCTGGTAAAGGGAACTTCCTCCTTGTCGAAGTGAATAATGAGTTCCTCCCCGCTCCGGGTCTTCACACGGGTCGGAGACGCCACCAGGCCGCGCCGGGCCGATACCAGGGCGGCTGCCATGGCACCGGTGCCGCACGCGAGCGTCTCGTCTTCCACACCCCGCTCGTACGTTCGAATGTCCAGGGAATCGGACCCCGTTACATGTATAAAATCCGCGTTGGTGCCGTTGGGGGCAAACAGAGCATGGTTGCGGATCATTCGACCCAGTTCGACCACCGGGCAGTGGTAAAGGTCATCTACCTGCAGGACCGCATGGGGCACGCCCGTGTTGATAAAGTCCGCGCTCTTCCAGCCCTCGCCCGCAGGCAAATCAAGATCCAGATCGATCTTGGAGGGCTGAGGCATGAGGATCTTGACCACACGGCCGCGGACCTCGGCCCATATGGGTCCGACCTGGGTCTCAAAGGTCATCTTTGGTCCCGCGATGCCGTTCAGGTGGGCGAACCGGGCGACGCAGCGCCCTCCATTCCCGCACATCTCAGCCTCGCCGCCGTCGGCGTTGAAAAACCGCCAGGAAAAATCGTACGTCACGGAATCCTGCACGAAAACGACCCCGTCCGCCCCCACGGACTCCCTTCGGCGGCAAACTCTCTCCACCAGGCGGCCCATAGACTCCTCGGCGACCTTGCCGTCCCGGTTGTCTATAAGGATAAAATCGTTACCGCTGCCGCTCATCTTCCAGAAATCGATTTGGTCCATAGCCTCTCTCTGATCTTTTGCAACGCCGTCATCCGCCTTACAAAAGCAGATCGGGGATGCGTTCTCCACGAATGAGGTCTTCATAGCTCTCCCGCTCCCGAATGATCTCGAAGCGGTCGCCCCTTGCCATAACCTCTGCGGCTCTGGGGCGTGAGTTGTAGGAGGACGACATGCTGAACCCATACGCCCCGGCGCTCATGACGGCCATGAGATCCCCGGGCTCATACGGCGCCAGGTCACGGTCCTTGGCCAGAAAATCACCGGACTCGCAAATCGGTCCCACCACGTCCGCCTTAACACTTGAACCCCCACGCTCTTGAACCGGCTGGATTCTGTGAAAGGAGCCGTAAAGGCTGGGTCGGATCAAGTCGTTCATAGCCGCATCCACGACAAAGAACGTCTTGGCTTCCGTGGCTTTGGTGTAAAGCACCCTGGCTACGAGAATCCCGGCGTTGCCGGCAATGACCCGGCCGGGTTCCAGCAGAAGAAGTAAATCGTCCGTGTCCAACTCCTTCTTGATAGCGGCGGCGTACTCCTTCGGAGCAGGCGGCGTCTCCTGATCGTACGTAATGCCAAGACCACCGCCGAGATCCAGATACCGGATGCGGATTCCCTCTCCGGCAAGCCGCCCGATCAGGTCCTTGAGTCTTCTGAGCGCTTCGATGAAAGGGCTGATCCGGGTGAGCTGACTCCCGATATGACAAGATACCCCGCACACTGCCAGATTCTTCATGCCGGCCGCCCGGATGTACTCGCCGAACGCCCGGTCCATGGGAATACCGAACTTGTTCTCTCGCATGCCCGTGGATATGTAGGGGTGGGTCTTGGGATCGATATCCGGGTTCACACGGATGGCCACCGGGGTCTTTACGCCCTCGACGCCCGCCACATCGTTCAATCTCGCGATCTCCTGCGATGACTCGGCCGCAAAAAGGAGGATGCCCGAGCGGATGGCATAAGACATCTCCTCCCGGGTCTTTCCCACACCCGAGTATACAATTTTCCCAGGATGCACACCGGCAGCCAGGGCACGGTAAAGCTCGCCTCCGCTTACTATGTCCGCTCCGCCCCCTTCGTTGGAGAAGAGCCGCAGCACGGCCTGGCTCGAGTTTGATTTCATGGAAAAACAGACCAGATGGGGAATGCCCTCGAACGCGCCGTCAAACGCCCTGAAATGCTGAAGCAGAGTGGCGTGAGAGTACAGATAGCAAGGGGTCCCCACCGTCTTTACGATGCTGGATACAGGAACCTCCTCGGCATAAAGTTCACCGTTACGGTATTGAAAGTGGTGCATGGCTTACGGACTCCCCAACACAAGCCCCACGAAAGGCCCCTAAATCGTTCACGATTCCAAAGGATCCACGCGAACCCGCTCCGACGCCGGCCCCAGGGCCCCTTCCGGCCCGATCAGGTGGACCTTGAAGTAGTGCAATGCATCCTTGCGCTTGCCGGGAATCTTGCAGTTTAAACCTTCCCCGGTGATACTCTCGACTCCGAACTCGTGATACCCCTCGTATCTCACCGGGCAGCCCTCACAGGGTGGCTCGGCCGGATTGTAGGCCCCGTAGTAGACACGGCACCCCTTTATGCGCTCCATGTCTTTGCCGCCGGAAACCCTTGCAAAATCACCCCAAAGCACTATAAATCCCCCGTCCCAAGCCCCGGAAAGGTCTCTGATCTCCTCTGAAAAGCCTTTTATCGGTATGGAAGGGTCCCCCTTCTTCCCGCAACTCCCGGCTCCGGCCAGGACCACCAGCAGGAGTAAAAGGACCTGCCATCGCATCGGCTTCACGGCTTTATCTCCTCCTTGGCCTTCTTGATCTCCAACGCAACCATGTCCGGCCCTGTCCCGCCGGGCACGTTTCTCCGCGCCACGCACCTGGCCGGGTCGAGCCAGTCATAGACATCCTCTTCTATCCTCTCTGAAAAACCCTTCATTTCATCCATGGATAGCTCGCTCAGTTCCAGATTACTCTCCAGGGCTAAGAGCACCATTGCGCCGGCCGTCTCGTGGGCCTTTCGAAAAGTAAGACCTTTTGTCACCAGGTAGTCGGCCAGATCCGTGGCCGTGAGATATCCGCGCTCAGAGGCTCGCATCATGGCCTCGCTGTTGAAGGAAAGGTTTTGGAGCAGCCGCGTCATTACCTCCAGGCAGGGTCCCACCGTATCGGCAGTATCGAACAGCGGCTCCTTGTCTTCCTGCATGTCCTTGTTGTAAGTCAGGGGAAGGCCCTTCATAGTGGTAAGAACGGCCGTTAGGTTTCCATAAACCCGGCCGGTCTTCCCCCGAACCAGTTCCAAGAGATCCGGGTTCTTCTTCTGCGGCATGATGCTGCTGCCTGTGCAGAACGCATCGGGCAGCAGGACAAAACCGAACTCCTGCGTGGACCAGAGAATAAGCTCCTCACTCAGCCTGCTCAGGTGCATCATCACGAGCGCACACGCGAAGAGAAACTCAGCCACAAAATCCCTGTCGCTCACCGCATCCATGCTGTTCCGACTTATTTGGCTGAAATCAAGGGCCTCGGCCACCATCTCCCGATCCAGGTAAAAGGTCGACCCGGCCAGCGCGGCGCTCCCCAAGGGCATCACATTAACCCGAACCAGGCAGTCCCGCAGTCTATTCCGATCCCTTTTGAACATTTCATAGTAAGCCATCAGATGATGGGCCAGGAGAACGGGCTGGGCGCGCTGCATGTGCGTATAGCCGGGGCAGATAATATCCGCATTCCGTTCCGCCAGCTCCACAAGTTCGGCCTGCATGGACCTGAGGGCCTCGTCCAGCCGCTTAACTTCCGCCCGCACGTACATCCGGACATCCAGGGCGACCTGGTCGTTGCGGCTTCGAGCAGTGTGAAGCTTCTCCCCCAGGGGCCCGATCCGCTCCACCAGGAGCGCCTCAACCAGGGAGTGAATGTCTTCGGCCCCATGACCGGAAACATGCTCTCCCCTGTCCATCTCCCTGCGGATCTCAGCCAGGCCCTCAACAATTTGAGCGGCCTCGTCCTTGGTGATAATGTCCTGCGCCGCAAGCATACGGCAATGGGCCATGCTGCCCTCTATATCCTGGACGTAGAGCCGTTTGTCAAACTCGAACGAGGCATTGAAGCGGTCCAGAACCTCGTCAAGCGGCTCTCGAAAGCGCCCTCCCCATACCTTACTACTCATAGCAGGTTTCCTTCAACAATATAGCCTGATCAGGCCGCAAATAAAGGCTGTGGCCGCGCATGACGCCGATCACGCCCTTCCAGCAAGCTTGGCGATCTTGAGTCGAAGCGCATTCAACCTGATGAATCCTTCGGCGTCCTTCTGATCGTAGACGTCGTCCTCTTCGAATGTTACGTAGTCCGTTTGATAGAGAGATCGGTCCGACTTCCGGCCCGCCACTATACAGTTTCCTTTGTAGAGTTTGATGCGCACCGTGCCGCTTACGTCCTTCTGGGCTTCGTCCATCAGGGCCTGGAGCATGCGCATCTCCGGGCCGAACCAGTATCCATAGTAAACCGCTTCGGCGTAACGCGGGACAAGGCCGTCACGAATGTGCATAACCTCCCTGTCCATGGTGAGGGACTCCATTGCCTGATGGGCGGCACGAATGACGGTTCCGCCCGGGGTCTCATACACGCCTCGGGACTTCATGCCCACGTAACGGTTTTCCACCAGATCGATTCTTCCAACCCCGTGCCGCCCAGCCAGCTCATTCAGGCTGCCCAGAATTTCCGCCGGAGTCATTTCCCGGCCGTCCAGGCCTACGGGGTCCCCGGCACGGAATGTGATCTCCACATATTCCGGACGGTCCGGCGCCTTCTCGGGCGATACAGTCATAACAAACATGTCTTCCGGCGGCTCCGCCCAAGGATCCTCGAGAACACCTCCCTCGAAACTTATGTGAAGAAGGTTGGCATCACTGGAGTAAGGCTTAGCCGGGGTTACGGGAACCGGGATGTCTCTCTGCGAGGCAAAACGGATCAGGTCCTCCCTTCCTTTGAACTCCCAGATCCGCCAAGGAGCGATGATCTTGAGCGTGGGGTCCAGGGCCATGTAGCCCAACTCAAATCTCACCTGGTCGTTTCCCTTGCCGGTGGCTCCATGGCTGACGGCGTCAGCGCCGAAACGCCGGGCCGTCTCCACCTGTTTCTTTGCAATCAGCGGCCTCGCAAGGGACGTCCCAAGCAGGTAGCCTGACTCATAGGCCGCGTTGGCCCGAAAGGACGGCCATACGAAGTCCCGGACAAATTCGTCACGCAGGTCCTCCACAACGGCCTCTTCGGCGCCTGTGGCAAGGGCCTTCTTTCGAATCTCCTCAGCATCGTCTCCCTGTCCCAGATCCGCCGCATAGGCTATGACGGGACATTGGTATGTCTCCTTGAGCCACGCAAGAATCACCGAGGTGTCCAGTCCCCCCGAGTAGGCCAGCACGATTTTCTTTATGTCCTTGTCGCTCACGATCTCTCTCCTGAATTTGTGACCGGAATTGGGAGTTTAAAGATTCTTTTCAAAACTTGTCAGGTATTTCCGATAAGCCACTCCAGCAGGGCCTGGTGAAGATGGAGCTTGTTTTCCGCTTGGTCGAACACTACGGATTGCGGGCCCTCGAGCACGCTTGAGGTGATCTCCTCCCCCCGGTGTGCAGGCAGGCAGTGCATGACCAGGGCGTCGGGGCCGGCGGCCTCCACAACGGCATGGTCTACCTGAAAACCCTGGAAATCCCGAACCCGCTTTTCCCGCTCCAGTTCCTGACCCATGCTGGCCCACGCGTCGGTGTTCAGGACATGGGCGTCACGGGCCGCCTCGGCGGGGGAATCCACCATACGAATGCTTTCGCCTGCCGCATCCAGGACATCTCTGTCCGGACCGTAGCCCGGCGGACACGCCAGGACAAGCTCAAAACCAAGAAGCGCCGATGCATTGATCCAGGAATGGGCCACGTTGTTGCCGTCGCCGATCCAGGCCACCCGGAGCCCTTGAAGGCCGCCTCGCTTTTCCACCACGGTCATGAGGTCGCTCAGGATCTGGCATGGGTGGAATCGGTCGGTCAGCGCATTGATAACCGGGATATCAGCCCAGCGGGCCATATCCTCAACGAAAGCTTGGGAATAAGTCCGGATCACCAGCCCGTCCAGATACCGGGACAGGACTCTTGCAGTATCTTCCACCGGTTCGTCCCTGGCGATCTGGGTGTCCGCGCTGTGAAGGAAGACTGTACGTCCTCCGCATCGAAACATGGCGGTCTCAAAGGATACACGGGTCCGGGTGGAACTCTTGTCGAAGATCAGAGCGATGGTTTTATTAGCCAGTACTCCGCTGAAGCCCGCACCGGCCTGTTTTATCTCCAGCCCTCGATCGATGAGAAAGAGGATTTCTTCAGCTGTCAGGTCCCGAAGTGTCAACAGGTCTCGTTTCATGTCGTCTAATTCCCGAACCCGGCCAGGACCCTGTCCAGGCCCTGGATCACGGTGTTGATCTCCCCCTCGGTTACGATAAGGGGAGGAAGGAAACGCAGGACATTCTCGTGTGTGCAATTCACGAGAAACCCTTCTCTCCTGCACAACTCCACAGCCGGCGCGCCGGGCCTATCCAGTTCCACTCCCAGGATCAATCCCAGTCCCCTCACATCGTTCACACAGGCGTGCCGCCCTTGAAGGTTTTTGAGCTCACCCTTGAAGTAGTCACCCATCTTGCGCGCGTTCTCGATCCACCCGTCCTCCAGAAGGCTTGTGAGCACCCCTTTGGCCACAGCAGAAACCAGGGGTGTCCCCCCGAAAGTAGTGGCGTGGCTGCCCGGAGCAAACGCCCCGCTCAACTCCTCCCTGGAAAGCATGGCCCCGACGGGCAGGCCGTTTCCCAGGGCCTTGGCCAGGGTCACGATGTCGGGGGTTATCCCGAAGTGCTCATGGGCAAAAAGCTTTCCGGTCCGGCCCATGCCCACCTGGACCTCGTCCAGGATCAGGAGCACGCCCCTTTCCCTGCAAAGCGCCTCCACGCCATGGAGGTAGCCCTCACCGGGAAGTATCACGCCTCCCTCTCCCTGGATGGGTTCCAGCATTACAGCGCAGGTGGAATCGTCCAACGCCTCAGCCAGTTTTTCCAGGTCGTTGAAGGGAATGAAACGGAACCCGTCGAGAAGCGGAGCATATCCCTTCCGAATCTTTTCCTGGCCGGTAGCAGAGAGCGTCCCCATGGTGCGGCCGTGAAAAGAGTTCTCCATGCAGACGATGGTATGCCGGCCTGATCCGCCTGCCTCATAAGAGTACCGGCGGGCCAACTTGATGGCCGCCTCGTTCGCCTCGGCCCCGCTGTTACAGAGAAACACCCGATCCGCAAAAGAGTTCTCCACGAGCAAACGGGCCAGTTCCATCTGGGGCAGCGTGTAGTATAGATTGGATACGTGGACGAGCGTCTCGGACTGCTCCTCCAGGATCTTTGTGACGAGCGGCGAGCTATGACCCAGGGCGCAGACGGCTATTCCACCGACAAAATCAAGGTACTCCCGGCCGGCGTCGTCCCAAACCCGGCATCCCCGGCCTCGAACCAGGGTCAGCGGCCTTTTTCCATAGGTCTCGAACAGGTATTTATCCGCAAGATCCGCGACGGACTTTGTTTTGTCGTTCATAATCTTTTGCCTCTGCAATTTCCGTCTCTCGCCAGGACACTAAGACGCCAATAAAAAGCGAAAAGATAGCGAACGTCCAAGGCATATGTATCGGCCATCCCCGTAGATGAAAACATTCTTGATAAAATCCAAATCGAAATTCCGTAAATCAACGGATGATCTCCGTGCCCACACCGGCCCTTGTGAAGATCTCCAGGAGGATGGCGTGCTGTTTCCGGCCGTCCAATATATGGGCCTTTCCCACGCCCCCTCCCAGCGCCTCCAGGCAGCACCGGACCTTTGGAATCATTCCGCCGCGAACGGTCCCTTCTCCAATAAGCCGCCTAACCTCCTCTGAAGCCAAAGAAGAAATCAGGTTCCCTTCTGAATCGAGAACCCCTTCAGTATCCGTAAGCAGGACCAGCTTCCGCGCCTCCAGGGATGCGGCGATTCGACCAGCCACAATATCCGCATTTATATTGTAAGTCTCCCCGTTTTCCCCGGCACCCACCGGGGCGATCACCGGAATGAACTCGTTCATGAGCCCTTGCAGAACCCGGCTGTCCACGGTCGTGATCTGACCCACCATGCCCATATCGATTATCTCAGGGGGCTGATCAACACCTTTTTCACGGACATAGCGCATTTTTTCGGCCATGATCAGCCCACCGTCCTTGCCGGAGAGCCCCACGCTTCTTCCTCCGTGGGCGTTGATCAGGGCCACGATCTCCTTGTTCACCTTACCCACGAGGACCATCTCCACTACGTCCATGGTCTGCTTGTCCGTAACCCTCATACCGTCGACAAACTCGCTCTCTATGGACAGCCTGCGCAGGAAATCACCGATCTGAGGCCCGCCCCCGTGAACTACGACCGGGTTCATCCCCACGAATTTCATGAGTATGATGTCCAGAGCGAAGTCCCGCTTCAGCTCTTCGTCCACCATGGCGTGCCCGCCGTACTTCACCACTACCGTGGCATTTTTGAAACGGCGGATATAGGGTAAGGCCTCGATGAGCACCTTTGCCCGATCCAGCTCCTCAATCTGATCCATGGACATGTTTCGGCCTCCAACTCACACCTCACTCCTCACCACTCACAGAATATACCGGCTCAGGTTCTCGTCCTCCAGAATATCGTCCAGCTTTTCCTTCACGTGTGCACGGTCTATCACCACCTCTTTTACATCCATGTCCGGGGCGTCAAAAGAGATATCATCCAGAATTTTTTCCATGACCGTGTGAAGCCTTCGAGCACCGATATTCTCCATCTGCTCGTTGACCCGGCTCGACATGGCCGCTATCTCCTCAATGGCGTCTTTCTCAAACCGGAGTTTGATCCCCTCGGTTTTCAAAAGGGCCTCGTACTGGGTGATCAGGGCGTTCCTGGGCTCCTGAAGAATTCTAACGAAATCCTCGGTGCTCAAGGAATCGAGTTCAACTCGGATGGGGAAACGGCCCTGAAGCTCGGGAAGCAGGTCGGACGGCTTGCTCACGTTGAAGGCGCCGGCTGCGATGAAAAGTATATGGTCTGTTCGCACCATTCCATACTTGGTCGTAACCGTGGATCCTTCCACGATCGGCAGAAGGTCTCTTTGGACCCCCTCGCGCGAGACATCGGGGCCTTGGCCGGAATCTACTCCACTCACCTTGTCCAGCTCGTCGAGGAAAATGATCCCGTTCTGTTCGGTCATCAGGACGGCCTCCTCTATGACCTTGTCCATGTCTATCAGCTTCTGGGCCTCCTCCTGGAACAGTATCTCCGCGGCTTCCTTCACCTTTACGCGGCGCCGCTTCTTTTTTTGTGGAAAGAGGTTGCCGAAAACCTCTTTCATGTTGAACTCCATCTCTTCCAGGCCGGCGCCGGAAAAAACCTCTATCATGGGTATGTTATGCTGTGAGACCTCCAGTTCCACATACCGGTTGTCCAGTTTGCCTCCCCTGAAAAGACGGCGAAGCTTCTCCCGTGTGGTGTTCTCTTCGCTCCCAACCGATCGGACCACCTCCAGGGAGGTCTCCCGCTCCCCTTCTTCTCCCTCGGCGGCCTCGTGCTTTCGCTTGGGAAGAAGGATATCCAGGACACGCTCCTCTGCAAGCTCCCGTGCCTTAGGCTCCACACGTTCCTGCTCGCTCTTCTTGGCCATGTTCACGGCCAGTTCGGTCAGATCGCGAATCATGGACTCCACATCCCGCCCCACATATCCCACTTCGGTGAACTTGGTCGCCTCCACCTTAAGGAAGGGTGAGTTGGCCAACCGGGCCAGTCGACGGGCGATCTCGGTCTTGCCCACGCCTGTCGGCCCGATCATTATGATGTTCTTAGGGGCGATTTCATCGCGAAGGTCCTTTGGTACCTGCTGGCGACGCCATCGGTTCCTCAAGGCGATGGCCACGGAGCGTTTGGCCTCGTCCTGGCCGATGATGTACATATCCAGCTCAGAGACGATCTGCCGCGGGGTGAGTGTTTTCACCACGCCCAGGATGGTTTCTTCGGGTTGTTCCATCAGGATGTCGAGCTCCCTATCTCTTCTACGGTGATGACCTCGTTTGTGTAAAGGCATATAGACGCAGCGATTTTCATGGCCTCCGTAGCGATGGAAGGCGCATCCAGATCAGAGTGCTCAAGGAGGGCAAGGGCCGCCGCATATGCGTAAGGGCCGCCTGATCCGATGGCCGCCACGTCCCGGTCCGGTTCCACAACATCTCCGGTACCCGAAAGGATCAGCATGTGATCCCGATCAACTGCTATAAGCATGGCTTCCAGGCGTCGGAGGGCCTTATCCAGACGCCAGTCCTTGGCCAGTTCAACGGATGCGCGCGGCAGGTTTCCATTAAACTGCTCGAGCCTGCCCTCCAGTTTCTCGAACAGGGTGAAGGCATCGGCGGACGCACCCGCAAAACCGACCAACACCTGATCCTGATAGAGGAAACGGAGCTTGTTCGCCCGATGTTTCATGACGGTCTCGCCGAGCGTGACCTGCCCGTCGCAGGCCATCACGGCATTTTCGCCCTTTCGGACCGCCAGGATCGTAGTACTCCGAATCACTGCGGGTGTTTCATTCATGAAAAAAACCTCCATATTCGCCCGGCTCTTCCCGGTCTCATCGCCTGGGATGCGCCCTGTCGTAAACCGCCATCAGACGGTCCAGGCTGACATGGGTGTACTTCTGGGTCGTCGACAGGCTCGCATGGCCGAGGAGCTCCTGGACCGAACGCAGGTCCGCTCCGCCGTCCAGGAGGTGTGTAGCAAAGGAGTGTCTGAGTGAGTGAGGGGATATGTCCGAAGTCAGGCCGCACACCGCAGCGTACTTTTTGATCACCCGCGCGATGCTCCTGGTGGTCAGCCTCCCACCACGGTTGTTCAGGAAAAGAGGACCGCGTCGCACGTCCCCCCAAGTCTTGGCCCGCAAGGAGCCAATTGCCTCAAGATACCGGTCAACGGATCTAAGGGCGATCCGTCCGACCGGAACCACGCGTTCTTTGTTGCCCTTTCCTATCACCCGGACAAGGCGCCCTTCAGGATTCAAATCATCCAAGTCCAGCCCTGCCAACTCGCTCACACGAAGCCCGCAGGAGTAAAGCATCTCCATTATGGCAAGGTCCCTGAGACCCAGCGGTTCGCCTTGGTCAGGGATATCCAGGAGTCGAAACATGTCATCCACCGGAAGATATGCCGGAATGGGGTTGCCCCGCTTCGGTGTGGACACGTCCGCCCCGGGGTTGTCCTTCCGAATACCTCTTTTCTCCAGGAACGTCAGGAATGAGCGAAGCGCAGAGAGCTTGCGGGAAACCGTGGTGCGTTTGTACCGATCGTACAGAGCCCCGAGGTACGCCCTGAGGGTCCGGTAATCGACGAGCGGGTTCTCTTCCTCACTCTCTTTTCCCACAAAATCGCGGAACTGTTCCAAGTCAGTCCGGTAGCTCCGAACGGTGTGGGCGGAATATGCCCTCTCAGACGCCAAGTGGTGAATAAACCTCTCGATCTGCTCTGAAAGGCGCATAATCCAAGACACTCCTTATTACCGTAAAAAAAGAGTTAGATTAACATATTTCAACCTCTCCGCAATTAAAAAAAGCTTGATTGGATTCCGTTCTTGACTTCAGATTTTGAATTAGGCTAGTTAATTTAGTTTTGGCGGTTTACCCTGAAGCTCTTTCTACCGCAATCCTCATCGATCATGGGAAAGGCGGACCGTCAAGGGTTCCCTGTCCGGTATTCAGCTTTTTTCAAAAGCGCCGCCGCCTCGAGGGAACCGAAAAACCACATAGAGAGGATCTGGCATGGAAAGGAAAAGCGAGCAGTTGAGGAACGTCGGTTTGGTAGGCCACGTGGGATGTGGAAAGACGTCCCTGGCCGAGGCCATGCTCTTGAACGGCAAAGCCGTATCACGCCTGGGAAAAGTTGACGACGGTTCATCCAACTTCGACTTTGAACCCGAGGAGATCAAGAGAAAAATTACCTTGAGCACGGCCTTCCATCACTGCACCTGGAAAAAGCACGTTGTCAGCATTGTAGACACCCCGGGTGATGACAACTTCCTTACCGATACCAAATTTTCCTTGAAAGCAG
>CAZEIA010000060.1:0-17319 GCA_964512335.1 uncultured Desulfobacterales bacterium
GAGCGGATTTCGGGTTACAGGGCACCGCTAGCTCCCCGTCTAGCACGACCAAGGCAAGTTAGTAATGCCAGGGCGTCAGGTGATGTCCACCCGCTCCTTGAGTTCTTTGCCGACCTTAAAGAACGGAAGCTTCTTGTCCGACACGTGGATGACCTCACCGGTCTTGGGGTTGCGGCCCTGATAACCTTTGTAGTGCTTGATTTTAAAGCTCCCGAAGCCGCGGATTTCCACCCGGTCACCCTGTATCAAGGCGTCTTCCATGCCGCCGAACACGGTGTTGACAACTTCTTCCGCTTTTTTCAAGGGCAGGTTCTCCGCCTTGGCAAGCGCTTCGATAAGTTGGGATTTGTTCATAAGATCATATCCTCGTTGCAATGACATGAAGAAAGTGTTGCGTTGCCGCGGGACGGCCCGCGTTGCCGAACAAGGCTGAAACCACCTTATACTATTAATGAACACGGGGATCTCAGTCAAGTCAAAACCTGTTTGTGGCAGGGTTGATTTGTTTTCGTGTCCTTTTTTTCATCCTGTATTTTACCACGAAGACCACGAAAGGCACTAAGAATATTTAAGAAAAAAAAGAAAATCAATAAAGGCTTCAAATCACCTAATCACAACGATTTTTTCCAAAGGTGAATCCTTGTGTCAACAACTTCGGGCGACCAAAGGGCTTGATCTTTGGAGATCGTTGGTATAATAGCCTTAAAAAATACCTTGTTTGCCTCGAAACGGCTTCGTTCCAGCGTGGACGAGGGCCTGAATGAATGGGGAAGGAATGAATGCAGACCTTATCACCATTGATGGACCAGCCGGCTCCGGGAAGAGCAGTGTCAGCCGCTCCGTGGCTGGAAAACTTGGATTCACATACCTTGACACAGGGGCCATGTACAGGGCCGTGGCCTTCGATGCCGAAAGACGGGGTGTCGATTTTGAAGACGGTTCGGCTCTCGAGGGCCTCTGCCTTGGTCTGGGTCTCGAATTCGAACCCAACGGCGAAACAACCAGGCTTTATCTGAGCGGCGAAGATATCACCGGCGCCATCCGCACCCCGGAAATGGATATGCTTTCATCGGCTGTCTCCGCTGTGCCTGAGGTCCGGAAGGCTATGACAGGGCTCCAGAGGCGTCTGGCCGCTGCCGGGCGAATCGTCGCCGAAGGTCGGGATATGGGAACCGTGGTGTTCCCGGACGCCATGCATAAATTTTTCCTGACGGCCTCGAAAGAAATCCGCGCTGAGCGGCGTTATATCGAACGAATCAACCGGGGGGAAGAGGTCCCGTTCTCCCGTGTGATGGAGGAACTCGATAGAAGGGACAGGCAGGATGAATCCCGGGCCATTGCCCCTCTGCGCGCGGCCGGAGACGCAAAGGTGATCGACACAACGGACATGACTCTGGAGCAGGTTGTCTCGAGTATTCTGACAGCGGTTCGGGCAAAAAGCTGAGTTGCTTTGTGCTCGAATTTCAGCCTTTGCTTCGTGCCCCTGATCATATGCGGTTGACGGGGATTTATAGGTTGAAATCCAAGAATAAATCTGATATTGACTATCGTTTTATATGGGTCCCATTACTGGGACAATATCTTTAGGGGGTACGGATCTTGATGGACGAAATGACCAACCGAATCGAAAAGAACATCCAGGAAAACACCGAAGCCGACCCGGAAGACACCGGTATGGGGCGGGAACCTTCGAACTTGGAGGTCGACAGCGGGACCGAAGCAGGGACGGGCGGAGAAGAAAAGAGCTTCATGGAACTCTATGAAGAGAGCATGATGAGCCCTCAGGAAGGAGATCTCGTAACAGGTGAGATTGTTCAGATCGATAAGGATTTCGTTCTTGTGGACATCGGCTACAAGTCGGAAGGGCAAATCCAGATCAACGAGTTCCTTGACGCGGAGGGTAACCTTGACGCGAAGGTAGGCGATCGTGTGGATGTGCTTCTCGAGCGGAGGGAAGATGAAGACGGCCTGATCATTCTCTCCAAGGAGAAAGCGGCAAAGATCAAGGTCTGGGACCATATTCGGGACATTTACAAAAATGAAGGCACCATTCAAGGCAGGATCGTGTCCAGGATCAAGGGGGGGATGTCCGTGGACATAGGCCTTCAGGCCTTTTTGCCCGGTTCACAGATCGACCTGAAGCCGGTCAGAGACTTTGACTCCCTCATCAACTCGACACATGAATTCAAGATCCTTAAATATAACCGGCGACGCGGAAACATCGTGCTTTCCCGCCGTGCCATACTCGAAGAGGAAAGGGCGTCCCAGAAAAAAGAGACCCTGAAGATTCTAGAGGAAGGCGCCGTTCTCGACGGCATAGTGAAGAATATCACCGATTACGGTCTGTTCGTAGATCTGGGAGGAATAGACGGCCTCCTTCATATTACCGATATGTCCTGGGGACGGGTAGGGCATCCGTCGGAGATGTACAAGATAGGGGACGACATCAGGGTCAAAGTGCTCAACTTTGATCCGGAGACGGAAAAGGTATCCCTGGGACTGAAGCAGCTCAAGGCCGATCCATGGACTGATGCCGATCAGAGGTACCAGGTCATGACCAGGGTTACCGGGCGCGTGGTGAGCCTCGCCGATTACGGCGCCTTCGTAGAAGTGGAAGAGGGGATTGAGGGCCTGATCCACATCTCGGAGATGAGTTGGACCCGCAAGATCCGTCATCCATCCCAGGTGATCAAGGTGGGAGATGAGGTCGAAGCGGTGGTCCTGAACATCGACACGGAGAGCAAACGGATATCATTGGGGCTGAAGCAGACGGAGCCCAATCCCTGGCAGGTCATCGGGGAGAAATACCCGGTGGGGACGACGATTGAAGGCAAGATAAAAAATATTACCGACTTCGGGATCTTCATCGGCATTGATGAAGGAATCGACGGGCTTGTGCACATCTCGGACATCTCGTGGACCAGGCGGATCAAACACCCTTCCGAGGTCTACAGGAAGGGTCAGGAAGTTCAGGCCGTAGTTCTCAACATCGACAAGGAGAACGAACGTTTTTCACTCGGGATCAAGCAGCTTGCCAGCGACCCGTGGGATGATGTGCCCGAGAGATACCGGCCCGGTACCAAAATTACCGGACGGGTTACCAACATCACGGATTTCGGCGTGTTCCTGGAACTGGAAGAAGGGATCGAGGGCTTGATTCACGTCTCCGAACTGGCCAAGGAAAAAGGCGGGAACCCGCTTGGCCGCTTCAAGGTGGACGACGTGATTCAGGCTAAAGTGATCAACGTCAACCGTTCCGACAAGAAGATCGGCCTCTCAGTCCGTAAACTCGAAGAAGGCGACGAGAAGGACGTTTACAGCAACTACATGAACAGCCGTAGAGAGGCTACCTCGAATCTGGGCGAACTGCTGATGGAAATGCAGAACCAGCAGGCCAGGACCGATGAGGAAGGTGGGGAAAGGTCTTCCGCCGTCGAGCGGGAAGAGGAGTCTCCGGTTTCTGAAGAGGAAAACGGCGATCCGGAAGCGCGCTGATTTTCGTGTCCCGACCCGGAGAACATTGTCTCCGGGCCTGATACTTCGTTCCCAGGAAAACGCCCGGTGCGGACGATTATGCCCGCCCGGGCGTTTCACTTCCATAGAGCGCCTTTTTAATCGATATGCTTGAAAGCAAGTGGAAGGTTGTGGCGATGGCAGGGAAACGCAGACCCATGATAACGGTCCTGGTTATTCTCGGGGTGACGATTTTGGTTTTGGGCGGAATGATGGCCCTCCTGGCCCACATAGTCGGAAGACCAGGAGCCAATCTCCCTTTCGGTAGAAAGATCGGTGTGATCCCCATTGAGGGAACAATCCATGACTCCCGTGAGGTCCTCTCCCAGCTAGTCGAGTTTTGCAGGGACGAAACTATCCGCGTTATTATCCTGCGGATCGATTCTCCGGGCGGAGGTGTTGCTCCGGCTCAGGAACTCTACCAGGAAATCCGCAGAACCACGAAGACCAAACACGTCATCGCCTCCGCGGGCGGAATGGCGGCGTCCGGCGGATATTACATCGCCTCGGCCGCTGACCGGATCGTCGCGAATCCCGGGACCATTATGGGAAGTATTGGAGTCATCATGGAGTTCCTGCAGCTCCAGGAGCTTCTTAAGAAGGCCGGAGTGGGCCTGGAGGTGATAAAGAGCGGGCAGTTCAAGGATGTCGGTTCTCCCCACAGGGAGATGACCCCTGGGGAGCGTGAACTCATGATGGAGATGATTCAGGACGTCCAGGATCAATTCGTCGAGGCTGTTGCTCAGGGACGCGGCCTGCCCCCGGAAGATGTCCGGCGGATAGCCGACGGTCGTGTTTTTTCCGGCGCCAGGGCGAAGGAGTTGGGATTGGTGGACCAGTTGGGGAATTTCCAGGACGCGGTGGAACTGGCCAAGGAAATGGGAGGGATTCGGGGTGAGGCCACGCTGGTATACCCCAGGCGACCGGCCGGAAAGTTACTGGACCTCCTGATCGAGGGCGCAGCCAGGGGCTTGATCCGTACTGCCCGGGACATGTTGCATGCCGTGCCTGCCTATCGGTGGGACGGCACCCTTCTGAACTGATGCCGGTCCGGGTTGTTGTTTAAGGGCGGAAGCGGTCTTGAGGGATTATGCAGGTATCTGCAAAGGGCTGTTCAGGATCAAAATCAGCGGAAGCTGTCAATATCCCCTTTTCCTTCTCGAATGATCTCGGGTTTGTCCCCAATGAGAGAGACTACGCTGGACGGACTGGGGTAAAGGGGACCCCCGTCCACCACAACGTCAAGGAAAGGCTTGAAGGCCTCTTCTATCTGATAGGGATCGTCCAGGCCGGCACTCGTGCTGATGACAGGTCGGCCCATGGCCTGCACGATTCCAAGACAGATTCGGTTGTCCGGAACCCGGATTCCAACGGTTTTCCGCTTCGTCAGCATGATCTTGGGCACGAGCTTCGTGCCTTCGAGCACGAAGGTGTATGGCCCAGGCAGGAACCTCTTCATGGTCTTGTAGGCGTAATTGGAGACTTTTGCGTACCGGCTGATCTCCTTGAGCCCGTCGCAGACAATGGAAAAGGGTTTTTTCAAAGGGCGGTTCTTGATCCGATGGATCTGCTGGATTCCTTTTTTGTTCAGCAGGTCGCACCCGATCCCATAAAAAGTATCGGTCGGGTAGGCGATCAGGCCTCCATTCTCCAGCACGTCCACCACGCGCTGAATAAGTCGCTGCTGCGGGTTTTCCGGGTTGATGGTCAGAATCATGCAAAGAATTCTATACGCTCGGACCCGTCCCTGTCAACAATGCTGCCGTGCGGGAGTCTTCAATGGATATGGACACCCTGACCGCTGTTTTCGCCTTTGTCTTCGGCCTTGTTCTCGGGAGTTTTCTGAACGTCTGCATTCATCGTATGCCTGCGGGATCATCAATCGTCCATCCGCCTTCAAGCTGCCCTTCCTGCGGGGAGAAGATCCGCTTTTATGACAATATTCCGCTTTTGAGCTATCTGGTGCTTCGAGGCCGCTGCCGCAGCTGCGGCGCTACCATACCTCTGCGGTATCCGGTCGTGGAACTTGCAACGGGTCTCCTGAGCACAGCCCTGATCCTGCGTTACGGCCCGGGTGTTCCATACGCCCTTCATCTCACGTTTGTCTCCGCCCTTATAATCATTACTTTCATTGATCTCCAGCACCAGATCATCCCCGATGCGATCTCCTTGCCCGGTATTGCAGTGGGAATAGGTGTATCCCTGAGCCCCTGGGGGACCGTTTCATGGGTTGACGCCGTCATAGGCGCCGCCGCCGGCGGCGGCGGGCTCCTGGCGGTGGCGTGGGGTTTTGAGCGGCTTACCGGAAAAGAGGGTATGGGCCTGGGCGATGTGAAGCTGCTGGCCATGATCGGCGCCTGGATGGGTTGGCGGGCCTTGCCGTTTATCATCCTGTCTTCTTCCCTGTTCGGGATTCTCATCGGCGGTACTGCCCTTATGATTACGCGCAGCGGATTGCGGGCCAGAATTCCCTTCGGCCCTTTCCTGGCCTTGGGGGCCCTGCTGCTGTTCTTCTTCGGGCGCGAGATCCAGAATTTTTATTACGGACTGCTCTTCTGAGGGGTTTTTTGATTTTCCCCGGCCCGTGCAGGCTTTAATCCGGCATGGTGCGCAGAGGTTCCCCTGGAGGACCATTTTGCGGATCCCGTTCTTCAGTCTGAGGGCGAGTGTGATCGCCCAACTGAGCCTGCTTATCCTGGCGGCAATGCTGTTGTGCGATGTGGTCATGATACGGTTTGCCGAGCGTGACCTCATTCGGGCCAGGATTCGCGAGGCGCGTATACTCGGTCTTGCCTTGGAGGGCAGGCTGTCCGGAGTCGGCGGGCTGGAAAAGGGTGAGCTTCAGCTTCCGGTGCGGCGTCTTCTGCGTGAGACCGCCTTTGACTCGATACTCGTGGTGGATCGGACGGGTGAGGTAGTCCTGGATGCACACGAAACCGCCAATGAGGGGAGCAGCATACCTGCTGCCGAAGGAACTCGTGTGGCAGGGATGGGGCAGGAGGAAGTTACGTTCATAGGACGGACCTGGGCTGTTATGTGGTTCGGACCGGAATCCATTCGTGTTACTGTGCCTGTCCGGGCCGAATCCCGTGCCGCCGTCGGAATCAGTGTTCAGGGGAGCCTGGTTCCTTTGTATCTGGATCTGCGGGCATCCCAGAAAATTTTACTTTTCTATATAGTTCTGGACACATTGATTCTTGCCTTGGCTGGAATGGTTCTCCTCTCCCGTGTAGTGGTCCAGCCGATTCGTAAACTCCTTAAAATGACAGAGGAATACAGGGGCGGCGATTTCCTCGTCCCCCTGGAAGCCACTAGCGGCAGTGAGATTCGACGGCTTTCTCTTTCCTTGAGCAGCATGCTCAAGAGACTGGAAGAGAACAGGGAAGTCCTGAAGAAGCACATAACTTCCCTGGAACAGGCGAACCAGGAACTCAGGCGGGCCCAGGACGAGATAATCAGGTCGGAAAAGCTGGCTTCAGTGGGAAGGCTGGCGGCGGGGGTGGCCCATGAGATCGGAAATCCAATCGGCATCATTTTGGGATATCTCGATCTTATAGGGCATAAGGATATCAGCGAAGAGGAAAGGGCCGACATCATCCAAAGGGTGGAGTCCGAGGTGACGAGAATCAGCCATATCATCCGTACCCTCCTGGATTTTTCCCGAGCCTCGGACAGCTTTCCACAAAAGGTCTCTGTTCACGAACTGATTCAGGATACGATCTATATGCTCGAGCCGCAGTCAATCATGGAGGGCGTTCATGCCGAGTTGGTCCCCGGGGCGAAGAAAGACGAGGTTTATGCCGACCCGGGACGGCTCAAACAGGTGTTCCTCAATGTCTTGATGAACGCCGCAGACGCCCTTTCGTGGGAGCAGAGGCACGAAAGGGGCGGGCAGGAGTCGGCTATCCGGATTGAGACCTGGAGCGAAGGCGGTCGGATTGAGATAAGAATCTCGGACAACGGCCCCGGAATTTCGCGGGAAGGCATTTCACGGATCTTTGATCCGTTCTACACCACCAAGGATCCCGGAAAGGGAACCGGCCTGGGCCTTTCAGTGAGCCATCGAATCATGGAAGACCTGGGAGGGAGTATTCATGTGACCAGCGTCGAGGGAAAGGGCACAACGGTCGTTATTGTAATACCGCTTTTTCAGGATTCGGAGAGTGATTCATGATGTGGAAGCGCGTCCTTGTTATCGACGATGAGAAGAACATGCAACACATGCTCTCGGTGATGCTTGAAAAGGCCGGATACGAGGTCAAGGCCGCAGGGGACGGGGCCGAAGGCCTGACGCTCATGGAGTCCAACGCATTCGATTTTGTCCTCTGCGATATTCGAATGCCTCGAATGGACGGCATGGAGTTTCTGGAAAGCGTGAAAGAGCGTTTCCCGGATATTACCATAATCATGATGAGTGCTTACGGGAACCTTGAGACGGCCCTAAAGGCAATAAAGAAAGGCGCCTATGACTATGTGTCCAAACCATTCAAGACGGATGAGATCCTGTTAACCCTCAAAAAAGTGGAGGAGCGGGAGCGGCTCAAGGCCGAGAATATCCGCCTGCGGGACCGTGTCAGACGCCTGGAACGGCAATACGCCTTTGGTGAAATCGTTACCGGAAGTGAGTCCATGTTTCGAGTCATGAATCTTGTTCAGACCTTGGCGGATCACAAGACAACCGTGCTTCTTACCGGTGAAAGCGGAACAGGAAAAGAACTGGTGGCCAGGGCAATCCATACGGGCGGGGCCCGAAGCTCCGAACCTATGGTTTCCATCAACTGTGGAGGCATTCCAGCGACCCTGCTGGAAAGTGAGCTGTTCGGGTTCAGAAAAGGCGCGTTCACGGACGCCGTTAAGGACAAGGCCGGGCTGTTCAAAGAGGCAGACGGGGGGACGGTCTTTCTGGATGAGATAGGGGAGCTGCCCCTTGCGCTCCAGGTCAAGCTTCTCCGCGTGCTTCAAGAGGAAGAGATAACACCTCTCGGTGCGACCGGTGCTGAGAAGATCGATGTGCGGGTGATCGCGGCCACGGCACGGGATTTGCGGCTTGAAGTGGATGCTGGGAGGTTCCGCGAGGACCTCTTCTATCGAATCAACGTAGTCAGCATACTTCTGCCGCCTTTGCGTGAAAGGCGGGGAGACATCGCACTCCTGGCAGACCATTTCATCGAGCGGTTCAACCGTAAGCTGGGAAAGAACAAAGAGGGAGTCTCGACTGAGGCCATGTCCGCCCTTGCCCGGCATGACTGGCCCGGCAACGTGCGAGAGCTGGAGAACGTTCTGGAGAGAGCAGTGCTGTTGGGTACGGGTCCCATGATCGCACTGGAGGACCTTCCGCCTTCTTTCACCTCCCATGATGACCTGAAGACAGGTGTTCCCGAGGAATGCCTCTCCATCAAGCAGGCCTCAAAGAGGCTGGAGCGTGGTCTGATCCGGAAGGCGCTTGAATTGGCGGAAGGCAACAGGTCCCAGGCTGCCCGGCTCTTGGAGATCAGCCGGCCGGCTCTTCTGAACAAGATTCGAGAATACGGATTGGGGTAAGAGGATTGCAAGCGGGACACTACGACTTCCGGGAAGGGGACTCTTCTAGGCCTTTCTCGTAACGGCCACGCCACCGTCCTCGTGTTGGGCCCCCAGTACCATGTCGAACAGGTCCCTCTGAAGACACAGCACAGGATCTTCGGGCGGCAGGTGGCCCTTATTCCCGCGAAGGAATTTTTCAGCCGATGGGGCAAAGAGGATGCCCCGCAGCGCGGCGAAATGATCATAAGTGCGCCCGTTAAGAAGGTGCTCAAGGTATGCGGCGCAGGCCTCGTCCTCGGGAGCCGGTTCAACGGCCCGGGAGCCCATGGCGACCAGGGTAACGGTCTCGGGATTCCGGCCTCGAATGTAACGTGCCGTGGCCCCGGCCGTCAGAAAGCTCCCGAGCAGGACTTCATTCGCGCATCCAAGGGCCGAAATTGCACCGGTTACGCCCGCCGTGGTCCTGTGTATCACGGTCTTTCCCCGGAAAAATTTCTTTCCTTTAAGGAGGATCTCACTGGGTGAGTTGCCCAGGTCCCCTCCTTCAATAGGTATTTCGTTTACTTCCCCTGCTAGGATCCAGTCGGGATGGCCCACTTTCATGGACACGGCCTTCTCCGGGTCTGCTTCCAGGAGGACGAGTTCTGTGCCGAAGTAAAAAAAGAGCGGTACGCAGGTGAAAGCCCGGAAAACATCGATGATTACCGCCGTGCCGCGTGCCTCCCGTGCTCCTTCAGCCAGTCTTGTGCAAATGATGTTCATGGTGGTTTATTTATTGCTTATTCCATTACCCAGAATACAGGCCATAGCATACAATGACGCAGGCCTCACGCTAATGTCCGTGCAGGTTCAACCCCGGCCTCCTACGCCGTCGGCCTCGGCGTCTTTGCGACAGACAAAAGGTTTTCAAAGTTTTCCGGAGGAAACTAGAAGGAGACGTTGCCCGGGGTCCTTGGAAATGGGATCACATCCCGTATGTTGCCCATCCCCGTGACAAACTGGATCATGCGCTCAAATCCCAGACCGAAACCCGAGTGGGGGGCTGTTCCGAATTTTCGCAGTTCCAGGTACCACCAGTAGTCCGCCGGATCGAGACCTGTTTCGCTGATTCTGCCCAGGAGTGTGTCGTAATCGTCCTCACGCTGGCTGCCGCCGATGATCTCTCCGACTTTGGGGAGAAGCACATCCATGGCCCTCACTGTGCGGCCGTCCTCGTTCACCTTCATATAGAACGGCTTGATTTCGGTCGGGTAGTCAACGACGATGACCGGCCTTCTGAAGACCTGCTCGCAGAGAAAACGCTCATGTTCCGACTGTAGGTCGCTCCCCCAGGACAGGGGAAACTCAAACCTCCCGCCGCCGTCTTTCATCAGGATGTCTACAGCCTCGGTGTAGGTCAAGCGCTCGAATTCCCCCGTGATAATGGACTCGAGGGTATCTGCGACCGAGTCGTCGATGTACCGGCTGAAGAAGGCCATATCTTCATCACAGCTTTGCAGCAAGTCCTGAAACAGGTATTTGAGAAAGGCCTCGGCAAGGTCCATGTTGCCTTCCAGGTCGCAGAAGGCCATTTCAGGTTCTACCATCCAGAACTCTGCCAGGTGCCGTGATGTGTTTGAGTTTTCAGCCCGGAACGCGGGGCCGAAGGTGTAGACGTCTCCGAGGGAAAGGGCATAGACCTCAGCCTCGAGCTGACCGCTCACAGTGAGAAACGCCGGGCCGTGGAAGAAATCACGGCTGAAATCGACGCTTCCCTCCTTTCTCGGCAGATGGTCCAGGTCCAGACCGGTTACACGAAACATCTCGCCGGCCCCTTCGCAGTCACTCCCGGAGATGATCGGGGTATGAACATAGAGAAAACCGCGCTCCTGGAAGAACCGGTGAACAGCCATGCTCATGGCGTTTCGCACGCGGGCCACGGCCCCGAATGTGTTGGCCCTGGGCCGCAAATGAGCGATTGTGCGCAGGAACTCGAACGAATGGCGTTTCTTCTGCAAGGGGTATTCGGACGGATCGGCCCATCCCAGTACACGGACCTCGTCGGCGTGCATCTCCACATCCTGGCCTTTACCGGGCGATGTCAGGACATCGCCTGTGACTTGGACCGCACATCCGCTCTGGAGCCTGAGGATTTCGTCCCTGTAGTTGACCAAGTCTCCATCTGCAACGATCTGAATCCCCTTCATTCGGGAGCCGTCGTTCAACTCCAGGAAGGAAAAGCCGGCATTGGAATCACGCCTGGTGCGTACCCATCCGCACACCGTGGCGCGGGAGCCGACCCTTTCGAGCCGCATGACGTCTGCGATACGTTCCCGCTTCAATACTCTTCTCCCCGGGTTCCCGCTGACAAGCCTTGCCTCAGACCGATGAAAACGAAGCCGGATGGTTCCATCGAGAAAAACTAATGCTGACCATGCCTCGAAACCAGACGGAGATGAAGCCGACTTCGGAGGCTACCGCAAAGGCCACAAAGATCACACGTACACCTACACCTTTACCCGTTCTTTTTTTCGAACTCCTTCATAAATGCCACCAAGTCCTTTACCGCATCCAGACCCGTGGCGTTGTAAATTGAGGCACGGCACCCTCCGACGGAGCGGTGTCCCTTCAGGCCTCCCATGCCTGCAGCAGAAGCCTCTTTTACAAAGCGGGCTTCAAGGTCCTCGCTCGGCAAACGGAACGTCACGTTCATCAGCGAGCGGCTGTTCGCATCCGCCGTGCCGTGGTAAAAACCCGATTCGTCTATGGCAGCGTACAGAAGCCCGGCCTTTTCGCGGTTCACCGCCTCCATCTTATCCAGCCCGCCCACCGTGTCTTCCAGCCACCTCAACACCAGGCTCACCGTGTATATAACAAAACAGGCAGGCGTGTTGTACATGGAGTTCTTCTCGGAAAAAGTCGTGTACTTGAGCATCGTAGGAATGTCATTCGGTACGCGCTCCAGCATGTCCCTTCGAACAATCACCAGGGCAGAACCCGCCGGGCCGATGTTTTTCTGCGCTCCGGCGTAGATCAGGCCGAATGGCTTCGGATCAAACGGCCGGCTCATGATATCCGAACTCATGTCGCAGATAAGAGGAACGTCTCCGGCATCCGGAAACCTCGGCCATTGCGTTCCTTTGATCGTATTATTCGAGGTGATGTGCAGATATGAGCCCTTTCCATCCTCTTCGAATCCCCACGGGATGTATGAATAGTTCCTGTCCTCACTCGATCCGAGGACCCGTACATCCTTACCCTGAATCCGCGCCTCCTTAATCGCCTTGGTCGACCACGTCCCCGTGTCAATGTAGTCGACGGCCCTCCCTTGAACCGTAAAGTTCATGGGAATCATGCAGAACTGGAGGCTCGCACCTCCCTGGACGAACAGGACATCAAAATCCTCCCCCAGGCCCAGGAGACGTCTGGTCCGAACAACCGTTTCGTCCATAACCTCATCAAACAAAGGGCTCCGGTGGCTGATCTCCGTAACGCTCATTCCGGACCCCCTGAAGTCGAGAAACTCCTCCTGAATCCGCTTAAGGACCTCAAGCGGCAAGGCGGCGGGACCTGCATTAAAATTGTGAATTCGATGTGTCATAGTTTCACTCCGGTTCCTTTCCCCCGCCCGGGCGGGATGTTGATATTATGGAAGGGCGTTGTATGGATCACGAGGCCTCCTGGAGCCGGCCGAGCATCGCCCGGACCGCCTCAAGGGCGCCGGGGTCCTTTTCATAAGGCGGGCGCCCTTCGAGATCAGCCTCTATTATCTCTGTTGTGAAAGGAATAAAACCGATAAACTCGAAGTCAGGCAGGTTTTCCTTCAGGAAGGACTCATCGCTTTCAGATCGGATCTTGTTTCCCACGAAACTCAATTTCTTGAGGCCTATGTCTCCGGCCAGTTTCCGAATGTGCTGAGCCGTTTCCAGGCTTCGCCGCCCCGGTTCAACGACGACGAGGAGCCGATCCACAGCCATGGCCGTACCGCGACCCAGGTGCTCGAGTCCTGCCTCCATATCCAGTACGATCGCCTCATCCCGGGCCAAAACAATGTGTCGTACCAGGGACTTGAGGAGCGTGCTTTCCGGACATATACACCCTCCACCCCCAGCCTTGACGCCGCCCAGCACCATCAGCTTGACCCCGTCGATCTCTATGGAGAGTTTCTCGGGGAGATCGTCCACCTTTGGATTAAGCTTGAAAAAAGACCCCATGGTCCCGACCTTAGCTTCGGTACGTTCCTCTATGACGGCCTTCATTTCCGAAATAGGCGTGATCTCCATGCTCCTGTCCACACCCAGTGCCTGGGCGAGATTGGCGTCAGGGTCGGCATCTATTGCGAGAACCTTTTTGCCCTGATCGGCCAGGGCACGGATCAGCAGCGCGGAAAAGGTTGTCTTTCCTACACCTCCCTTACCGCTTACGGCTAGTTTCATGGTTTGCATTCCTTTCGTAAGGATCTGTTTGTGCGGCTTAAAAAGCAAAAAACCTGTAAATTAAGAATTCAGAGGTGGTTGCATTGTAACTATCGGACCCTGCCGGGCGGACCTCTTCGTTTTTGAGGGGCCTGGTCTATCTTAAGCTTAAGCTGCCCTTATAGATGAATTAGGAAAGAGTGTTCAAGGGGAAAATGAGATTGCAGATCCGGATCTTTCCCCTTTGACCTTGACCCGGCTTTAAAATATATTCCCAAGGGAAAACCGTTAGCCTGAGCAGAAAGGGGAAGGAACCAAGCCATGTATAATGCCAGCGATCTACGCAAGAACCTGAAGATTCAGATCGAGGGGGAACCCTACGTGATCATCGATTTCCAATTCGCCAAGCCCGGTAAGGGACAGGCCCTTTACCGGTGCAAGCTGAGGAACATGATCACCGGCGCGATCCTGGATCGTACCTACCGCTCCGTGGACACGTTCGAGCCGGCCAACCTTGAGGAACGTCGAATGCAATACCTTTACAACCAGGATGATGAGTACGTGTTCATGGACGTGGAGAACTACGAACAGTCAACGCTCAAGCGGTCTCAGGTGGGGGATGCCAAAAACTACCTGACCGACAACCTGGAGGTGGATATTCTGTTTTTCGACATAACCCCTATCGATATCACACTGCCTCACTTTGTTGATCTCACTGTGACCCAGGCGGATCCGTGGGTCAAGGGTGATTCCGTCTCCGGAGACAGCAAGCCTGTGACCCTGGAGACGGGCTACACTCTAAGGGTACCGCCCTTCATCGAAGAGGGCACCCGAATCACCCTGGATACGCGGACTGGGGAGTATGTCACGAGGGTTAAGGAATAAAACAGGTGATGGTTCGGACGGTCCGCCCGCCTGGAAGGGAAGGGCCCTCCGGTTGCGTGCCGGTATGCTCAGTGCAGTCAGGGAATATTTTTCGGGTCGGGGCTACCTGGAGGTGGAGACTCCCGTACTCGTTTCGGTACCCATTCCGGAGCCCCACATCGAGTTTCTCGAGACAACGCTCGGAATCCTTCAGCCCTCGCCGGAAGTCTACATGAAACGGCTCCTTGCATCCGGCCACGGCAGGATATTCCAGATCGCGCGGTGCTTTCGTGACAACGAGAGGGGAGACAGGCACCTTCCGGAGTTTACCATGCTTGAGTGGTATCGGGCAGGGGCGGACTATCGGGGCCTCATGGAGGAATGCGAGGACTTGGTTCGAGCCGTGGCCCTGCGTCTCGGTATGGGATCTGGTCTGACTTACCTTGGAAACAGGATCAACCTGGAGCCGCCCTGGCAGAGGATGACTGTTGCCGGGGCGTTTGAACGCTTCTCCCCGGAGTCCCTGGAAGAGGCGTTGTCCTCAGGGCGGTTTGAAGACGCCCTGGTGGCCCACGTGGAACCAAGCCTGGGAATCTCCGGGCCTGTATTCCTTCATGACTATCCCGCCTCCATGGCGAGCCTGTCGAGGCTTAGAGTCCATAGCCCCGATGTCTGCGAGCGGGTTGAGCTTTACATGGGGGGATTGGAAGTCGCAAACGGATTTTCCGAACTCACGGATCCACACGAGCAACTCCGGCGTTTCCAACGTGACATGGAAGAGCGAAAGAGGCTTGGCCGCAAGGCCTTCAGGATCCCGAGGACTTTTCTGGAAGCCGTTGCCCACATGCCGGCTGCTGCGGGCATGGCCCTTGGAGTGGACCGTCTGGCGATGGTGTTGGCCGATTGCAGGAGAATAGACGACGTGGTGGCCTTCACGCCGGAGGATGGGTAGGGGGCGTCCTTGACCGACCGGTTTCTTTTCTGTATATGAAACTTGAAGCCTCGTAGTATTCTGAAGGCAAGAGACACGCGTGCTCTTCATGTGCTTTGTGGTAAAAACCCAAGGTTTTCTCGATAAATTCAGCCGCTTCCTCAGCCGGTGGTAATGTCCAGAAAACCGGGAGCGGGAGAAAAGGCCTTTTTGACAAAAGCATGAACGGAGGTAAAAGGAATGCGTCGAAAGCTCAACATATTGGTGGCGGTTCTCTGTCTTGCGACCATGGTATTTGCAACAGCGGGTTGCAGCACTCCCGCCGGTCGTTCAGTGGGCCAGGTTGTGGACGACGGCACGATAAAGACAAAGGTCAAGGCCAAGCTGGCCAAGGACTCAGTCCTCCAGGTTTTTTCCATCGGCGTGAACGTCTTTCAGGGCGAGGTTACGCTGACAGGGGCCGTGAATGTCCCGGAGCAGCGCGACAGGGCTGAGCAGATCGTACTGGAGACCCAGGGCGTCAGGAAAGTGAACAATCTGCTCAAAGTGAAGTAGTTGTGTTTTCATTGGGCGTTACGTCCACAAGCAAGGTGTGTCTGGACGTAACGGGCCCGATGATGAGTTGGTTTTCTTCTGGCCTCTTCGGTTTGCCCTTCAAGTGTGACCTCGGCTTGGAGATTTTCAGTGGGGTCCGCCGGTCTCCCGGAGCGGGTCTCACTCAGCAAGCATGTCGCTCGCCTGGCGAAGCCGTTCGAACATGAAAGGATCCTGTCCATCCGGGCCTCAGGCGAAACCGGACGAAAGCATACCATGCCTTTTGAGCGGCTCATAGAAAAAGCAGGGTTATGACCGGCACTCGGCCCTCTTGACTCATGGAGGGCGGTTCCCTATACTCGGCCCTGTCCATCCATCCCCAATTAAGGCGGTGCGCTCCCATGTTGGACAAGCTCATCAACAACCCGGAAATGAAAAAGTATCTGACACGCTTTCAGGCGGGACAGATACTTTTTCTCGAGGCTGATACCAGCCAGGAGCTCTATATACTTGTCTCCGGTGAACTGGATGTGCTCAAGGGTCAAAAGAAGATTTCGGAGATAAAGGAGCATGGAGCCTTATTTGGTGAAATGAGCCTCTTTCTGGAGTCCAGGCGGACCGCAACGGTCAAGGCCAGGACGGACGTGGAGGTCATCGTGATTCCTCCGGACAGGGTCAACGCCGTCCTCAAAGAGAGTCCCGAACTCGTTTGGGAAATCAGCCGCTACCTGGCCGGGAGGCTTGAAGAGACCAGCCAAGTTGTATACGGGCTGAACGAGCTTTATGACCAAATTCCGGATGCCGTAGTCCTGACCGACCGGGAAGGCCGGGTCCTGTCTTGGAACGTAGCAGCGACCCGCCTCTACGGAAGGGATTGGGACACCATGAGGCATAAAACCGTGGAGGAGATCTACGAAGATCCTGTGCAGTACAGGGAGTACCTGACTCAGGTCCAGGAAGAGTTTGCGGTTCACGAGAGAATTCTGGAGGTCCGGCACCCGCACAGGGGCCTTCGTTTAATATCCACGAGCATGAACGTGCTCTACGACGGGCACCACAACTTTCAAGGGGTTCTTTCCATCGGCCGGGATGTCACGGACGCCAAGAGAGTGGAGCAGAGATATCGAAGAATCCGGAACTGGGTGCTCCCTTCCATCCTGCTCGCAGGCCTTGCGGCCGGAGGCCTGTTTCTGGCCTATCCCTATCTTACAGATGGTTACCTGCCGGTGGATGTCAAGAAACAGGAACTCAAAAACCAGCTTGGCAAGGATTTTTTGCTGCTTCGATCTCTGATCGCCGGGGACTTGGAGTCCAGAGACCGGGCCGGTACAAGCGAGATCATGCGGGAGTTTTTTTTGATCCAGGAGGGCGACATGACGCCCTACAGGGGACTGGTCCTGCTTGATGAAGAAAAGCGTGTATTCGATATTTTCAACGTTCAAATGGATGCTGAAGAACTGGAAGGCATGATAGGGAACAGTTATGCTGGTATAACGTTTCAGGGCCCTGATGATTCCATCCACAGTGTGCTCACTCTCTATCGCGTAAGCCGGGAACACC
>CAZEIA010000061.1:0-17082 GCA_964512335.1 uncultured Desulfobacterales bacterium
CAGGGGGATGCGGGCGAGGTGGCGTTGTCCGCCCCGGTGGGCGGCATGACCCTTGATGGGGACCTGCAAGGCGCCTCCGCGGGCGGGGCCGGCGGGTCCTTTCGCGCGGACGCCCTGGAGGTGGCGGACCTGAACGCCCTCAGCGCAAAACTCCAGGCCGGCGGGTTCACGGAGCGGGTCTCGGTGCGTTCCCGCACCGGGGACCTGGTCCTGGGGTCGGCCGGGCCCGGCGGCCCGGACGTGGGAATCACGGCCCGGGACTACCGCCTCACGGCCGACAGCGGGGACATCCGCGTCCACGGGAACGCCGCCATCGACGCCTCGGGCGAGGGACGGGGCGGGAACGTGGAACTCTACGCCGGGGAGGACCTTTCGCTCGAGGGCGAGATCCTGGCCGCGGGGACCGGGGCCGACGCCCAAGGGGGCGACGTGGTGCTGAGCGCGGCGCGCCGGGACGGCTCGGGGAAGATTATCCTGGATGACGCCCGGATCGACGTGTCCGGCGGGGGCGAGGGCGGGTCGGTCCTCTTTCGGGTCGGCGGCGCCGGCCAGACCGAGGCCACGGACCTTCACGGGACTGTTCTGGGCGCCTCCCGGGTCGAGGCCGAGACCGTGAACTACTATGAGAGGAGCGGGAACATCAACGGGGCCTTTTCCTTCCCGGCCCCGGGCCCCTTGGCTCACAGCCTGAAGGACGGGAACGAAGCGGACATTGCGGTGGCGCGGCGCACCGGCATCGAGATCTGGAGCGCCCAGGGCGTGGACCTCACCCTGGACCAGGCGTGGAACCTCGGCTCCAGCAACCCCGGGGGCAAGCCCGGGGTCCTCACCATCCGGTCCGGAGGGAACCTGGCCATCAACGCGGACCTCCAGGACAGCCGCACCGCAATGAGCGGCCTCTTCACCGACGTGGACGGACCCGACACCTGGGCGTTCCGCCTGGTCGGCGGGGCCGATACGGCAAGCACGGACCCCATGGCCGTGAGGCCGGGCGAAGGGGACCTGACCGTGAGCAATCAGAAGGTGGTCTACACGGAGAGCGGGGACATTGAGTTCGCCTCCGGACGGGACACCATTCTGCTTCACGGCAAGCAGACCCGGCTCATGATCAACAACACCATGACCTACAATTTGGGGACCTACCGGGGGGACATTATCGGCAGCGTGGGCCGGGATCTTCGAATCGGCGGGACCGGAAGCACGTCCCCAGACCTGAGCGGCGGCATTCAGACCGCCCTGGGGGACATCGAGATCGACGTGGGCCGGGACCTTCGGATGCAGCACACCGACACCACGAAGAGCGTTGGGATCCGAACCACCGGAGGTGCTGCGCGCGTCCTGTGGCGCGAGGAGTACATGGACCCGGAGACCTGGCCGGTGGAGCACGAGGGTATCCTGTCCGAGCTGTTCAAGACCTATCCTGGGTTTCTCATTCCCATGTTTGCCCAATCTTATCTGGATTCGAATATTCACAGATACTATCCCAAATACACCCATGGCGGCGACATCACCCTCCGGGTTGGCGGCCATCTTCGGGGCACGGGCACCCAGGCCTTCTCGGACCAGGCCTGGGACTACAGCTACCAGGGGGGAAACTGGGCCGCCTCCTACGAGCATGTCACCTCGGGCACCTGGCCCACCGCGCCCGTGGGCGGGCTGGCCTCCATGGGGGGCGGGGACCTGTGGGTCCGGGCCGGCGGGAGCTTCGAGAGCAAGGCCGGGACCTTCGGGACCGGGGACCTCTCCATCTTCGCCTCCGGGGATCTGGACGGCAAACTCCTGGTGGCGGAAGGTACCGGGAAGCTGTCGGCCCTGGGGAACTTCGGCCTGGACCAGGCCGGCGGTCGGACCATTGAGCTCTTCGACGCCCGCATCGCCGTCGCGGCCCAGGGGAACGCGGTGGTGGGCGAGGCCCTGAACCCCACGGCCCGCAAAGGTTCCATGTTCGAGAAGAAAGATGCCAACGAGAACGTGCTCATCGAACTCCGCTATGCCGAGGACGCCTCTCTGGCTGTGACCGCCCTCCTGGGGGATGTGACCCTTCCCACGGGCGGCCTCTTTCCGCCGACCCTGGAAATCGAGGCCGGCGGGGACATCCACGTGGAAAAGGTTCTGGTCCTGGCCCCTTCCCGGACCGGGCAGCTCCGGCTGTCGGCCCGCGGGGACTTGGACGGGGCTTACGGGGACGGACGTTCCCACGCCGAGATTCTCCTCTCGGACATGGCGCCCGAGGCGGTATACGCCTACTACCCCCGTCCCACCTTCGAGTACACGGATTCGGCCGGGAACACCGAGACCATCACCTACCAGCCAACCCGGGCCCTGGTCACGGGCCGGTACCAGCACGGATTCCCGTCGGAAAGGCCCCGGGAGAAACCCGGGAGCCAGGACTATTTCGCCATCTACCGGGCCATGATGGACTCGGGCATGGCCATGGTGGAGGACCCGGAGGACCGGACCTTCTTTGAAGAGGTCTCCGGCCTCCTCACCGTGCCGGTCCACGCCGGGGACCGAGCGCCCGTGGAGATTCGCGCCGGAGGACGGATTCAGGACATCTCCCTGGCCCTCCCCAAGCAGGCCCGGATCAGCGCGGGGAAATCGATCCGCGATATCTACTACCTGGGCCAGCACAACCAACCCGAGGACCTCTCAGTGATTCAAGCCGGCCGGGACATCCTCTTTCATGCAGAGCCTGCGGATGCAGTCTACCAGGTGGGGATCGAGCAGGCCGGCCCCGGGTTTTTGGCGGTCCAGGCGGGGAATCTAATGGACCTGGGGGAGACCCGGGGGATCAAGAGCATCGGCGATGTGTTCAACGGGTACGTGGGGTCCCGGGGCAGCTCGCTCATGGTCATGTCCGGCCTGCACGGGGACATGGAGGGCGATGAGGTGGCGAAGAAGATCGACTCCCTGTTCCAGGATCTGCGGACCGCGGGTATGGAGTTCAGCGTGCTCATGGCCGAGGGGAAGGCCGATGAGGCCCGTGCCGCAGTGGAGGGTGCGCGGGAGGAGTCCCTCGCCACCTTCATGGAAGGCTACTCCCAGGGGCAGGGCAACATCGACATGATCACTTCCCAAATCGGTTCCGATGCCGAGGACTCGGATATCTTTATCCTGGCCCGGGGCGAGATCAACGTGGGGCGAAGCGCTTTTTTCTCAGATGAGGACGACCGGGGGAGCACCGGCATCTACACTGCCCTGGGCGGCGACGTCAATATCTTCTCCAGGGGCGACGTGAATGTGAACGAGTCCCGCATCATGACATACATGGGCGGGGACATCACCATCTGGAGCGACGAGGGTAACATCAATGCAGGCAAAGGTTCCAAGGCAGCCATCAACGTGGACCCTCCCAAGATCACCTGGGTGGGAGGGATCCCGGTCGTCAAGTTCATCCCTCCGGCCGTGGGGAGCGGCATCCGTTGCCTGACCTATGATCCGGACGGGTTCGAGGGCCCGCAAAAGCCGCCCGAGCCCGGGGACATCTACCTCACGGCCCCCGAAGGCGTGATCGACGCCGGCGAGGCCGGCATCGCAGGGGGGAACCTGTTCCTGGGCGCCACCCAGGTCCTGAACGCCCAGAACATTGACGCCACGGGCATGAGTGTGGGCGTGCCGGCGGCGAGCCAGGGGACCGCGGGGCTCTCGGCCCTGGCCGGGTCAGGCAGCCTGGCCGGCATGGGCGACATGGGACAGGAGCAGGCGGCCATGGCCAGCCGGCGGGGAGAGGCGGCCCAGGAGGCGGAAAAACTGGCCGAGTCGTTTCTGCCCAAGTGGCTGGACGTGAAGGTGATCGCGTTTGATGAGCTGGAGGAGGAAGAGGGGGAAGGAAAAAGGTGAAAGGTGAAAGGATAAAGGTGAAAGGATAAAGGATAAAGGTGAAAGGTGAAGAGGTGAGAGGAAAAAGGATCAAAAACCGGACCTTCAACGGCGTGGAATCCCCTGGGATGAACGCGAGAGTTGAAATGATGCGAGAGCGGACATGCGAATGAGACACCCTGAATGTGTTGTGATGGCTGTGCTGATGCTCTTGTTGCTCGGGGGCGCGGCCGAGGCCCAGGAGTGGTGGAACGAGGACTGGCAGTACCGGAAGCAGATCACCTTCGACACCACGGCGGGCGGCGCGGACATCAAGGAGAACCTCACCGATGTCCCGGTCCTGGTGCGCCTGCACACCGGGAACATGAACTTCGCCAACTGCAAGGCCGATGGTTCGGACATCCGGTTCGTGGCCGGGGACGGGGTCACGCCCCTCAAGCACCACATGGAGCTTTTCGACCCCATCGACGAGATGGCCTTCATCTGGGTGAAGGCCCCGCGCCTCTCGGGCGCGTCCAAGGCCGATCTCCTCTGGATGTACTACGGCAACGAGGCGGCCATGGGGGGGCAGGACGCCCGGGGAACTTACGACGTGAACCAATTGGCAGTCTACCACCTGGGGGAGGTGGACGGGCTGCCCCAGGACGTGACTGCCTATGAGCACCACGCGGCCGAGAGCCTGGCCGGCCAGGGGCTACCCTCCATCATCGGAAGGGGTGTCCTCCTGAGCGGCGGGGAAGACCGGATCCGCATCCCGTCCACCCCGGCCCTGGAATTCTCCACCGGGTTCACCTTTGGTGTCTGGGTGCGCATCTCCCAACCCCAGGAAGACGCCTATCTCTTTTCCCGCGAGGAGGAGGGGGGCGCCATGGTGGTGGGCATCGACGGGACCAAGGTTTACGGCCGTGTCGTCACGGCGGCCGGGACCGTAGAGACCGAGCGGGCCGCGGACCTCTCCCTCCAGACCTGGCACCATGTGGTGGTCACGGCCGTGCCCGGCGGCCGCATGACCGTGTACGTGGACGGCCTGGAGATGACCTGGGTCCAGCTCTCCGGCGACCTGCCGGCCCTTCAGGCCGACGTGGTCCTGGGAGGTTCCATCCTGGAGGAGGCCGGAGCACACGGGTTCGCCGGTGACCTGGACGAGGTGAGCCTATCCAACACGGCCCGGACCGCCGGGTGGATCCGTGCGGCATACGCGGGACAGGGGCCCGACACCCCACTGACGTCGTACGGCGTGGAGCAGATCCACGAGGGGGGAGGTCTCCCCGCCTTCTACCTGGGGACCATCGCCAAGAACATCACCCTGGACGGCCTGGTGGTGATCGCCATCCTGGGGGTCTTTTCCGTGGCCAGTTGGCTCGTGTTCCTGGGAAAGACCTTCTCGCTGGCGGTGATGAACCGCTCCAACCGGGCATTTAAGCGGCGGTTCCGGGACGCGGCCGAGCCCTTGGCCTTGGACAACGAAGAGGAGGAAATCGAAGGATCCTCCCTCTACCGCGTGTACCGGGCCGGATGCCGGGAGGTCCGTGAGTGGCTGGCCAGGCCAGGGGTCGTTGAAGGGAACCCGACGCCGGTGCGCCGGTCCATGCCGGAGGGGGTGGTGGACGGGGTGAAGGCCGCCCTGGAAGCAGCCTTTATGGAGGAGACCCGGCGGCTCAACGCCTGGATCGTCATCCTCACCATGGCCATCACGGGAGGCCCCTTTCTCGGCCTTCTTGGCACCGTCTGGGGGGTCATGAACACCTTCGCAGCCATGGCCGAGGCCGGGGAGGCCAACATCATGGCAATTGCGCCTGGCGTGGCCTCGGCCCTCTCCACCACGGTTTTCGGTCTGATCGTGGCCATTCCGGCCATGTTCGCCTACAACTACCTGAACAGCCGGATTCGGAACGCCACGGCCGACCTCGCCGCCTTTCTGGACCGGTTCGCGGTCCGGGTAAAGGACTACTACGGGGAGGCGTCATGAGACGGGACCTCTTTTCCTTCCAGTCCCTGGACGAGATCAACGTGACCCCGCTGCTGGACCTTGCCTGGACCCTGCTGGTGGTCTTCATCATAGTGGTCACCGCCTCGGTCCAGGGGATCAAGGTGGACCTGCCCAAGGCGAGCGCGGCCCCCACGCTCCAGAAGCCCAAGACCAAGGCCATCACCCTTCACCGGAACGGCCAGATCTATTTGGACACCTTTCCTGTGAGCATGGGGGAACTGGAGACGAGGCTCAAGCAGCACAAGGCCGTGGATCCCAACTTTCCCGTGGTGATCAAGGGGGACTCCAAGATCTACTACCAGAAGGTGATCGACGTCCTGGACATGCTCGGGCGGCTGGAGATCACCCAGATCGGGCTCGTGACCCAGAAGCTCGTGAAGTAGAGGCAGCATGACAAAGCGCAAAAAGACCTCCACCCGGTGGATCGGCTTTGCAGCAGGGGCTATCGTTCTCGTCGTTCTCGCGGGGGCCGTGTTCCTGGTGCGCGCCCTTCTCATGGACTCCTCCCAGCAGCGCCAAAGGCGCATCCAGACGGTGCAGCTCGTGAAGCCGCCACCGCCGCCCAAGATCCCGGAGAAGCCGCCCCCGCCCAAGGTCGAGGAAAAAAAGGAAATCATCGAGCCGGAACCGGAAAAGCCCCCCGAGGAGTCTCCGGACGAGGCCCAAGACGACGGGCCCCAGGACGACCAGCTCGGTCTGGACGCGGACGGGGCTGCGGGCTCGGACGGTTTCGGGCTCAAGGCCAAGAAGGGAGGGAGTCCCCTCATCGGGGGAGGCGGAGGGACCCTCATGCGGCGATACGCATGGTATGTCCAGCTCGTGCAGGACGAGATTCGAAAGGAAGTCAAGCGCCGCCTGGAGGAAGACGGCGGGATCCCGGAAGGCACCCTTCAGACCCTGGTGCGCATCGAGCTGGACCAGGAGGGGGAACTGGTGGGGTTCCGTCTGGAGGGTTCCTCGGGTGACCCTCGCATGGACGAGGCGGTCCAGGAGGCCCTTCGGTCCATTCGGCGCTTTCGCGAGCCGCTCCCCGGGGGCATGCCCAGGGCGGCAATGACACTGAAAATCGCATCCAAGGGATGACCCCTCCGGCCCGTTACGAGAGGGCCGGTGCATGTGAAAACGAAATCGGAGGACGCCTGATGTCACATTCCATGGCCCGGTTGCTTACCCTCATGTTCTCTCTGTTCGTCCTGGTGTGGGGTTCAGGACCGGGAGCCTTCGCGGAAACCGCGTCTCCCATCCGGAACTTCGACAGCATCATGGCCCTGATGGAACTTCTCAAGGCCAAGGGGGTGCTCACCGACGATGAGGTGAGCGCCTACATCGATCAATACAAGGCCTCGAAACAGGCCAAGGCCTCGAAGCGGAAGGTGATTGCCATCATTCCCGACGACCGCGAAAAAGAACAATACTTGGAGCAGATCACCAAGGAGGTGTCGGAGCAGCTTCAGGACGAGGTCGACGGCGTCCGGACCGACCTGGCCCACATGTCGGAAGAACTGCTGCAGCGCTCCAGGCTGGCCGAGTTTCACCGGAAGGAGCTGGAGCGGAGGATCACCGAGGACGTGCAGAACCAGTTGCGGAAATCCGGCTGGGCCCAGCGGATCCGGTGGGGGGGAGACGTGCGCCTCCGCTACCAGGGGGACCACTTTGACGAGGAAAACGCCGATCTCCTGGATCCGGCCAACCCCACCGAACTCATGAACACCCGGACGGACCGGGACCGTAGACGGGTGCGCCTCCGCCTGGCCGCCAAGGCCGACCTCACGGGCAAGACCGAGATCAACGTGGGCAAGATCGAGGCCGGGGCCCGCATCACCACGGGCAATGAGGAAGACCCGGTCTCCACCAACGACACCCTGGGAGACACCTTCAACCGTGACACTGTGGTGCTGGACCATGCCTACGTGCAGTGGACATACTCCCCTACCCTTCCGATCCGTGGGATGTTCCCCCAGGTCCGGATCGTGGGAGGGCGGTTCGCCAATCCCTTTTACACCACGGACCTGGTCTGGGACAGCGATGTCGGCTTCGAGGGGGCGGCCGTCGCTTTCAGGACCGACACCCTCATGTCCAACCCGTGGACGGGGTTTCTCACCCTGGGGGCCTTTCCCCTTCAGGAGGAGCCCCTCACGAAAAAGGACAAGTGGCTCTATGCCGGACAGGCCGGAGTCCAGTACGATCAGGCCATGGGCCTGAGCTGGAAGTTCGGCGTGGCCCTCTACAACTACCGGAACATGCAGGGTGTCCCCAACGACCCGGCCATGCCGGGGCTCACCGACTGGACCGCGCCGCAGTTCCAGCAGAAGGGGAACACGCTCATCGACATCGACCCCACTGCGGGCATCACCACGGCCCTTGCCTCGGAGTTCCGGCTCCTGAACGTCACCGCCTCCCTGGACTACGACTACTGGTACCCGATTCACATTCGACTCACGGGCGACTATGTGAAGAACATCGGGTTCGACAGGGACGAGGTGGCCCGGCGCACCGGAAACGAGGGGATTCAGGAAGAGAACGAGGGGTACCAGGTGCGAATGACGGTGGGCCACAAGGAATTCCTGGCCTTCGGCGACTGGAACGTCTCCTTGGCCTACAAATACCTGGAAGCGGACGCCGCGCTGGACGCCTTCACCGACTCGGACTTCCACCTGGGCGGGACCAATGCCCAAGGGTGGGTCCTCGGGGGCGGTTTCGGCCTCTGGAACAACCTCTGGCTTTACGGCCGGTGGATCAGCTCCGAGCAGATCGAGGGCCCGCCCCTGGCCGTGGACACGCTGCAACTCGACCTGAACGCGAGGTTTTAGGGATGGGAAAGGCCGTCAGAATTGTCCTGGTCCTCCTGGTCCTGGGCGTGGGTATCGCCGCAGGCGGCGGCTACGGACATGTTCAGCTCGAAAAGACCCGCCGCGCTCTCGAATCTGAGATTCAGGGCCTCGAAGACCTGAACGCGCTGCTCAAGAAGAAGTACGCGGAGCAGAAGGCCCTGAACGGCCAGTTCATGCGGGCCAAGGCCCAGATGGAAGGCCGCCAGAGGGCGCTCCAGAAGGAACTGGACGAGGCCCGGGCGGAACTGGAGTCGGCCTCGGGGGGCGAGGCCGCGCTGCGGGCGGAGGCCCGGAAAAAGGAGGGGGAGATCGCCACCCTGAACCGCCGGGTCACGGAAATCGAACGGCATCTCGAAGAGGAGCGAAAAAAGCAGAAACAAATGACGGCTACCCATGAAGCGGCCCTGAAGGAAGCGGCCCGGGAGCGAGCGGCGCTGGAGCGGACCAGGGACGACCTGGAGGCGGACCTGGGGCGGTCCCGGCGGGAGATGGAGCGGTGCCGGGAGCACAATTCCAGGCTCTGCACCATCGCAAGGGAACTGGTGGAGAAGTACGAGAACAAAGGTGTGGCAGACGCCCTGGCCCAGAAAGAGCCCTTCACCCAGGTGGAGCGGGTCGAGGTGGAGAAGCTTGTGCAGGAGTACCTGGACCGCATTGATGACGAAAAGTTGAAACAGTAGCTCCGGGCAAGCAGGCCTTGAAATACGACACCTCACGGATTCGGAATGCCCGCCGAATCCCCCCCTTCCCTTTGTTCCGCTCCACTCTCTTCTTCTAACAAAAAACCAAAACAAACCTCATCATAGGCTAACAGCCCGGCCGTTAATTGGGCCACAGTACAGCACAGACATGATCGCATCCGGGGCTTGTCATGGGCAACCACAAGATCCTCCTGGTGGAGGACGACAAGGACATTGTCGAATTGCTCACATTCGTGTTTTCCAGGGACGGGTATGCCCTCAGCAGCACATTCACCGGCGAGGAGGCCCTTTCCCTCGTCGAGGAGGACCCGCCCGACCTGGTCATCCTCGACCTCATGCTCCCGGGGATGGGCGGGCTGGAGGTAGCCGGCCGGCTGAAGGCCCATCCGGTCTGGAAGAAGATCCCCATAGTCATGCTCACGGCCCGGTGCGAGGAGACGGACATCCTCAAAGGATACAATGCCGGGGCGGATGACTACGTGACCAAACCGTTCAGCCCTCGAGTACTGCTAGCCCGGGTGCGGGCGGTACTCAAGTCCCAAAAGGAGTCGCTCCGCAAAAAACAGGACACCATCGTGGTTCACAATCTCACAATCCATGCCGGGCACCGGCAGGCCGCTATTGCAGGAACCCCGCTGGACCTAAGCTTCACTGAATTTGAAATCCTCCTCTGCCTTGCGGAAAGGCCGGGCTGGGTGCTCACACGGTCTCAGATCATCGACGCGGTCCGCGGAGAGGGGTACTCCGTATCCGATCGGTCGGTGGACGCGCAGATTTTCGCCTTGAGAAAGAAGCTGAAGGCCTACAAGGGGTACATCGAGACGGTCCGGGGGGTGGGCTACCGGTTCAAGAGGATGGAAGATCCCGAAAGATGATGAAAGCTTTTGATGAATTTATCCAATAAACGACATGAGGAGAACCATGAAAAAATTCCTTTTCTGGACTATGGCTTTCGCCATTCCAATGGTGAGCTGCTTTCCGTCTTCCGTCTGTGCCGCAGACCTCAAAATCGGTCTCATCGACACACAGCAGATACTGCAGGAGTCGAATGCCGCCCGAAAGGCAAGGGAGGCGATCGTGCAGGAACTCAAGGACAAGCAGGCGGTTTACCAGGACAAGGAGCGGGAGGTCCTGACCATGCAGGAGGCCTTTAATCGCGACAGGAAGGACCTCCCCCCGGACGATGCCAGGAAGAGGCAGTTGGATCTCTCCCGGAGCATCAAGGAACTCGGAAGGCTCAAGGCGGACCTGGAAGAGGAGCTGAACCGGAGAAATCGTGAGTTGACCGCTCGAATCCTCCAAGAGGTGGCAGAGGTGGTGGAGGCCTTCCGCTCCGCGGAAAAGTACAGCTTTATTCTGGAGAAATCGAGCGTGGTGACCGCAGATCCCGCCGTTGACGTAACCGCCCGGATCATCCGCCTCTACGATCAGAAAAAACCGTAGGGAGCTGTGTGGCCTCCCTAGGTGCTGCATGGGAGTCACGCCGTCCTCGAGAGTGGCGGGCCGGGACTTAGCGCCCGGCATTCCCGCTCCCGCGTATACGATCGTAACAGAACTCTAATGCAGGCGTGACACACTGTGAACACAACCCGGATAATTTAGACTCTGACGGCTAACCCCGTCCAAGTCTCCGGCACGTGATGGCATGAGCGAGGGGAGAATGGACCTAGCAAAAAACGAAATGAACCAGGGCCATTGGCGGCTCGGACGATTGGCTTCAGCGGCCGTGGGCCTGGTCCTGCTTGCCGCCGGGCTCATCAAGGCCACGAACCTCGAGCTGTTCATGGTTCAGATCAAGGCCTACGGCATCATCGATCATCCCTTCCTTCTCCTGTTCAGCGCATGGGGCCTGGTCACGGTTCAGTGCTGCCTGGGGGCGGCCCTGGCCCTGGCCTACCGGCCCCGGGAGTTCCTGATGGCCTCGTCCCTGCTCTGGCTGGTCCTTCTGGGAGGCACCTCCTGGGCCGCGTGGACAGGCGCAACGGATGAATGCGGCTGTTTCGGCGCCTTTCTGGAACACTCCCCCGCTTCTGCGACTGTGCAGAACGCCCTGTTCCTCTTGGCCACGCTTTACGCGCTCCGATCTGCGGGACGCGTTTCCAGCCCGGCCCAGGGGCCTGCCAGGGCCTGGGCCGTTGGGTTCGCATGCCTCACGGGCGTGCTCCTTCCCTTGCTTTTCGGCGTGCCTCTGAACGCCGGCATGGGTGTACAGGCAGTAGGAGAAGAACTTCTCGGCGTAATGGAAGAGCAGGAGATTCAGGATGCCGCATGGCCGGCGGGGAAGGACCGCGCCGTCCTCCTGGTCCTCATGGGCACGGACTGCGGTCACTGCCTGGAGGCCCTTCCGGAGCTGGACGTCCTGGCGGAGGACGTGAAGGCCCCGCCGGTCCTCGCCCTCAGTGCCGACGACCGTGCTGAGCGGGAACGGTTTGTCCGGCATTTTCAGCCGTCGTTCCCCTTGGGCGGGGTCGAAAAAGAGGTCTTCTGGCGACTCCTTTCCACAGGGGACATGCCGCGCGTGCTCCTGGTCCGTCGGGGAAAGATTCTGAAGGCCTGGGACGGAAACGTGCCCGATGCCGCCGAGGTTCAGCGGCTGACGGATGGACCGGCCTGAAAGGCGGTGACAGGTTGCGCAAAATAGGATTTCACTCCCTGCTCGTGGCGGCGAACCTGGTCCTTTTCGCCCTGGTCGTCTACGCGAGCGCCCGGGTCGCCCTCACTGAATGGCGCGGAGAAGACAACTCCCCGCCAACGTCTCGGGAAGTCCGCGCCGAACCGGCGGAGAAGGCGAAACATCTTTTGGACCAAAGGCCCCTTCAGTCCTTCCAGGGGGTGACGGCAGGGAATATCTTTCGCACCGCCGGGAACGGCGGCACGGGTAAGAGCGAGGCGCCGCAGCCCGTGATTCAGGAGACCCGATTGAACCTTCAGCTCAAGGGGACGGTGGTAGGTCAGGAATCCACTCCATCCTGCGCCATGATCCTGGACGGCCGGACCCGGAAGGAGGAACTCTACCGGGTGGACGAGTACATTCAGGGCTCGCGCATCGAATCTATCCGCAGGGACGGGGTGGTTCTTCAGGGCGCCAAGGGACGGGAGTTTCTCCCGCTTGCCGAGCCTGACCACAAGGGGCCGGCCGGGATGTCTCGGACAACGGAGCGCAGGCAGCGGCCGGCCGTCCCGAAGAAAGCGGAACCATGATCCATACCCCGGCGTTGCATGGGTTCACATCCCGCACCCGATTCGCGCTCTCCCGCCCTTGGGCGGGCCCGAAGAGGGGCGTATTACTGATGGCCGTCCTCCTGGCATGGATGTCGTTCCAATGGGCGGTCCTACCGGCACGGGCCGACGATCGCCCCGGCCCCGCCTCCAGCCGCGAAGGCCTTATCACCATGAATTTCCAGGATGTGGACATCGAGACCCTGGTGAAGTTCATCGGCGAACTGACCGGCCGGAATTTTCTCCTGGATCCGGGGGTCAAGGGGAAGGTGACTGTGCTCTCCCCCGAAAAGGTGACGGTGGATGAGGCCTATGAGGTCTTTCTATCCGTCCTGGAGGTCCACGGGTTCACCACGATCCATGCCGGCAGGATCACAAAGATCGTGCCGTCGGCCGTTGCGGTGTCCAGAGCCGTGGACACCCTGGGGCCCGAGGGCAGGCCGGAGCGCGCCGATCGGGTGATCACACGGCTCGTACCCTTGAAGCACGCGGACGCCCAGGTTTTGGCCGTGCTGCTCAAAGCCCTGGTCCCCAAGGAGGGACTGCTAATCCCGTACCCGGAGACGAATACCCTGATCGTGACGGACGTGGCCTCCAATGTGGATCGGCTGATGCGAATCATCGCATCGGTGGACGCCCCCGGAAAAGAGGAACTCGAGGTCTTTGTCCTCTCCCACGCCGAGGCCGAGTCCCTGGCCCGGGGACTGAGCGACCTCATGGCGGGAAAGCGCAGCCAGAACCCCCAGGCCCCGGAGCACCTCAAGATCATCCCGGACAAGCGGACGAACAGCCTGATCGTGCGGGCCGACCCCGGGCGGATGGCCGAGGTCCGGAGCCTGGTGGAGCGGCTCGACCGGAAGCAGGGCGGGTTCCGGGAGGGAATCCACATCTACCGGCTGGAAAACGCCGTGGCCGAGGACCTGGCCAAGGTCCTCATGGAGATCCCCGGCAAGGGAGGCGAAGAGACGAAGGAGGGGGGGGCCAAGAAGGCCCCCCTCATCTCCAAGGAGGTGCAGGTCTCCGCAGACAAGGCCACCAACAGCCTGGTGGTCATTGCGGAACCCGAGGAATACGAGCTTCTGGAAAAGGTGATTCGGGCCCTGGATGTGCCCAGAATCATGGTGTACGTGGAGGCCCTCATTGTGGAGGCCACGAGCACGCGCGCACTGGACCTGGGGGTGGAGTGGCAGGTGGGGAACGAGTACAAGGGCGGGTACACGAACGAGCCGAACGACCAAAACGGCGGTGTGTGGATCGGGAGTTCCAGAGGGCCGGACGGCCGGGTCTCCAACCTGGCGGCCGGCGCCCTATCCACGGGGCTTGCCGCGGGCGTGGTGGGCAGTGCCATCACCCTGGGGGACGTGGTGTTCCCGTCAATCGGGGCCTTCATTCGCGCGGCCGAGACGGACTCGGACTTCAATATCCTGTCCACGCCCCAGATTTTGACCCTCGACAACGAGGAGGCCGTCATCGAGGTGGGGCAGAACATCCCCTTCGTGACCCAGGTGGATGAGGGGACGGAGACGACCTCGCGCACGATTCAGAGCTTTGAGTACAAAGATGTGGGCGTGACCCTGAAGGTGACGCCGCACATCAACCGAAACCGGCTGGTACGGCTGGAAGTGGAACAGAGCACGAAGTCGGTGATCCAGAGCACCGCCCTCGGCGGGACGGTCCTGGCGCCCACCACCACGTTCAGAACGGCCAGGACCGTGCTGACGGTCCGTCACGGGGAGACCGCGGTGATCGGCGGCCTGATCGAAGACCGTATCGACCGGAACAAGAACCAGGCCCCGTGCCTCGGCGGCGTGCCGGTCCTGGGGTGGCTGTTCAAGACCACCTCGGACAGGAACGAGAAGACGAACCTCCTGGTGTTCCTGACCCCGCATATCATCGAGACACCCGAGGAGGGGCAAGGCGTCTACCGGGACAAGCGGGAAGAACTCCAGGGGATCATCGACCGGACCCGCCGGGGAGGTGACGTAGAGGCGATCCGCAGGCTGGATGAGGACGAAAAGGACGTAAAGGACCTGCTTCGAGGCGAGTAGAGGAAAGAGTACAAAGTCGCCTTGTGAAAAGGGAAAATTCGGGTTTCTTCGAGGAGTGCATGGACGCCTTGCGCCACATGGTCCGAAAACGGAAAGAGGATTCTCCCGGCCGAGGCCGGGTGATCAAGGCCCCCGAATCGGTGGATACGGAGGAGCAGGACCGGCTGTCATCCTGTTCTCAAAGCCTGGGGATTCCTTTGATGGAGAACCTCCTTCGGGAACTCACCTTCGAGGACACCATGGCGATCCCCATCCAGTACTACCGGAAGATGGGGCTGGTACCCCTCCGGCGCGAAGACGGGGTCCTTACGGTGGCCTTGAACGATCCCATGCGGTTCGGCGCGGCCGACGACCTGGGTCTGCGGGCGGGCTGCTCCTCGGTACGCCTCGTGTTGAGTCCCCTGGAGGAGATTCACGAGGCAATCAATCTCCTGTTTGACCGTTCCGCCGGCGATGCGGAACGGATGGCAGAGGAACTGGAGGCATCGGGCCAGGGGGAAGGCCTCAGCGATTTCGAGGAACTCGAGGACCTCATGGAGACCACTCATGAGGCCCCTGTGATCCGGGCGGTGAATGGAATTCTGACCCAGGCCCTTCGCCGGGGGGCGAGCGACGTCCACATCGAGCCCTACGAACGGGAGATCTCGGTCCGATTCCGGGTGGACGGGATCCTTCACGAAATCATGACCCTGCCCAAGCGTTTCCATGCCCACCTGGTCTCCCGCATCAAGGTGATGGCCGATCTGGACATCGCGGAAAAGCGGGTCCCCCAGGACGGGCGGATGAAGGTCCGTGTGGCCAACCGGACCGTGGATATTCGAGTCTCCATCATTCCCATGACCTTCGGGGAGCGCCTTGTGCTGCGGCTTCTGGACAAGGGGGTTTCGATTCTGGGGCTGGGGGAGATGGGCATGGCGCAAGACACTGTGGAGATGTTCGAGCGGTTTGTGGGCCGGAGCAACGGGATCCTCCTGGTGACAGGCCCTACCGGAAGCGGAAAGACCACCACCCTGTATGCGGCCCTGAGCCGGATGAATTCGGTTGAGAAGAACGTGATCACCATCGAGGACCCTGTGGAGTACGAACTGGGGGGTGTGGGCCAGATCCAGGTGAACCCCAAGACCGATCTGAGCTTCGCGCGGGGCCTTCGGTCGGTGCTCCGGCACGACCCGGATATCATCATGGTGGGGGAGATTCGGGACCTGGAGACCGTAGAGATCGCAATCCAGGCGAGCCTGACCGGACACCTGGTGCTCAGTACGCTGCACACCAACGATGCGGCCGGCGCCATGACACGACTGGTGGACATGGGGGTGGAGCCGTTCCTGATCGCGTCAAGCCTCGTCGGCGTGCTGGCCCAGCGGCTGGTGCGGAAGATCTGTCCGTCCTGCCGCGAGGCCTACCGGCCGGAAGGAACGAGGCTGAAGGAACTGGGCCTTCGGGAGGACCAGGACCTCTGGCGGGGCACCGGCTGCGAGGCCTGCATGGACACGGGGTACCGGGGGCGGACGGGGATCTTTGAGCTGCTGTCCGCGGACGAGGATGTCCGGCGACTGCTTACATCGGGCGCGGACTCGGTGCGCATTCGAGAGGCTGCGGTACGAGGGGGCATGCGCACCCTGTATGCAGACGGGCTGGACAAGGTGACCCGGGGCCTGACCACCCTGGACGAGGTTCTTCGGGTGACCCAGGAGTGATAAGGGCCGTGTTCGTGACTCGTTGTTCGTGACCGTGAAGGGCAAGCTCCATGGTTCTGCCTCACGGCGGTTCATTCGAATCACGATCCACGAACCACATATTACGAACCACGAACCACGAACCACGAATCACGGATGATATGCCGGTCTACGAATACAAGGCGCTCAACCGAAAGGGCCGGAAGGTCTCGGGCATCGTCACAGCCGAGGCCCCGTCGGCGGCCAGGCAGAGGCTGACCCGGGAGGGGGTCTTCCCCGAGCACATTCGTGAGGTGCAGTCGGAGGGGAAGGCAAGGAAGGGTCGGAGGAGGCCTCCCCTGCTTTCCCTTCAGGGACGGGTCAATCCGGACGAGGTGTCCGCGTCCCTCCGGCAGTTGGCTACGCTCATATCGTCGGGCCTTCCCCTGATGGAATGCCTTCACACCCTTGTGGAGCAGACGGATCAGCGTAGGCTCAAGAGGGTGCTCACGGAAGTGCGGGAGCAGGTGGCCGAGGGTAACCCGCTTTCCCGGGCCCTGGCCGAACACCCAGCCGTATTCGGGTCCATCACCGTGCACATGACCGGTGCGGGCGAGGAAGGCGGGGCCCTGGACGTGATCCTGCTCCGGCTGGCGGATTTTTCCGAACGGCGGATCCGGCTTCGCAAGAAGGTGGAGACGGCCCTCATCTACCCGCTGTTCCTGGTGATGATCAGCGGGGTGATCGTGGTCTTTCTCATGGCCTTTGTCATGCCCAAGGTGGTGGGGATCTTCGAAGGCATGGACATGATGCTCCCCT
>CAZEIA010000062.1:0-17066 GCA_964512335.1 uncultured Desulfobacterales bacterium
CAGTGAGTAGACACCGGGGATGCGCTCGTGAGGAATGCGACCGGGGAAAATTACGCGGGAAAAAAAGATATCGGCTGAAGACTCAGAGTCGGAAGCTGAAGGATTGGAGGTCGGGTATTCATGAACCAGTTGTTTGAGTTCCTCTTCCATTTCCCCGCCGCCAACCAGAAACAGGACCAGGTCCCTATGTTTGGAGGCGAGGCGGGCAAAGGCGTTGATGAGGAGGTCCAGACCCTCATAGCGATAGAAGGAACCTATGAATCCGATGACAGTCTTGCCCTCTAGGCCCCACTGTTGTTTGAGTTGATCGTCCGGAGGTGTGGGTCTGAAATCATCGGGGTTTATACCGTTAAAGATGGGAGTGATTTTTTGTTCCGGGATGCCTCTTTTAATGAGGTCGTTCTTGAGTCCATTACAGAGAACGGCGACATGGGCGGCCCTGCGGCACACCCGTGTTTCCATGGCCCGCACCAGCCGGTATTTCCAGGAGTCCTGGGAATAAGTTCCGTGATCCACGGCTGCATCCTCCCAGAAGGCACGGATCTCGTAGACCAGAGGGATGCCTTTTTGACGTGCGATCTTGATGGCCGGCAGGGCGTTCAGAAACGGGGAGTGGGCGTGGATTATAGATGGGCGCTCTTTCTCGACTACCTGCTCGAGTCTCCTGCCCAGGGCCCGAATCAGGCGGATTTCCGGAAGGATGGGAAAAGGGCCGTTTGGGGAGACTGCACCGGTTCGATAGTATTTGAAGCCGTTGATTTGCTCCTGTTCGGCCCAATCTCCTTTCCAGCTCTGCTCGTGCTTGGGGCTGGTAAGGATGACCGGATCAAATCCCATGGCCTGCTGGGCCTTGAACAGGTTCTGGCTGCGGAAGGTGTAGCCACTGTGCAGGGGTAGGCTGTGGTCCAGGATGTGAAGTATTTTTATCGGATTTGAGGTCATCCTTTTCGTTCTGAAAGACAGTGGCCTAAGAGACGCATGAAAATTCAGGACATGAAATTGACATGATCGCCTCGCGGACCAACGCGCCTCGATTGGTTCCCTGGGCTTCGGCGATCAAATCCAGTTCTTTGGCAATCTGTTCGTCCACCCTTATGGTCGGCATAAAACTTCCCCCTGATACTTGGGTTTGTCATACAATGAATAACGCCATCCGGGGCATGTCAACAGGGCTCTGGGCGGTCGGGGCGCCGCTCGAGCAGGGCTTCCAGGCCGGACATGTTCCTGTCCCAGTCGTATTTCCCGCGGACATACTCCCGGGCGCGCCGGCCCAAGGTTTCGGCCTTGTCACGATCCGCGAGGAGTGAGAGCACGGTGCGTTGAAAACCCGTTGGGGTATCCTCGATCATCAGGTGCTTTCCGGAGTGTGCCAGAATGCCCTGGTTGGCCTTGGTTGTAGCCACCACCGGTCTTCCCATGCTCATGGCTTCCAGCACCTTGTTCTGTACGCCCCGGGCAAGGCGGAGGGGGATGACGCAGACATCGGCCTTCCTGTAGTACGGCCTTACGTCATCCACAAAGCCGGTCACTCGGATGCCGGGTCGCTCGGCCAGCTCCGTGAGCTGCGGTGCGGGGTTGCTCCCTACGATATAGAACAGGGCCTTCGGGTAATGATTAAGAATGCCGGGGAACACCTCGTTTGCAAACCACAGGACCCCGTCCACATTGGCGTGGTAATCCATGGCCCCGGTGAAAACGAGTTTGGGTGCGTCAGGAGCGTTGAGATCGTCGGGTAAGCCGGAAACAATGGAATCCGGAGAGAAATATTCGTAGTCCACGCCGTTCGAAACGGTGTGCACATTTCCGGCATCCGGGAAAAGAGCTTTAAAGAGTTTGGCCTCCGGTTCGGAAACGAACACCGAGTGGTCAAACGCCCGGTTCACACGCATTTCGTACCGGAGGAGACGTCGATTTTCGAGGGTGTAGACAAATCGCATGGGAAAATCAGCTTCCGCAGCGTACTGTGTCCACTTGTCCGAGTCCACGTCGCAGAAGTCCATCGTCAACGCCGTGTTCGTCTGCGCGGGGCCTCTGAAGATATATTCCGCCATCGGGGAGGAAAAGCAGATCACAGCATCATAGTTTTCGGAGGAGAGCCAACGGTTAACGGTTTCCTGCAAGGCCTTCGAGTGAAAATAGCCTACGGAAAGGGCCCGCCCGGAAAGCAGAAAGACCGCGCCTCTGAGCTTGGCCCGGGCCCTTTTGAGCTGCACCACCGAAACCCTCCTGCAGAACCCTTGCAAGTCCTTTTCGTAACCCAGGTCGGCCGGATCGTCCGCCAGGCAGGCCAGGTGGATTTCGTGGTTCTTCGAGAGACAGCGGATTTCGTGAAACGAACGGATCTTGTCTCCCTTGTTGGGGGGGTATGGAATGCGGTGGGCCAGATAGAGGATTTTCATTCAGTTACAGATCAGGCTGCGGATCCTGCCCGGGGATATGCGTTCCACTGTTACGTAGACAAGGACCCCCAGACCGGCACCGAAAAGATTGGTGAGGGCGTCTGTGAGCGATGCGTACCGTCCCGGGATCAGGCTTTGGGCGACCTCATTGGCCAGGCCGAAGCCTGAGCTCACGAGCAGGGCCGGGATAATCCTGGAGAGGCCCTTACGGCCGTATTGGGCAAAAACCTGCATCCAGAGGATCGTGAGGGCTGCGTAGGCAGGTATGTGCATGAGGTTCTGGAGAGTGGGTTTGACTTTGAGAAGCACCCTGAAGTGTGAGGCCCCCGGATCCATGGGTATGAGGGATAAAAAGGCAATAAGGGCCATATAAGAAATAATCACGGCAATCTTCCAAGGGCTGGGTCTACAGGGTTTCAAGGGGGCCTCAGGGGATATTCTTTACGATGCTGGGGCCCAGGAGTTTGGTGGCCCATAAAGGTAGCTTTTTCCAGAGCTCAATCTTCTTTTGGTACTTGGGATTGGCCGGGCTCAGGTCAGGCAGTTCTTGGATGCGGTTAAGGTAGTACTGATACGGAAGGGGTTCAGGCTCAAATCCCCAGTGCCGTTTGAAGTGATAGGGGCCTGTGTCCTTCTTGCTGCGTCCGAAATCAAAGATGCGAAAGCCTTTGGCCGCAGCATCGCTCATGAGGGCCCAGTAGAGATAGTCGTTGGCTGCGTATTGGCGTGCCTCAGGAACGGCCCCGGAGTAGTAGGGGATCACCTGGTCCTTGTAGTAGAAGCTGAGGACACCTGATAGTGGGCGGGCGTCCTTTTGGATCAAGAGTATGGAGCTTGTGTCCTTGAACTCCTCAAGGATAGTGCGGAGGTAGTGCTTGGAGAATACCGGCGTACCCAGGCTGCGGTAGTTGAAGGCAAAGAGCTCGTAAAATGGTTCCAGGAGTTCCGTGCCGCCGAAGTTTGCTTCAAGTTTGTTTTTCATGCCCTGGCGCACCATGCGGCGGCTCTTGCGGGGGATGGCCTTGAGGTTTTCGTCGTCGTCCCGGGAGATCCCGCGCTTGAATACGTAGTAGAGATCCTTGGTTGGGAGGTCTTTTAAGGGCTCTTGTTCGTTGCGGATCTCGAGATAGTCGAGCTTTTCTTGTACCGTTAGCCGGACTGCCGCCTGGTAGAGGGCATCGCTGACGTTTTCGTTGTCTGCAAGAATGCCTCCGTAAGTCAGGAAGGGCATTGATACCATGGACCGGCCGAAGAGCTGGCTTTTGACTGCGAACATGGGGAAGACGCCCTGAATCTTGCCGGGTGTTTCGGTGGCTTCTGCAATGAGGTAGTGGGCCTTGTGGCCGAAGGCCTTTTCGAATACGTGCTTCCACCCTGAGAGATGGGCGAAGCTGCCTTGGGGATGAGAGAGGATGTATGCATCCCAGGCGATAGCGTAATTTTCTTGATAAGGGCGGATCATTTGGTTGGTTTGTATATTTTTCGAGAGGGTTGGTAGGCGGAGGGGGAATCGAACCACCCGGCCGTCCCCGTGTAATGGGGTCGCTCTACCACTGAGCTATCCGCCTGCATAAACAAGCATTGTATTTTGAGTTGGTAGGGTTCAAAGGTTGTTGATGTACCACTCGGCGGCCTTGTTCAGGCCTTCTTGTACCGAGTATTGCGGTTCAAAATCAAGAAGCCTTCTTGCCTTGGAGATGTCGGCAAGGGAGTGGCGCACGTCGCCGGCACGGAAGTCCTGGTACAGGGGGGTGACTGAGCCGGCCTCCGGGTTAAAGGCGGCCACCCGGTCCCGGATGTACTCGAAGAGCTGGTTGAGGGTGGTGCGCTCGCCAAAGGCCACATTGAAGACCTGGCCCAGGGCGTCCGGGTTGGAGGTGGAGGCGGCCAGGAGATTGGCCTGGACGCAGTTGTCCACGAAGCAGAAGTCGCGGCTTGTTTCGCCGTCCCCGTTGATAAAGACCTTTTCTCCCTTGACCAGAGAGGCGAACCACTTGGGAATCACCGCGGCATAGGCGCCTTCAGGGTCCTGGCGCGGGCCGAAGATGTTGAAGTAACGAAGGCCGATGGGCTTGAATCCGTAGGCTGAAGAGAACACCTCTGCGTAGAGTTCGTCCGCATACTTGGTCACGGCATAGGGAGAAAGGGGACGGCCCACTTTGTCTTCCACCTTGGGAAGATCGGGATCATCCCCATAGGTGGAGCTGGATGCGGCGTAAACGAATCTTCTCACCTTTGCGTCTCTTGCCGCAACCAGCATGTTGAGAAAACCCGTCAGGTTGTTGGCGTGGACAAACAGGGGGTCTTCAATGGAGCGCGGCACCGAGCCTATGGCCGCCTGGTGAAGGACCGCATCCACTCCCTGGCAGACCGTGCGGCAGGTGTCCAGGTCTCGGATATCCCCCTCCACAAAGGTGAAACGGCTCCAGTTGTCCGGCCCCACCAGTTCACTCACCTCTACGAGGTTTCGCTGGTGACCGGTGCTGAAATTGTCCAGGCCCACCACCCACTGTCCCTGCCGAAGGAGGGTTTCGAGGATGTTGGAGCCGATGAAGCCGGCTACACCGGTTATCAGCCAGAGGAGCGGTTTTGTTGCGTCTGAGTGATGTAGTTTTTGCATGTTATAAAGTTGCAGTTGGAGAATGAGTTAATAAGGTTTTTGAGACGGGAGCGTGTCTTTCCCAGGTTCGAGTAGTGTCGGAACTTGCTGGTTATGGTTGCTTGTTTCACGCGGGGTTGTTCAGGGTCGACCTCCCAGGGATGGAGATACATGATGTAGGTCCTTTGACTTTTTAGAATGTGGCGTATGCCCGAGCGGAAGATCCTTTCCGGAATGAGCCGGAAGTAGGCGCCCCCGCCCCAGGGTATTACATGACGGCCCATTTGAATGTTGCTGATGGGTAGTTCATAGAGGCCCTTAACGGGCTGCATCAAGACTGGAGTGCTGGCGCCGTTTCCATTCCTGTGGACTGACAACCGGCCGTAACGGCCGTGCATGCTGAAGGAGTTGTAGCTGGCGTCGTAGAGGTAACCTGCTTCGCTTATGTACTCGAGTATTTCTTCGTTGATGGAAAAGCTGGGCGCGCGGTAACCAAAGACGCCCTGGCCTGTTATGTCCTCCAGCATTTTTTTGCTTTGTACCAGGTCCTGCCAAAGCGCGTCCCTGGATTGAGCCATGCAGAGTTCGTGGGTGCACCCGTGAGATGCCACCTCGTGGCCCCGGGCATGGATCTCGCGTACCAGGCCGGGCAGCCTTTGGGCTATCCAGCCAAGGACAAAGAAGGTGGCGGCTGGTAAGGGCCGGAACGAGTCCAGGAGGTCCAGGAGGCAATGTGTGCTGCGCTCCACCCGCAGTTGGCAGGAAGGCCAGGATACACTGGGAATCCAGGGCTTCAGATTCTCCACCTGGAACCAGTCTTCAACATCTATGGTTATCAAGACAGTTGAATTCATTGGAGTATGAAAGGAACTCGTGGTCATGGGAGTTTCTTTCCCTGAAAGAAACTGTGGATGGTGGAGCGTACGGTCTCGGCTATGTGATCCGCCAGATGATTGACGGTCACGGGATCGGGTTCGAGCTGTTCCACAAGAGAGTCAAGGCTCAGCTCGACGCGTATTTGTTCCAGTGTGAGGCCCTTTCGCTTTAGGCGTTTGATTTCACCCAGGAGCAGGAGGTGCTCGGCTGTGTAGCGGCGCTGACCCCCGGTGGTGCGAAGGGGGACCACGATACCGTTCAACACCTTTTCCCAGTAGCGAAGCGTGTGCGTGGACACATTGGCCTTACGGCCGGCTTCCTTAATGGTGTAAGTTCGTTCGTTCACAAGCTCTAGGTTTAAGTTCTCAAATGCCAGGGGCCGGACATGCTCCGCCCCCTTGAGTTACAAAGGGGCAACCCATTCAAGGAGCTGATATTACAAATCAATTTATAACCTCAGGCTATGCTTCCCTTACACCTTAGTGCCAGGAAAGGGCCTTTGGGGCTCTAACTTAGGCTTTAACTTAGCAAGATTGATGCCACTTTTGATTTCAGGCCTTGTGTCAAGATAAAAGGCTGAAAGCCTATCTGTTTTCGGCCGCAAAAAAGCCTCGGTATACGGCCTGTTAAACTCAGGGGAAAAGGCGTTTTCAGGGTTTGATGCATTTGCGTACTGTTAGTTGGCATCAAATTACACGCATCAGGCGACATACACACCAAGACTCATATCGGCCGATTACCGGTAAAACTTCAACGTTCAATTTTGGAAAGAAAAAGGAAGGTCAGAATAAGCAAGGCAAAGGCTAGCACAAATACCACAAGGCCCGACATGTCATGAACAATCCCTTCGGCTACATGGGCGCCGATCCAGTGGGCGGCAGCCGCGGTCATGGTCAAGCGGAAGATGTTGACGGCAATGGCAATGGGTACTGCGGAGAGAAACAGGATCCATTTGGAGATCATGGAAAGAGGGACAATATAGGCCAAGGCCCCGCTCAGGGCGAGTAGGGATGTGAGAGAACGGAGGCCGGAGCAGGCGTCCACGACCTCCAGAGTGGTGTTTGCCAGGTGAATGACGTTTCCCTCTCGAAATACTGGAATGGACAGGAGTTGAATGGCGTCTGCAGCAAGCCGGGATGCAAAGAGCTGCAGGGGAAAGGCAATCTTGTTCCACAGGATCGCAGGTATCGGGATCATGAGCAGGAGGTATAGAATTGGCACAAGGGCCTTTTTTGTGACCTCCTTTCCAAAAAGGTAGAGGGTGATACCCAGGAGAGTCACCAGTATGGAGAAACGCATGGTGAAGAGTTCGGCGCCCACGTTCCCAACGATGTGAAGTCCCATGCCGGCAAGGATAACAAGCAAACCCCAACGGTTTGAAGCAGTGGGCGTTTCGGCAAACTCTTTTCGTTTCTGCCAGAGCATGTAGGCGGCAATGGGAGGAATCAAGAACCCGTGGGAGAAGTTGGGGTCTGTGGACCAATCACGCACCAGCTTGCTTATGGTGTGCGCATAGAGAAGACCGAAGCACCCGGCCAGGATTAGAAGTTGGATCAGGGTGCTACGCTTTATGGGCAGTTGTTCAATCATTCAGTCACCATAATCTTGAACAAAGAGGTGAGACGGCCCTGGCGTCAGGAGGGCAGGTATTCCTCCAGCACCGGGATGACACGTCGCGCAAACTCTTTCAGGGTCTCCATGGTGGCACCCTCTCCCTTTGGACTCATGGGCGAGATGAGCCTTACAAAGGATCCGTCCGTACGGTTTTTTGTGATGGAATCAAGAACCAGATAGATCTTCTGAAGGTATTCGGACGCAATAAAACGCCCGCGGGATTGAAACCAGTAGAGGACCAACTGCCGTTCACTCCCCTTTTGAAGCATGAGCCGGATCACTTCGATCTCCTTATCCCGACCGGGTAGTTGGATGGGTACAAGGGACGTCTCCACAATGTTCCATCCACCGCCGGGCATGCAGTTCTTGGGCGAATGGATCAATTCGCCCTCCCGCTGGCTCTCGTAGAATCCCACGTAGAGTTGGACTACACCGCCTTCAGGGTTGCTATAGGTGGCCATGAAGGAGTCATCGACGCCCAGGATCTCATATATCTTATCATCAAAGTGCTCGATCCTTCCCGCCCATGAGTCGATGAGGGTGGGAAAACCGGAAAGGGGCTTTAGAGGCGCCACGTCTTTTGAGTGGGCTGCATACTGTACTACAAGGGCGGTGGCGATTATCACGCCCGAGACCGCAAGGGTGTGCTTCAGTTTCATTGAAACTCCTTAGTAGAGCCTTTCACTGTGCGCCTCTTCCCAGCAACACGATCTTCACTGTGTGAAAGATAATAATGAAGTCCAGAATTATGGACATGTTCTTTATGTAGTAGAGATCGTATTTCAGCTTTTCCAGGGCGTCCTCTTCTGAGTCGCCGTAGGGGTATTTTACCTGTGCCCAGCCGGTAATGCCGGGCTTTACCGAATGCCTTTCCGAGTAATAAGGAACGGACTTTTTGAGTTTTTCAACAAAAAACAGGCGCTCGGGCCTGGGCCCCACAAAGCTCATATCGCCCTTTAAAACGTTCCACAACTGTGGAAGCTCATCAATACGGAGCTTGCGCATGACACGCCCAACCCTGGTGATGCGGGGGTCGTCCTCTGACGCCCACACCGGGCCGGTGGCCTGTTCCGCATCTTCCCGCATGGAGCGGAATTTGTGGAGCATAAACTCCTGCTCATCCTCCCCTACCCTGTCCTGGGAAAAGATCACAGGGCCTGGGGAATCAAGCTTTATGGCCAGGGCCACTATAGCCATTAAGGGTAAAAGGACAATCAGCATTAAAACGGAGAGACAGAGTCCCACGGCGCGCTTCACGAGGCGGGAGAGGAGGGATTTTCTAAAGCCTTCGGAAAATATCAACCAACTCGGGTTGATCTTCTCCACCAGGAGTTTGCCGGTGATCTGTTCGTAAAAACTCTCGCCGTCGACTACTGTAAGCCCTCGTATCTTACACCTCAGAAGTTCCTTGTAGGGCATGATGCCCCGCTTGTCGTCCAAGGCGACTATTATGCTCTCGGCTTCCTCAGCCTCAGCCAGATCGCAGAGGCCTTCGAAACCTTTGCGAACAGGGAAATCTTTTGTGTTTGTTATTGCAGTTTGCTCTTTCGGATGACCAAGGATTCCACGAATGTCGTAACTCAAATCCCTTCGCCTTGTCACGGCATCCAGGATGTCCCCGGCAAGGGCACCTGACCCGACGATCAGGGCCTTGTTGGTAAATAGACGGTGGCTGATAACTATGTTGTAGAGCAGACGCCAGGACACCAGAAAACCGATCAGAAACAGCAGGCTCAGGAAAAAGACCCACCTTCCGATGATGGCCTCCGGCCACACAAAATAGATAATCGCCAGCCCAATGGAGGTCATGCCTATGGACTGGATGAGGCGCGTGGCAAGTTCCAGGGTGCTCTCGTGAACCTTTATGGCATAGAGGTCATTGAAATAAAGGCTCAACTGGGTGGCGATGGCGATGAGGAGGACCTTCGGCCAGATAACGGCCAAGAGCTCTAAGAGATCCATTTCCGGCATGAAGAAAAAAAACGAAGCGAGAAAGACGGCCCCGAAAATCAGGAACCCTTCCCCTAAAATGAACACTAACTCTCTCAAGGACACGTACTGACGCAGTATGCGCACTCTTTGACAACTCCGGACGGAGGTTAGCTGTTTAGCCGGCCAGGGATCATGTGCCTTTGTAATAATAGCCCGAGTAGTATTTCCGGTAGTTCTTCATGGGTTCGCTGTACCCGTTGAAGACAACTCCTAGAATCCGCTTTTTGTCCAGATTAAGCATGCCGGTTTTAACCACCTGCCGAGGAGCTCTTCTCGACATAACCACTAAAAGGATTCCGTCCACATGACGGGACAGCACACTGGACTCTGAAGTAAACTGAGTCGGGGTCGCATCCAGAATGATGTACCGGTCTTCATACCTGGCTTTGGCCTCCTCGATGAACGTCTCCATTTTTCTTGACGAAAGCAGTTCCGCCGGATTCCGTTGCACAGTGCCTGCGCAGAGGATCGAGAGCTTGGGGATGTCGGTCTTAATCAGGAGTTCCGGAATGCTCCGTTTGCCCGTGAGGTACTCGGAAAGCCCTTCTCCCAAGGAATACCCGAAGTAATTATGGACCTGGGGACGGCGCAGGTCGCAATCCACTAGAAGAACGTGTTCATCAATCCCAAGGGCAATACTCGCAGCCAGATTGGTTGAAAGAAACGTCTTGCCCTCTCCCGGAAACGTGCTTGTAACGAGCAGGGTGCGGGGAGACGCCCCGTTTTCTTTAACCAACTGAAGTTGAGCTCGCAGAACTTTAAAGTTTTCTGCGTCAACAGATTCCGGAGAGCTCAACACAATCAATTTGGGGCTGTATTTTCGTCTGACGGCTGCCTCACGGATTCTTACAAGCTCAGGGTCCTCAATAATAACCGGATTGGAACTCCCGGATTGAAGAGACTCCGTTCGAATCCCCCGTTCCTTATTCTGCTTTTCCAGTGCGTCTGAAATCTTTCCCATTCGGTATGTCTTACCTCACGTGTTGGCGGGCAGGAAAAGGGGGAGGCCCCTAATCGCCGATAAAAGGCAAAACCCGCATTACAAATCCAATGGTTCTATCAAGGCCCTTTGTAAACAGCACTATTCCCGTGGCAAGGATAATAAAACCCATGGCCACACCCACAGCTTTTAGCCACTTTTTGATCCTGAGGGCCTTCTCCTCCTGCCGGCTGTATCGAAAAGGGAGGCTGATCAAGACCGGAAGCCCCAAGTCTTCGATCGCCTCCTTCGGCTCCTTGTAGGAAGTATCGGTTATTTCCCTAACGTAGGCAAGGCCCCCGCCGAGACCCAGGCCCAGGACGATTGCGAGAAGCATTATCTTGCGCAGATCCGGCTCAACAGGGATTTCGGGGCGCTTGGCCGGGTCCAGGATTCGGAACTGCTCGCCCTTTTGCTTCTTTTCCATGCTCACTGCGAGTTCTGCTTCGAGCTTACGATTGAGAAGAGAGTTATACAGGCTCTTCAGGTTTTCGTAGTCGCGCTTTAAGGACAGAATCTCCTGCTCACGTTTGGGCGTATCTTCAACTCGCCTCTGGTAAACCTCCAGACGTTCCCTGCTCTTGGCGATGTCCGCTCGAATGCTTTGTATCTCAGATTCCACCTGCCTCAACTGGGGCCTGAACATGTCCTCGGGAGAAGGCATCACGGGCGTAAACTCTGGGGCCGGGATTTCCGCTCCTGCATCCAGGTCATCATCCAGTTGCAGGCTTGCCATCTTTTCAGCCTCTTGGGCCTCCAGCTTTTCAATCATACTTTTTAGACGGCGTACATCAGGGTGATTATCCGTGTATCGAGTCTGAAGTTCTTCCAGTTGCCCGCGGAGCGAAGCGATCTTTCCCGATTCGAACCCGCTTGCGTCTTCTTCGAAATCAAACAGGGCCTGGTTGTCGGAGAAGTCGGCCATTTGCTCAGCCATGCGCCTCTGCTGGCTGATCTGCTGTTGCAGGACAAGCTTCCTGTTCCGCGCGTCTTGAAGGCTTCTTTCGAGGTGTTCAATTTGTGACTGCATGCGGGAAAGCATGCTGAGATTCGTCTCGAGCTGTTCGGGCATGGCGCCGAAATGTCGTTCCTGGTATTCCTTCAGGGCCTCTTCCCGTTCTTCAAGCCGTCTTCTAACCGCATCCAGTTCGTCTGCAAGAAAGCTCGATGTGCCAAGGGCATGGGACTCTCTAATCTTGAGGTTCTCGGAAATGAAGTTTGACGCAAGCGTGTTGGTAACGTCCCTGGCCTTTTCAGGATCCCTGTGACGAAAGAAAATTGCAAACGTGCTCTCTCCCCCTGCTGTTCTTCCTCCGCCCACATCAACCCGAATGTTTTTCCTCAGGGTCTCGACCTTTGACTCCAGTAGCATCCCGGTGTCTTCATAGAGCCTGCGCTCGGATATAATGGACTCGAGATTGGTTCGGCTTGTGACCTGCTGAGTGATGGTTCGAAGCCTCTCGCCGATACCGCGTTGAACGATTGATCGGACGTAGGCCTGCGGGACCTCTTGCGGCTGCACGAGAATCAGCGTCTGGGCCTCATAAACCGGTTCCGCCCTAAGAGCAAAAACGAGCCCACCCAAAAGGACAACAAGGAAAGGGACTACAACCCAGTAGATACGCCTTTTGGCCATGTCGATGTATTTCTTAATTTCCGCCGCTGCTTCCATAAACTCCGCCCTGGCTGCGAGCCTCGGTTATTAACGGTGAATATCAAACGTCGAAATCAAGGCCGATCGTAAAATGGAAAATGAACACCTCTACGCAAAATGCAATATCTATACCAACATTGCCATAAAAACACACGTTGCCCAAGAGCCTTTTCAGCTGAGGCCCAGGCTGTCAAGCTTGTTGTAAAGCGTCTTGTAGCTGATTCCAAGAACGCGTGCCGCTTGTCGCTTGTTACCATGGCTCGTTTGAAGTGCAAACCTAATGGCCCTGATCTGTATGGCCTTCTCCGCCTGGGCCTTGAGTACCTTGAGTGGAACAACCAAGCCTGAATTATGTTCGGTTCCTCCGAGGTTTCTGGAGGAATCTTCAGGCAAAAGCTCTCCGTCCATGACCCGGGAACGCATAATGTCTTCCTGTATTTCCATAGGGTTTTCTCTACAAAGGAGCCTTAAAACCATGTTGGCCAGTTCCCTGACGTTGCCAGGCCAGTGATATTCTTGAAACAGTGTTTTCAAGGATTCAGGAACGCTGAAAGGCTCTCCCGTGTCAATCAACTCGCGGTGTACATTGACAAAGTGATCGATGAGCAAGGAGATGTCTTCTTTACGTTCCCTGAGAGGAAGAAGTTCGAATTTTATCACATTCAGTCTGTAAAAAAGGTCTTCCCGGAATTCACCGGCCTTTACGTCATGTTCCAGGTTACGGTTCGTTGAAGTGATGACCCAAGAATCCGCCTTGATCTCCCTTTTGCCGCCAAGAGGGTGAAAAGTTGCACTCTGAAGAACCTCCAGCATCTTGGCCTGCAAGTGCATAGGCATATCCCCGATCTCGTCAAGAAACATCACCCCCCCTGACGCCAGTTCAAACTTCCCTGGTTTTCGATGATCCGCTCCGGTGAATGCCCCCTTCTCATAGCCGAACAATTCGCTCTCCAGAAGGGTCCCCGGGAGAGCCCCGCAGTTGACCTTGACGAATCTTTTCTTGGCCCGCGGGGACTGTGCGTGAAGAAGCCGGGCCACTACTTCCTTGCCCGTGCCGGTTTCGCCGGTTATAAGGACATTAAACCCCGTATCCGCCACCATATCGATGAGGTTGCGGGTCTTTTCGATCGAGGAGTGTTCTCCAACCAAGAGATGTTTCATCACAGCAATCCTCGTGCGAGAGCCCTTCATTGTCAAGAAAAGAAAGCACCAATACTGCCATGAATGATTTCGGAAAAAACTTTAGTGGGAGCACTGGCTCACAAGCCTGGTTGGGTTCCCTGTAACCACCCATAAACTAATCTCCCACTCGAGAGTGTCCACCCCTTCTGGCATCAAAACCACCTGTTAGCATCAAAACCACCTTGTCCAAAATTCCGAATTGGATTAAAATATGCGAATCAGTAGCCGGCCCCTCCATACCTGCCTCACTGGTTTTGGGTTCACAGACCGTCAAAGCCGAGGAATTTCAGTTTCATGAAAGAACCGTTGCTTATGCAAAACCCGATCCAAAGTTATGACTGGGGTTCCTTTACCACCATCGCCCAGTTGCCGGCACACCCCTCACCCACTGAAACTTTTCAGGGCGATTACCGAACTGAAGCTTGAGGATTTTGATGATCAAGAAGGTTCTGCTTGTAGACGATGACCGCGATCTGCTTCTCATGAGCAAAGAGGGGTTAGAGAACTACGCAAAATCATTTTCTGTCATCATCGCCGAAGACGGCGAGGCAGCGATTGAGAGGCTTCGCAGAAATCATATTTCTCTAGTGGTTACAGACCTTCAAATGCCTCGAATTGACGGGTTCGGCCTTCTTGCACACATAATGGAAAACTCGCCTGATATACCTGTCATTGTTATGACCGGGTTCGCCACCACTGAACTGGAAAAAAAATTGGGTTCAAAAGGGGTGGTCGGGTACATCCAAAAGCCATTTATGCTGGATGAGCTGGCTCAGAAGATCCTTAAAACCCTTCGAATGGAATCCGAGGGTGGATTTCTTCATGGGTTCTCTATAGGCATCTTTGCACAAATGATTGAGGCGGAACAAAAGACGTGCACGATCCGAGTATTCAATCGGCGTTCCAGGCAGCGAGGTACGCTCTTTTTCAGAGACGGGGATTTACTGGATGCAAGGTTGAACGGCATAAGCGGGATTAAAGCAGCTTATATCATCTTATCCTGGGAGGAGGCCAGCCTTTCCATACAAAACAGCTGTGCAACTGTGCACAAAAAAATTGAAAGCGAACTTCAGTATATTCTTCTCGAGGCAATGAGACAGAAGGACCATGCAGATTCGGGTGAATAAATATGTCAAGAACCGGGAAATTCCATCGGTTGAGCTTTGCTCCGAAAAGCAAGATGATGGCCTCTTTAAACTTGAAAACCGCTACGCTGCACCTTGTCAGCCAAGTCCGGCTTCTGCTTACCCATCAAGGTTTGCAGGGCTTTTCCCCAGAGGCGCTGGCGAGCTTTGTGGGTGTCTTTTCCCGCTCAAGCATTTCAATGATGCGGTTGATCCGCATACAAAGGCTTTTCAGCTCATCGTGCTTTCGCAGGCTTATCGGCTGTACATCCCGGCCCTCGATGACTTCGTCTAGAGTCCGCTCTATTTTAAGAAGCGGGCCGGCAATACGATGGGTGAAAACAATACCCATTAAAAAAATCACAAAACCGATAGGAATACAGAAAAAGGCGAACCTAAAGGTGATTGTTTGAATAATTTCCATAACTTCAGCATCGGAAAGATATGTCGAAAGAACCAGCCATATAGCTATATATGCCTCGAAAAGGATAAACAAAGCAAAAAGAAATAGTATTAAAAGAGATTTAAAAACCAATAAAAGCTGAAATCTCCGATTTACAAGGTATCGGAATCGGCGCTTTTTGTGTTTGTATTTCTTCATTCTTTGGAAATTTCTCCCTTACTATCAACTATATAGGTTCCGTTTACAGCTGGGTGTGAGGCCCGAATCAGGAGACCATCCTCAGAGCCGTCTACTACCTCCAAGTTGACCCGATACGACGGACGGTATCCATAATCCTTTAAATCATCCTCAGAAGCTGATTCGCCGGCATTGGACACGTGAAAAGCAACGGAGGCCTTGTAAGCTGAAGAGAGATCGGAGGTGATGGTATTTGTATAGGCCCGTTCTTGCAGCCTGATGGTGAGATACATGGCCACGGTTGCCAGCACCCCAATAATCATGATTACAACCAGGAGTTCAACGAGTGTGAAGCCTTTTGAAGTTCGAATCATAGAGGAGATCCTGGTTCAAATTATTAAATGCCTTCATTGCCGCACGCTCAAAAGTTATCAGCCCGTTGAGTAACAAGAACTCAGAGACATGCTCTCGGAGCATCTCCATGCGATGGCTCTTTCAAAAACGCTGCCCTCGGAATACCCGACCATCGTCATTCGGAAATAGACCCCGGTGGGAATGGAAGGCCGGCCTACCTTTTTGAAGTACTTTGCGCAGCGAACCTCGACCCAACAATCAAAGTCATCTTTGCCCAGCAACTCATTAAGTTTCTCCTTATCGTATGGCTTGGCTTGATAATAGCAGACTTAAGCGAAAAAATACAAAGGGAAAAGATTGAGTTTTTCAACAGGCCCGGAATCCGTTAGTTGACTTTGCTGACAGCCTCAGTCGGCAGGTGTGCAACTGCATTTTGGGCTTAAAACTGGAATTCGGGAAGTTGATAGGATTAAGGTAGAATACCGTAAAATACCCTCCTGGCGGGGTGTTAGGAACGAGATAAGCCCTGAATACAGAAACCACGATTCTGTTGCCTGGCTAAAAAATGGCGGAGCCTAAAAAGGCTCCGCCGGCAGGATGGATAACTTGAAAGTGATCAATCCTTGTTGAAAAACTTTTTACGGCCCAGACCGGCAAGTCCCAGCAGGCCTGCACCAAGGAGCAGCATTGTTGTAGGTTCTGGGACGACCGTTACCTGTAATTGACTCACTTCCCAATCTGAATTAGTATCATCTCTATACCTCACCATACCAGTTGCAAAAGTTTGGTTCCGGAAAACAATATCTCTTAGCGCATCAATGTCCGCCTGATTCACTTCATCGTATGCATTTCCACTGCTGTTGTACGGGTAAGCATAATCATCTGTCGCCCACCATGCGAAACCGAGGCTTCCAATTACGCCATCTGAATATTCTTCCCAGCTTGATGGTTGAGACCATCCTACATTAGGGTTATCGGGATCATTCCAAGCAAAATCATCATTTTCATAAGTCCATTCGTAACCAGACCAATCGATTACCCATTTCACCTCGAAAAGACCATCAAGTTGATTGATGGTAGTATTAGGGATCCAATAGATCCAGTGTAGCCGTTTCCCTAAATCCATTGTGCTGTAAACGATCATATCATAAGGATCTACTGTTTTTGTTCCAGGGAATGTTCCTGTCCTTAAGTTGGTAAAAGCTCCATCGACTACATCTTGTTTTGTCTGATCCCACCAAGGAACCCAATCGGATGAGCCATAAATATTTGGTGCGGAATCCACGTATAATGTTGTAGCAAAAACATTAGAGCTGGCGAAAAAAAATAAAAAAAACAAGGAAGAAACGAAAATAGCAAGTTTTTTCATTTTGACCCTCCAATAGAAAACTGATTAAATTAAATCAAAAAAAACATTCAGTTCTTACGGGCAAAACCCTCCTTTCTTCAAACTTTTTTAATTTTATGACTTAATCATTAACGCAAAGTTTAGTTAACTGAGCTTGCCTTTATTATATCAGAAATATATTATCTAATTGATATATTTAATTCAAAAACCCTAGATTATATCAAGTTTCATATTCCTTGAGCATCTTCTTCCAAAGGCCACGGTGAATACCGCGTTGCGCCTTCGTGGTGGCAACATCCATGCCAAATATGTTGTTGGCAGAAAGCATCTGGAAGAATCACTGTAGAATGATAAAAACGATTTGA
>CAZEIA010000063.1:0-17002 GCA_964512335.1 uncultured Desulfobacterales bacterium
ATCCTGCATGGCATGATGTGCAACGAGCCTCGTTGCCCTGGATGTTCACTCAGAATTTGTTCAGGGTGAGACCGGCTTCATTGTGGCATGACGAGCATGCTTCAATATAATGGCATTTTATAAGGAGTTCTGCTTTGCAATCAATCGGGGAAATCCCCCATTTTAGAGCATTATTCTATGCAGTCTTGAAATCGATCTGCAGAGTAAGTGATCGCTCCTTCCAAAACCATCACCACTCTGGCCGGAAAGTTGAAGGATGGATGGCCTGGCAATTGTGCAGCATGTCAATAATCATGATTACACGTTTGCTTTTGGCCGTTTTCCCCGAATTCATTTTTTCCCAAGACCTGTATATTGTGTATATTGAAGAGGATGAAAGGGAGGTCAGAGCGCCACAGAAGTACGTGTCAATTCAACTTTAGGGCAGGCCGCGTAGGTGACGGCAGAGCCGATTATTCCACTCTCCCCGCGGACGGGACATCCAAACCCGACATCCTGATTCAACGCCCGCTCACCGACAAGGAGGGAGGAACCTCCGGAAGCATAAGTTCCTCCAAGCCGGGATATCCACTGTCTCGGCGTTGGTGCACGGAACCATGATCCCCGCCCGGACGGAGGTCACCTTCGAATAGTCAGGGCCGAGCCAAAAGTCGTTTGAATCGCGACAGTTTCCGTATCAATGAAAATGAAAACGGTGCAGGCGGAAAATAAATGATTGACCTCATTCACCTTCGACGTTTTCAAGTGCACACTTGAATGCAAAAAACCTGAAAGGAGGTATTACAGTATGGCAGTGTCGTCAAAATATGGAAATGTGAATATACCGAAGGTGGGTGAGAGCGAGCCTGTGTTCATTCTACGCGCCCAAGACAGGCTGGCGGAGTTCGCCATCACAATGTACGAAGCCCTGGCAGCTTCCCATGATGCACCGGTTGCCATGAGTATTCCCGAGGAAATTGAAAACTTCAGGAACTGGAAAGGCTTAAAGAAGCTGCCCGATTGATTCGTCCGCGGGACTTTTCGAGCCCGGAAGGATTTTCTCCTGCTGTTGCGAACCCTGAAATATCAAGGAGTTTATGATGTTCCCAGTGAAAAGGATTGTGCCCCACCGACTTCAGCGAGCGGTCGTACGCCGAACTCAAAGTGGCTCAAGAACTCGCGAAACGCTTTTCAGCCGAGCTGATCCTGGTCAATGTCGTTCAGCCCATTAAGCCTGCAGTAAAGTAACACCCGGCTTGCCACGGGCTCCTGCACTACAGGGCATTACAAGGATTATTACGAAGAAATGAAGACTGCTGCCCGGAAATCATTCGACGAGATCGGGGAAACCCATGTGCTGAAAAATGTGACAGTGCAGACGAAGATACTTGAAGGACGGCCGGCCGATGAAATCATCCGGGAAACGGAGGAAGAGAAGGCCGATATAATTGTGATGGCGATCCACGATTGGACAGGCCGGCGCAGGTTTATGTTTGGGTCTGTGGCCTAAAAGGTGGTTCGCCTGTCCCCGGCGCCGGTCCTCGCCGTTCCGGGGCCGAAAGAAAAATAGTCATTTCGGGCCAGGGATCAATAAAATTGGTCCACGGATGTATTTATGGTCGGACACCGGCCCGCCCTTCATGTGATGACAGCCTCTGCCGCCTTCATGTCATCGACGGCCTTTTTTCCCGGACTCCGGTTTTTCGGGCCGCACCGCTTAGATGATAACCGCGATATCAAACCCCTGATCGAGTGCATCCAGCACCGAAGCAAGAACGCAGACATCCTGCGCGAGCCCTCCCACATAAAGGCGTTTCACACCATCGCGCGCCAGTTGGGCAGCAAATCCGGTCTGGTCGAAAACAGAGTTCTGGTCCTGATCGAAGCGGACACCCTTGGTAATCTTTACCACATCCTCCGGCAGGTCAAGGTCGGGATGGAATCGTGCACCGTCGCTGTCCTGAAGGCAGTGAGGAGGCCAAGACCCGTCGCCAGCCTAAATTCCAATTTAGATAATCCCGTATATAAGGTCAATCATGTGTTTTCCTCGACAACCCGCATTGCAGTGGATTGACTGACGCGGCTTGTCGGCCAAAAATTCCGGATCGGGAACGGACGGACCGGTCTTTAGGCAGCCTGGTTCTCATGGATGCCCCTGCTGATGATCCAGCGGCTTGTCCGCACCTTCAAAGGTGGCGTTTCCGCCGAGGAGCCGGTCCTGTTCGCTCTTTGAAAGGCGGGTACATAGGGGGATGTACGGTAGTTCCACAGATTTTGTCTGCCGCTTGTCTACCGTGCTCTCGCGTGCGCGACGAGCGGATGATCGATCCTGCGACGCCTTTCCTTGCGCCCTACCTCCATCCGGACGAATTGGCAAAAGCAATGGAAGCATAGCTGACCGTGTCGGTTTCATCCCCGAGCACGTCTCCGGAGGTGTAGTAAATCAGAAGGCTTCCTCCGGCCTCTTCGGGCAGCATGTCCAGCAGGATGGAAATGGGATAGCTTCCGCAAATGGTTGCTTCGGTGTCCTCCACATACCTCATGAACTCCTGACTGCTCTTTTTAAGGATCCGATCCACGGCCCCCATGTCCAGATCCCGAATGCTTTCTTTCACATTTTCCCTATACGGGACGTATCCGAACCTGGGTCCCTGATGGGTAAAATCGGAACTTGCAACCACGACATCGTTTTCCTTTATAAGGCCCCGCAGTGTCTTGGCGATATTTTCGCTGTCAGAGATTCTTATCTGCCCTACCACCATGGGAACAATTTCAAAATCTTCCAGTACCACCTGCAGAAACGGCAACTGGACCTCGAGGGAATGCTCCTGTTGATGCGCCTGCGGAACACTGGAAAACAAGGTGTTATGCGTCAACAAGTTATCGCAAGCCTCCTGGTTAAGCGGAATTAGTCCCATCGGAGTCTCATACGCCTCTACCCGGGGAATGGATACTCCCCGAAAGCGCATCCGGTGGGAAGGCGCCAGCAGAAACACCCTGTGGATCCGCCCCGAATCCAGAAGTTTGAATCCAAAAGCAGCAGCCTGTCCGGAAAAAGGATATCCTGCATGAGGACTGATCAGAGCAATAACCGGAGCTACGGTTTCTTCGGGGTCGGCTTTGGACAAGTACCCTTTTATGGAGGATTCCAGCGTTTCAGGGTCATTATCGTAAAACATACCCGCAGCAACGGCTCGCCGTATGTTTTCATATCGGGCCATGGTTTTCTCTCCTTTTACCAAATGGGTATCTTTTGGATTCTCTCTGAAACTATATCGAATCGCTGCATAAATGTTGCGCTTTTCTTTAAACTGCCCGAAAATGTCTCCTGCTTTCCGGTAAAGATATTTCCGCCCACCTGGATCTTCCAGTTATCTGTCAGGATTCGGTGACCTTTATGAAGGGGTAAAGCCTGTGTTTTTTATCACATGGGTGGAGCGGGAAATATACGGATCATAGGCTCGTACCAGCATCTCCAGGGCATGGGCAATGGCCTTCTCATCCTGATAAACAATGCCTCGGGCGAAGGCCCGCATGGCTGCCTCCAGGTTACCCAGGTTCCGGGCGGTGGGGATGAGCCGGTTTGCAGAGGTGCAGGCGCCGTAGCCCCTGCACCCCTGCCGGCGCGGGGAATCACTTCAACCTGCTCATGTCGAATAATCCCGCTCCCTCAGCGGGAAGCGGGATTATGAGCAGCAGGGTCAACGCGGACTGTTGTCATCCCCCGTGGCCTCGATGGTACACTGAGTGAAATCGATGGGCTCCCTGCATCCTGAGCATTTATGGGGTCGATCAAATTCATCCGAAAAAATTTCGTTTTCCTTGCCGCATTTTGGGCATTTACAGCTGAAGGAACTCAGGTTACGAAAGGCCTGAAATCCCGGGCAATGGGCCGGGGTGGTCGCATTCTGCGGCATTTTGCACCTCCTATCAAAGGGTTAAAAATTAAAAAGGACCCTTAACCAAGCTTTTCATTAGAGCATCCACTTCCAGATCCTCTTCTTCCACAGGAAACAATAGCGTCTCTTCCTCCCTTGGCAGGTTTTCATCCGCCAGAGGGGCCTGGTCCCTTCGGGCAGTTGTTGTTCGGAACCATCGGTCTTGCTCCGGTTGATCGGCTTTTGATCATCCTGGTGTCGAGCTCCATCTGTGTCGCAGATGAATTGTTTAAGTTGATTGGTGTTTATGGAAGACCTGAGTAATTTTTGCCGAGCCATCGCGAGCTTACATAGTGCATGATCTTTTGTGCCGCTTCCGTAGGGGAGAGCACGTCGCTTAGCACCACGACTTCCGGGTCTGCAGGTTCTTCATTACATCCAATGCCTTTATGTGCTTATCCATCTCATTGTAATTGGAATGTGCAAGGAGAAGGACCCGGGCCCTGTCCGAATAGTGGTCATGACCGAACCCGGAAGGTGACAGCGATTTCAAGATCACCTGCCGTTCTTCTCCAAGCAAGGTGAATGTCAACAAGTACCCGGTTCCGTGGGTGCCTTCACCCCTTCTCTTTATACCGGTCAAACCGGCGTCCGGCCCAAAGCTCTCCTTCAGATAAAGGTCTGCTTTTTCTTCGAAGTTCATGTGTTTCCTAAAGCCCTTTCAATGGCCGGACTCTGTAACGGCCCTTATTTTTTCGGGCTGATAACGATTTCCAGGGTCTTTCCTTCTTGCAGTTCGTGGAGTTTTTTTCTGTAGCGGATCTTTATCGGTTTTTCTCTTGCTTTACAGGCAGTTATTTTCATCTTGTCCGGCACGATTTCAACATCCAGATCGTGCCCGCGATAGTGAATCCGCAGGCGGAGCCTACTCAACTCCTCAGGAAGGCACGGATTGAACCACAGCACGTCGTCACGGGCTTCAAGACCCGTATATCCCATCTCCACCATGTTGATACAGCCTGCCATGGCGCCTAGATGGATGCCTTCAGGTGTGGTTCCTCCCTGAATGTCCGAGATATCGCTCTCGAGAGCTTGCCTGAAAAGTTCCCATGACCGAGGCCTGTCCCTCCTGGCAAGAACCCAGGAGTGGACGACCCGGCTCAGGGTGGAGCCATGTGAGGTACGCTTTTTGTAATAATCGATGTTCCTGGGAATCGTCTCGTACTCAAATGGATATCCGAGTTGCTCAAACAGGGCACCGAGTTCTTCTGCTGAAAACACATAGAACAGCATGAGCACGTCAGCCTGCTTGGAAGCCTTGTAGCGGTTCGGTGAATCCTCTTCAGCTTCGAGAATCCTGTCCAGCCTCTGAATGTCGTTATATTTCTCCCGGTAGCCTTCCCAATCGAATTCTTCGAGTTTGTCGTAGCCCTCAAACTGACTGATGATGCCGTGGCCGTGGAAAACCACTCGCATCTTTCGGCTGATATCCCGCCAGCGATCCATTTCTTCTTCTGCCAAGCCCAGGGTCTCACAAATCTCGTGTTTTCGGTTTTCCGGCAGAATTTCAAGTATTTTAAGTGCCTCGGTCAGGACCCACACCGCCATGATGTTGGTGTAGGCATTGTTGTCCAATCCGGGCCTGTCGGAATCAGGATAGGTTTCGTGGTATTCGTCCGGCCCCATGACGCCGAGGATTTCGTACCGGTCCAAGTCAGGATTGTAGGTTGATATACTCGCCCAGAACCGGGCGATCTCCAGGATCATTTCAGCACCGTAGAAAGAAAGAAACTCGGTGTCTTCCGTGGCCTCGTAGTATTTGCTGATATTATAGGCAATGGCCGCGTTAACATGCCGCTGGTACCGGGATTGATCAGGAATCCATCGGCCGGATTTCGGATTGAGATGGATCTTCTGGGTTTCCTCACGTCCGTTGCTCCCACTCTGCCATGGGTACATGGCGCCTTTGTAACCGGCTTCTTTCGCAGCGGCACGGGCCTCGTTGATCCGCCTGTAACGATACATCAGCAGCGCACGTGTGATCTCCGGGTCCCGCAAATTCAGAAAAGGAAAGATGAAAAGCTCATCCCAGAAGATGTGACCCCTGTAAGCTTCACCGTGCCAGCCCCTGGACGGAACGCCTACATCCAGGTCGATGGTGTGCACTGAAGTGCTTTGAAGGAGGTGAAAGGTGTAAAGGTGGAGGATCATGCCGGCGCGATCCTCTTCCGGGGGATCCATTTCTTCAAACTCGATGTCGAACCGGCGCCACAAATGCTTCCATGAAAGGACGTGCGATTCGAGCAGCTCCTCGAAGCACTTTGCCTGGGCAACCATTTTTTCCGCCTCCAGCGCGCATTCCGCAGAAGCGTGATCTCTTGAAGTGAAAAGGGCGACAACTTTTTCGATGCGTAACTCGCTCCCTTTCTCAACATCCAAAACAAATTGTTGTGAGATGTAACCGGGCTCTTCAATGGGTTTTCTTTCCGGACCGGTGAGTCCTTCTCCGTTCCTGAAAAGCCTTGTCCTGGCCGCCTGAGCGACACGGAGTTCCGACTGGCTGGTCTGCACCTTGAGGAGTATGGTTTCCTCATCAACAGACAGCGTATCCAGAGGTTCAAGGTGCCTGCTGTTGAGGTCCCTGTAACGGGGGACGCCGTCATTGATTACTCTTCCGTCGAGAGCCGACTCGAATTCCACTTCACCGGACCAGTTTTCCGGGCTGAAGACGACTTCGAGGGCGGCCATATGCATTTCAGCCATGTGCACCAAACGCCGCTCTTTTAAGAAGGTCCGCCTTCCGTCCTTGTCTTTGAAGCGCACAGTCCGGAGCAAAAGGCCTCTTTTTATGTCCAGCTCCTGTCGATAGTCCAGGATTTCCACTCGAGTCAGGTCCAACCACTCCCCGCCGGGATAACGAAAGCTCAGGCACAGCCAGTTGGGCAGGTTCACGAGATCTTCGTTTTCTATAACCCTCCCCTTGATTTCCGTCTCCAGGCGGTTGTACCCGCCTGCCAGGTAAGTCCCGGGGTAATGGATGTCGTCGGCATGCGATTCGGAGCCGGCGCCCCTGGTGGCAAAATAGCCGTTTCCGAGCGTGCAGAGCGCTTCCCGGAGTTTTTCCTGGCCGGCGTCAAATCCGTCGTATTCAAGTAGCCAGACTGTCATGCATTGTCTCCTTTCAGGAGTTTCTGATCTGTTCGTAGAGGCGCTCGGTGTCCTCCCTGCGGCACAGTTCAGTGCCCTGGGTCATGACAGCAGCAGCGCCTGCTGCCACGCCGAAGCGCACGGCATCCGGCAGGTCCCATGTTCTGGCTAATGCCGCCGTTATTCCTGCCACCATGCTGTCACCGGCCCCCACCTTGCTCTTGATGGGAACGGTCGGGGCCCTGACCCTCTCCACTCCGCCCTTCCATACAAGCAGTGCACCCGCCGCTCCCAGGGAGACGACCACAACCTCGCAGCAGCGTTCCTCCACCAGCCGCCGGGCAATACTTTCCTGCTGGTGTTCACTTTCTATGGCCTCACCCTCGATGATCTCGAGTTCCCTAAGGTTCGGTTTCACCAGAAACACACCTTCCATGCATGCTGAAGCCAGCGGCTTTCCAGTCGTGTCCACTATTGTCTTGGCGCTATGGGCTTTTCCCCATTTGGACACCCCGGCATAAAAATCCTCGGGTACGCCCGGTGGCAGGCTCCCGCTGCAGATGATGTAGTCGGGTTTGAAGTCCGTTTGTTTCAGCCGGTCCATGAACCCCTGCCATTCAGTTTCCCGGATTTCAGGGCCCGGCATACCGAAACGGTATTGCTGATTGGACGACTCTTCGTAGACAATGAAGCTCTCTCTGGTCAATGCTTTGATTTCAAAAGGTTTTTGAATGAGGTGCTCTTGATCGAGCAGTCCTTCTAACATGTCTCCTACAGCTCCTCCTGCAGGATATAAAGCCGTGGATTCTTCACCGAGCCTTTTCAATGCCCTGGAGACATTGATGCCTCCCCCGCCGGGTTCGTATGTGGGCCTGGCGCAACGGAGCTTTCGCTCGGCCACCACATTGTCCACCGAGGTGCTCTTGTCGATGCAGGGGTTCATTGTTATCGTGATAATGTTGTTCATAACTCAATCCCTGTTCAGTAAAGTTCCTCCTCGAGAAAACCTACCGCCCTATTGCCGGCTTCCTTCAATCCTTTGGCCGGCTGTGCCGAGTCAGGCGCTGAAAGCGCGGCCGAACGGCCGGCTTCATTCTGTGGCGCACGGCCTGATCTTTATGAGAATATCAATAGCTTTGGAAAGAGCAGTCCGTAAGTAGGTCCTTCCTGTAGTTTTGATTTACTAAAGCCGTATTCGCCCAAAGCGGAGTTGATCTTGGCCGGTTACGATGTAAACTACGCTTGAGGGCAGGTATTTGTTCCGGCGGTTTTCGGGCAAGGGGAGGTTGCCGGTGGCTTGATCGTATTTATTAGAAAGGAAAATGACCATGGGTGAAAAAAGAGATGCATACATACAGAAACTGAGAGCCAAAATGGCTGAATGGAATGCTGAGATAGACTTCTTGTCGGCTAAGGCTGATCAGGCAAAGGCTGAAACGAAAATCGAGTATCAAAAAAAGCTGGAGGATCTGCGGGCAAAGCGCAGGGACCTTCAGGAAAAGATCGTGGAAATCGAGCAGGCAGGTGAAAGTGTCTGGGGAGATCTCAAACAGGGGCTTGAAAACTCTTGGACAATTTTCAAGACGAGCCTCACCAAGGCCAAGTCAGAGTTCGAAAAAGGTTATAAAGGAGAAAAAGAAGATGAGTGAATGCTGTTTACCTGATCCAAACGACTATGCCGAAAGAAAGGAGAAAGCCCCAATCCATGTCAAACAAGAAAGATTATGAAGGCCTCTCTCTTTCAGAAGCTGAGGGCGGGCTTATGCACAAACTCACCCGTATCATTCGAATCGGGGTGAGAATCCTTGCCGTGCTTATGGTTATAGTCATAATATGGGGAATCTTTGATGTAATATGGGTTATCTATAATCAGCTTATGGCTCCGCCTATTATGATTCTGAAGATAAATGATATCTTCGCAATATTCGGTGCCTTCCTTGCAGTACTCATAGCCATCGAAATATTTCTTAATATTACTCTGTACTTAAGAGAAGACATCATCCATGTGAAACTGGTCGTGGCGACCGCGCTTATGGCGATTGCCAGAAAGGTCATTGTTTTCGATTTTCCGGAACTCGATTATAAGTATGTCCTTGCCACGGGCGTAGTGGTCCTTGCTCTTGGGATAACTTATTGGCTTATCTCTAGGGTAGAGGGCTGAAAACAATTTCCAAAAAGCCTTTCTTGACAGGCACTAACTATGAATTAATTGATTAATATTAAAGTTTTTTCTTTTCTTTTTCGGCTACTCTTTTTGTAACTTTGATCACACTGTCCGGGTTCAGAGAAATTGAATCGATGCCTTCTTGAACGAGAAAGGCGGCGAAATCCGGATAATCGCTTGGCCCCTGACCGCAGATACCCACTTTCCTGTTCGCTTTGTGAGCCGCTTCGAGGAGCCTCTTGATTTCCATCTTTACGGCATCATGTCTTTCATCAAAAAGATCTGAGAGTTCAGAGGCGTCCCTGTCCACGCCCAGCACGAGTTGCGTGAGGTCATTGGACCCGATGGAAAAACCGTCGAACCGTTCTGCAAATTCCCTTGCCAGGGTTACATTCGAAGGGATCTCGGCCATCACATACACTTCCAGACCGTTCTCTCCTCTTTTCAGACCATTCTGCTCCATCACCTCCAGGACCTTGTCCGCCTCTTCCGGTGTCCTGCAGAAGGGAATCATAACCACCACGTTTTGCATCCCGATCCTTTCACGAACCCTGAGAACAGCCTTGCATTCGAGCGCAAACCCGTCACGATAGCGGTCGCTGTAATACCGAGATGCGCCTCTAAACCCGAGCATGGGATTGTTCTCGGTGGATTCGAATTCCTCTCCCCCGATCAGGTCCGCATACTCGTTCGTTTTGAAATCGCTCATTCTGACAATGACCGGCTCGGGATACCGGGATGCAGCGATTTTGGAAATCCCTAGTGCAAGATGATCAACAAAATATTCTGTCTTGTCCTCGTATCCCCGGGTTAAATTGCTGATTTCCTTCTTGACCTTCTTGTCTTTCAGTTCCTCGAAATGTACAAGGGCCATGGGGTGAATCTTTATAATGTTGTTGACAATAAACTCCATGCGGGCCAGACCGATTCCGTTGCAGGGCAGACGCCACCATCGAAACGCAGCGGCTGGGCTCGCAATGTTCATCATGATTCGGGTTTTTGTTTCAGGAACATCTTGCAGGTTCACTTCCTCTGCGTTGAACTTCAAGATGCCTTCGTACACATAGCCTCGATCACCCTCGGCGCATGACAGGGTGACCTCCTTATCATCCTTCAGCGTGTCTGTTGCCTCTCCGGACCCCACGATGGCGGGAATGCCAAGCTCCCTGCTCACTATGGCCGCGTGGCAGGTCCTTCCGCCGTGATCCGTAATAATCCCCTTGGCTTTTTTCATGATTGGTACCCAATCCGGATCGGTCATTTCAGTGACAAGAATGGAATCATTCTCGAATCGATCGATTTCATCGGCACTCTTGATGAGACAGGTTTTTCCTGCGGAAATCGCCTCTCCGATGGCCAAGCCTTCCAGAAGCCTTTCACCCTTTTCCTCCAGCGTATAGGTCTTAAGGCTTTCAGCCCCCTTCCGTGATTGAACGGTTTCCGGCCTGGCCTGCACAATGAACAGTTCATTCAGGTCTCCGTCCTTGGCCCACTCGATATCCATGGGTTTTTCATAGTGTTTTTCAATGGCAACCGCCCAGCGGGCCAGTTCAAGCACTTCCTGGTCTGTGAGTACGAACCGGCGGCGATCTTTTTTCGGGGTCTCGATGTTTTTCGTGAAATGGCTGCCTCCAGTGGCATAGACCATCTTCTTTTCCTTGTCCCCCAGGTTCCGGTTAATGATCGGAGTGAAGGAGTTTTCCCCCAGCAAGGGCTTGAAGACCATGTATTCATCCGGATTCACTGTGCCTTGAACGACATTTTCACCGAGACCCCAGGTCGCGTTTATGACGACCGCATTCCTGAAACCGGTTTCCGTGTCGATCGAAAACATCACCCCGGATCCGGCTCTGTCCGAGCGAACCATTTTCTGGACGCCTACTGAAAGTGCCACAGTCATGTCGTCAAATCCATGTTCGGCCCTGTAGGCAATGGCCCGGTCGGTAAACAGCGATGCATAGCAGCGCCTGCAGGCGTCCATCAGGTCCTCCTCCCCTGAGACGTTGAGAAAAGTCTCCTGCTGGCCTGCAAAGCTGGCTTCCGGCAGATCTTCGGCGGTTGCGCTGCTTCTGACCGCCACATCCAAATCTGAATTTTCACCGTTGTATCTGCTGCTGAGTTCGTTGTAGGCATTTCGAATCTTGTCGGCAATGGCTTCAGGAAAATGGGCTTGCCTGAAGAGCTTGCGAATGGATTTGCCGGCCTGCTCCAAGGGGCTCTCATTTTTTTGCCAGCGCTCCAGATGCCTGTTGATCTTCGAGGGAAGATCGTTTGCATCCAGGAATTCACGGTAGGCTTTGGCCGTGGTGGCAAATCCGTCCGGCACCCTGATACTCTCTTTCTTAAGACTCCGGATCATTTCACCCAGGGAAGCGTTCTTGCCACCCACATTTGCCACATCGGCTGAAGTGATGTTTTCAAACCAGGCGACATAATCATTGTCTTTGGCCATCAGTTTTTCCTTTCTCGGTGTTGAATTCATCGAGATGGTAACTTGTTATACCGCAGCCTCCACAGTTGAACGCTGCACGCCGCCCTGCCAGGGAGCAAGGCGGAGGTGTTATTATCCCAGGAGGATGCTCCTTCCCGCCAGCCTCCAGAGTAAACCTTAAGGGAATATCTTTCTGGTTTGAATGGGTTGTATGCTGTATTTCGCTTGGGTCCAATCAGGAGGGTGATTTTCCTGATTAGCTTTTTCTTTTCCTCCAATACAGGATTCCCCCTATTTACCGTGAAGGACACGCTGTATAAATATTAGTCTTGAGTCTCACTTTCTTAAGGATTTTCTTATGGTAAATGAGGGCAACGTCCATATAGGGACCTCCGGCTGGCAATACGGCCACTGGAAAGGACCGTTTTATCCTGAAGGCCTTTCCGCCTCCGATTATTTGACTCATTATGCTGAGCGATTTCACACCGTTGAAATAAACAATTCCTTTTATCAACTGCCTAAAAAGGAGACGCTACGCCGGTGGCGTAGTAAGTCCCCTCAGGATTTCATCTTCAGTTTCAAGGCAAATCGCTACATTACACACATGAAAAAACTGAAAGACCCTGCTTCCTCGCTTTCCCGTATGCTGGAGCTTCTGCCTGCCTTGGGCGGCAAGCTGGGCCCTGTTCTGTTTCAATTGCCGCCCAAGTGGCGGTTCAACCCGGAGAGATTCTTCGATTTCCTCGAGTCTCTGCCTTCTAAATATCGGTATGCCTTTGAATTGAGAGATCCCAGCTGGCTGGACCATCGAGCCTATGAAGCGCTGAATGAAGTAGGGGCCGCCTTTTGCATTTATGAATTTGCAGGCCGGACATCCCCTAAGGAAATCACCTCAGATTTCGTATATATCCGGCTCCATGGCCCCGAAGCCGTGCCCTACAAGGGGCAGTATCCGACAAAGGTCCTTTCAGGATGGGCAGGTGCCATCTCAACCTGGTCGGAACAGGGGCGCGATGTTTTCTGTTATTTTGACAATGATGAAGCTGGTTATGCGGCACAGGATGCCCTCAGGCTTCAGGAAATGCTGAAGAGCGGGTGAACAATGACTGTACTCAACAATGAGGTGGCCGGAATATTCAGCCGGATGGCCGATCTCCTGGAAATAGAATCCGGCAATGTCTACCGGATCCGCGCATACCGAAATGCTGCACCTCTGTTGAAGCACGTCATGGGGAAAGGAAAAAGGTTTCGGGATCCGGGTCCTCTGGAAGCGAGCCGGGAACGGTTCGCCGAAAATGCGGAGCAGATGTGAGACAAAGTAAGAACAGGATTGGTGATATGGAAAATTCGAAGAAAGATATCAGCCCACCCCAATGGCAAAGAATACTGCTGTTCGTACTGATTTCATTCATGATCCTTTACTTTTTCTTGCCCTACGCCCCGGTGCGGCAGCTTGATATTTCCTATACCCAATTCAAGAAACTGGTACAGGAGGACAAAGTCGAAGAGGTTACCTTTCAAGGGGGCGTGATCAGTGGACGGTTCGACAGTCCCCTTACCCAGGACCTGAGGGTCCTGGAAGAAGACCAAGACGTGACAGCTTACGAGTCGTTCAAGACCATAAAACCTGACTTGGAGGATAAAGAACTTCTCGCCTTGCTCGAGGACAAGGAGGTTGGTATCCATGCGGAATTGGAGCAAGAGAATTGGTGGAGAATGATTTTCGTGGGGCTCCTTCCGTGGCTGATTATTGTCGGCTTGCTTGTTTATTCTGCGAGAAGATTCCAGGCCGGAATGGGAGGAGGACGAGGCGGACTTTTCGGCGTTGGGAAGTCCAAGGCAAAACTCTATAAGAGGGAGACAAGTACGGTAGGCTACCAGGATGTGGCGGGATTGGTAAATGCCAAGAAGGAGCTCCAGGAGGTCGTGGATTTTCTGAAGGATCCAGGCAGATATAAGAGCCTTGGAGGCGAACTGCCCAAAGGGATTCTCCTGGCAGGCCCTCCCGGTACGGGCAAGACACTTATGGCACAGGCAACTGCAGGGGAAGCGGGCGTTCCCTTTTACAGCATCAGTGGATCCGAATTCATCGAAATGTTTGTGGGAGTGGGGGCTTCACGGGTCAGGGATATGTTTTCCCGGGCAAAAAAGGAATCGCCGGCGATTATTTTCATCGATGAGCTGGACTCCATCGGCCGGGTGCGCGGCACCGGCGTGGGCGGAGGCCACGACGAACGAGAACAGACCCTTAACCAGATCCTTTCCGAAATGGACGGGTTTTCCCCTCATCAGTCGGTCGTGGTGCTGGCCGCCACAAACCGGCCGGATGTGCTCGACCCCGCCTTGACCCGGCCTGGAAGGTTCGACCGCCGGGTTGCGCTGGATTTGCCCCAGAAGAAAGCGCGCAAAGAAATTCTTGGAGTGCATACGCAAAAAGTGCCGCTGGGAGAAGATGTGGATCTGGATCTTATTGCCGGAAAGACTGTAGGATTTTCCGGTGCTGACCTGAAGAACCTGGTCAACGAAGCCGCCCTGCTTGCAGCTAGAAAACAAAATAAGGTTGTGGATAAGGAAGCTTTTGATGAAGCTAGAGATAAAATAGTAATGGGTATTGAAAAAGAAAATGTAATGATGAATGAAGACAGGGAAACCATTGCCTATCATGAGGCGGGGCACGCTCTCATGGCAAAGCTGCTGCCGGAGGCGGATCCCCTGGAAAAGGTAAGCATCATTCCCAGAGGAAGGTCACTGGGCGCGACAGAGCAAATTCCCGAGGAAGATCGACGCACCTTGACCCGCAATTATCTTCTCAACCGTATTTCCATCATCCTGGGCGGAAGGGTAGCGGAAAAGCTTGCCAGGGGGCATGTTTCCTCAGGGGCGGGAGACGATCTCAAAAACGCGACCGAGCTTGCACGCCGCATGATTTGCCAGTGGGGAATGAGCGAAAAACTCGGTCCCGTGACTTTTCAGCAGGGAGAGCCACATCCCTTTTTGGGCAGGGAAATGGCTCAACCCAAGGATTTCAGCGAGAGAACGGCACAGATCATCGATGAAGAAATCCGTTCCATGGTTCGGGATATGGAGAAAAAGGCCGAGGATGAATTATCCGCTCACCGCGAGCAGTTGGACATTCTGGCCCGAGAACTCATCGATCGGGAGACGCTGGACAAAGATGAAATCGAAGAACTCCTTGACCTGGATGCACAGAAAAAACAGAAAACACAACCGGTCAATCAGAATGAATCATAACTTTTAAACATATCGAAAAAATGTGTCTCGAACAGTTGTCATGTCTTGCACCACTTATTCAGCCCGGGCTTCGAAATTCATGAGAGAAGATTCTTCTTTTTCTCCTTAAATTCCTGCTTTTCGATCTCTCCGCGGACAGATCTTTCCTCAAGGCTATGGAGCGCCCTGGAAGTGGAAGAACTCCGTCCGCCAAGAACTTCCCTGGTGTCGCTGAAAGGTCGGCCCGTGATGTTGGAGGCGGAAAACAGGGGGTCAGTGTTTGAGAACGGGGCCGTCCCTGGTGTCGATCACCTCGACGCCCATGTCCCGAAGTTGTTTGCGGATCCGGTCGGCTGTTTCCCAGTCCCGTGCCCGGCGCGCCGCCTCGCGTTCGTCTACCAGGGCCCGGGCCTGCTCGTCGGGTTCGTCTGGTTTCAGATTCATCACCCCCAGCACCGAGTCGGCGGTCTCGAGCGCCTCCAGGATCTTGTCGCGGTCTTCAGGAGAGAGTCCGGCGCGGTCCATGAGCCGGTTGATCCTGCGAATGAACTGGAACAGGGCTGCAAGGGCCTTGGCCACGTTCAGGTCGTCGTCCAGGGCGTCCAGTGAGCTCCTGCGCAGGTCATAGATGTGTTGGTCCATTTCAGCGCAGGAAGGGCCGTTCCGGCTGTTCATCAGCTTCTTGACGAAGGTGTCCAGCCTGGCCAGGGTCTTGCGGGCGGTCTCCAGTTTTCTCCAGGAGAAAGTGATGGGTTTGCGGTAGTGGTGGCTGATGAGCCAGTACCGGACTTCCCTGCCTGTAAACCCCGTTTCAATGATCTCCCTGAGGGTGAGGTCGATCTGGGTCTCCTCTTCTCCCTTAACGCCGCTCTGCACAACCCCTTCGTTGTGCAGCCAATAGCGGGCCGGCTGCTTTCCGGTCGCTGCCCGGCTGATGGCGATGGTGTTCTCGTGGTGGGGAAAGAGAAGCTCGATCCCGCTCGCATGGATGTCATAGGTGGCCCCCAGGTGTTTCAGGGCCATGGCCGGGCACTCCAGGTGCCAGCTCGGCCGGATGTTGCCCCACCGGGTCTCGTAAAAGAGACCGGCCTTGAGTTCCTGGAGAGTGGATCGCCGCAGGAGTGTGAAGTCTCTGGGATTGTCTTTTTCGTACTGCTCCAGATCGACGGTCTTGCCGAGTTGAATTTTGTCCAGGTCAATCCTGGAGAGGGCCCCGTACTCCCGGAGCCTCGAGATGTCGAAATAGATGGATCGGAACTTTTCGTAGGCGTAGCCTTTATCAACGAGCTGTTCGGCCAGCCGGATCATCTCGTCAACATGTTCACTGGCCCGGGGGTAAAGAGTGGCCCGGCGGATGTTCAGCGCATCCATGTCCTCGAGGAATGCCTGAAAATACCTTTCGGTGTACTCTTTCAGTGAGACGTCATCGCTCAGGGCTCCCTGGATCGTGCGGTCGTCCAGGTCGGTGACATTCATTACAAGGCGCACCTCGTGCCGCCTCAGGGATAGATAGCGGTGGACAAGATCCGCGAACACTAAGCGCCGGCAGTGGCCCATGCGGATGTGCTCGCACATGGTGGGGCCGCAGGCATACATTGAAACCCGGTTCTCTTCCAGTGGAACGAACGGCTCCTTCGAACGAGACAGGGTGTTATAGAGCGTAAGCCGGGTCTTTTTCTTGTCTACGAACAATGGCGTGCTCAGGTAGCGTTCTCCGCCGTCCGGAAGGATGACCACGATCCGGCCGCCGCCCATTTCCGCCGACACTTTCAGGGCAACCGCAACGGCCGCCCCAGAACTCATGCCCACGAAGATCCCTTCCTCGCGAGCGAGGCGTCGCGTTACCTCGTATGCCTCCTCGTCATCGATGTTGATGATCCGGTGCGCCCTTTTCTTTTCGAAGATGCCGGGCCGATATGACTCCTTCATGTTCTTCAGCCCCTGGAGCTTGTGCCCCATGTAAGGCTCCACACCTATGATTTCCACCTCCGGATCGAGTTCTTGAAAGCGCCGGGAGAGACCCATGAGCGTTCCTGTTGTCCCCATGGAAGCAACGATCTTGTTCAGTGATCCCCCGGTGTCATTCCATATTTCCATTGCGGTGTAGTGGTAGTGCGACTTCCAGTTGGACGGGTTGTTGAACTGGTCTGCAAGCCAGTACTTGTCCGGCTC
>CAZEIA010000064.1:0-16803 GCA_964512335.1 uncultured Desulfobacterales bacterium
ACAGCGGTGAGAACATACAGAATTTTTCTTGTCTTCATACGATTCCTCCTTAGTCAAAGCGGCATAGTGAATATATACCCCCGGGGCGTGCCGATTATTGCCGGCCGGGAGGCGAAACAACGTTCCATGATGAACTCAGTTTAATAAACGCTGGTTGTATGATAAATAGGGTGTCAACCCCATTTGCGCCGGGGAAACACCCTATTTAAAAACGCAGAGGCGCGCTCACACCGAATACATTGATTACTACCCAGTGATCTGTTAAACTTTACTATTTTAATCGGGCTTTAAATTTTTAGCCGCTATGCAGCAGTCGAGAATCGAATCCATACTCAATGTTGAAAAGGCATAAACAGGGAGGCCTTTTATGTGGGAATACACAGATAAAGTCAGAGAGCTTTTCTTGAACCCCAAGAACGCCGGCGTGATCAAGGATGCGAGTGGCGTGGGCGAAGTGGGGTCTATGGCCTGTGGCGACGCCCTCAAGCTCAGTCTCAAGGTCAATGAAGACGGCAGAATCGAGGACGCACGCTTTCAGACGTTCGGGTGTGCAAGCGCTATTGCATCGGCTTCAGCGCTCACGGAACTCCTCAAGGGAAAGACTGTGGAGGAGGCCGGGAAGATAACCAACCAGGAGATAGCAGACTACCTTGGCGGGCTGCCCAAGGAAAAGATGCATTGTTCGGTGCTCGGACAGCAGGCCCTGGAAAAGGCCCTTGCCGACTATCGGGGAGAGCCTCCCAAGGAGGAGGTAGAGGGCGAGATAGTCTGTGAGTGCTTCGGGGTGACTGATCGGCAGATCGAAAAGGCCGTAAGAGAGAACAACCTCACCAACATAGACGAGGTCACCAATTACACCAAAGCCGGAGGCGGGTGCGAGAGCTGTCACGACAGCATCCGGGAAATCATCAGCCGGGTTCGGGCGGACAGGCAGCCCAAGACCCGGCCCAAAATGAGTAACATCCAAAAGATCCGACTGATCGAGGAGACACTTGAAAACGAGATTCGACCGGCCCTGAAGCAGGACGGCGGGGACATAGAACTTGTGGACGTCATAGGGAACCGCGTTCTCCTGTCCATGAGGGGCTCCTGCGCCGTGTGCAAGGCCAGCGAGCAGACCATGAAAAATTTCGTGCAAAGCAAGCTGAGAGAACTGGTATGGCAGGAGATCGAAGTGGAGGAGGTGCGATCATGAATGTCATTTATATGGACAACAATGCTACTACCAGGGTGGCTCCGGAAGTGGTTGAAGCAATGTCTCCGTATTTCAGCGAACTGTACGGCAATCCCTCGAGTGCACATCGCTTTGGGGGACAGGTGGCTGCCAGGTTGCAGAAGGCGAGGGAACGGGTGGCAGCCCTTTTGGGGGCCGAGCCCGATGAAATCCTCTTCACGAGTTGCGGAACCGAGAGTGACAACACCGCCGTGATGTCCGCTCTGGCAACGAACCCTGCAAAACGCCATATAGTGATCAGCCGCGTTGAGCATCCTGCGATTCGTACCCTTGGACAGCACTTGGTGGAAAAAGGCTACGAGGTGACCGAAATCCCGGTGGACGGCGAGGGAAGGCTCGACATGGACCGGTACGCGGAGAGCCTCAGGCCCGACACCGCCGTGGTGAGCCTCATGTGGGCCAACAACGAGACCGGGGTCATGATTCCGGTGGAAGAGGCGGCCCGAATGGCTCGCGACCAGGAGATCCTGTTTCATACGGATGCCGTCCAGGTCGCGGGCAAGGTCCCCATCAATCTGAAGGAGAGCGCAATCGACATGCTCTCCATCTCGGGCCACAAGCTTCATGCCCCCAAGGGCGTAGGGGTTCTTTTCGTGCGAAAGGGTACAAAGTTTTCCCCTTATCTCATTGGCGGCCACCAGGAACGGGGTCGCCGCGGTGGGACGGAGAACACACCGGGCATAATCGGCCTCGGAAAGGCCTGTGAACTGGCCTTGAAGAATGTGGGCCTGGAAAACAATGGAATCAGGCGGCTCCGAGACAAGCTGGAAAGAGGCCTTATGAACTGGGTCCCAAACACCAAGGTAAACGGCGGCAATGCGGAGAGACTTCCGAACACCACCAGCATCAGCTTTGAGTTCGTGGAGGGTGAGTCCATCCTTCTCATGATGGACGAATTTGGAATATGTGCCTCCTCCGGTTCGGCATGCACATCAGGATCGCTGCAACCTTCCCATGTACTCAGGGCGATGGGCGTGCCGTTTACCATGGCCCACGGCTCAATCCGTTTCAGCCTGAGCATTTACAACACCGAGGAGGAGGTTGATTTTGTAATTGAGAAGCTGCCGCCTATCATCGAGCGGTTGAGATCACTCTCTCCTTACTGGGATCCTTCCAGGGCGGCCCGTCCCGGAGGATTGGGTTGATGGATAGACGGCGACTTTACCTCCCTGGGTGCTTTCCTGGGAAAGGGGTTTGCTTGTGACTCACAAGGCGGTTGATCGGGATGAGACCTGCCGTATCGAATTATCCGACACTCAAAAGTGGCGTGAGGAGATCCCCGGCATAGTCGAGTCCCTGATCCGGTCCTGCGATGGAGAGGATAGCTTCGACCACGTGGGACCGGAGCCCATATCCTCCAGGGATTCCATCGTCGGCATTCTCTCCATGGCGCGGCGGCTCCTCTTTCCAGGCTATTTCATCCCTGAGCGGCTTGACCGCATCAATCTGGGATATTACTTCGGCCAGCAGGCCACGGCGTTTTTCGAGGCCCTGTCCGAGCAGATCACCCTGGCCGTTCGACATGATTGCATCCGATTCGACCGGCCCTGCACGAAGTGCCGTGAGCGGGGCCAGGAATCCGCGATAGCATTCATGCGCAAGATCCCCCGCCTGCGCTTGGCCCTGGCAAAGGACGTGCGAGCCGCTTTTGCAGGGGATCCGGCCGCAGGAAGCTTCGACGAGATCATATTCAGCTATCCCGGACTCTTTGCCGTCACTATCTACCGGATCGCCCATGAGCTCTATCACATGGGTATTCCCCTGATCCCGCGAATCATGACCGAACACGCCCACAGCAAGACAGGCATTGATATCCATCCCGGCGCCCACATCGGGGAGAGCTTTTTCATAGACCACGGCACCGGAGTGGTGATAGGGGCCACTTCGGAGATCGGCGAACGCGTGCGCATTTACCAGGGAGTGACTCTTGGCGCCCTGTCCCTCCTGAGGGAGGAGGTGGGAGAACTCAGGACCCTGAAGCGCCATCCCGCCATAGAAGATGATGTAATAATCTATGCCGGGGCCACCATACTGGGCGGAGACACTGTGATAGGGGCCCGGTCCGTGGTCGGCGGAAACGTATGGATTACCGAGTCGGTTCCTCCGGATACGCGGGTCTTTATGAAACGGCCGGAGCTGGTAGTCAAAAAACCTATGTAGAATTTATTAATAATATTTATTATTAATCTTTTATTCGTGATCTTCCTTCGTGGTGAATGTGCGCTTGCCCGGAGTTTGGCTTATCATTTCTTTCCCGCCACTTCGTCCAGAAATCGTTCAAAGAAGCTTTCCATGAAGGCGTGGCGCCCCTCCGCCAGTATTCGACCTTCCCTTGTGAGCATGCGCTCTCTAATCTTTGAGAGCTTGAGCCGGTATTCCCGGTATGCAGTGTCCTCCCGTGTATATGAGGCCGTCTTGTCCAGGTCCGCGAATGGATTGTGGAGTGTGGCCCCGACCTCCCCTGCGAACTGGAAGGCCCGGCCGATACCCACCGCTCCAATGGCGTCCAACTTGTCCGAGTCGAACAGGACCCTGGCCTCAAGGCTTTCCGGCCTGGCGTTTCCACGGAATCTATGGGTTCGGACACAATGGATTATGTTCTCAAGCAGATCACCGGAGGGAAGCCTGTTCTTAAGGAATTCGAGGGCCATGGCTGCGCCCAGTTCCGCATGACAGATTCCTCCCCTTGCCTGATCCTGTGCTGAACGGCCGATATCGTGGAGATATGAGGCGAGCTCAAGCACGAGCAGGTCCGCACGTTCCTTGCGACCGATTCTCAGACACAGGGTATGGACCCGGCGCGTGTGTTCCCAGTCGTGGCTTCCTCCAGCCCCCTCGGCACAGGTGATGGAATAGGTCTTGGCATCGTTGATGAGGGTTTTCATATTGAAGGCACATACCAGACACGAAAGTTTCTGGCCAGCTAAAAGGCCCTATGGTATTTTCCGGCAGGATATTTGCACAATGTTCATGCGGTAACCTTCTTTTGCGCATGAGGCGTTCAAATGTTTTAAAATCGGTCGTGTTCTCTGCTGCTAATCACCATGAGATCAAACTGTTGGGGTGTTGAGAAGATTGAGGTTCATATTCGGCATGAGTCTCAGGGTACCGGCAATTTCGAAAGTCATAATGGAGTGCTGCGATGAGTTCGGAAGGCGCTTCGGGAATTCCGTTGGAGGATGAGGATATCTGTCCGGCCACCGGATTACCTGTACTGCAAAAAGACGAATGGGTGAATGTGGATTTCGGCCGAGACTACCGTGTGACCGTGCGTGTGCTGGGTGGATGCATCCTTCACAGCAGGCCTTCAGGTTACGCAACCCGGCAGGATGTGGAGCAGGTCCTCGGCTTCACCCGCATGCTGGCCGGCAATATTTTCGGTCAGGAAAACCGGTACGTCCAGATCGAGGACTATGCCGGTCTCAGTGGGGCTTCCCTGGGTGCGGGAAGTACCTTTATTCGAATGATGAAGGAGCGCCCAAGGCTGCTGGGCGTCATTTTTTGCAACGCTTCCCCGTTTTTCAAAATGAGCGTCAAGCTCGCCAGGCGATTCAGGCCGTTTGAAATCGAGGTGCTGCTCGAGGATAACTTTGAATCCGCGGCCGGACAGGCCCTTGAACTCCTTTCGAATTATGGCGTGTTTCCGAGAGGATCCTCCGATGAATCTTCTGTTTTCGTGCCTTCTTCGTGCGATATTTGCAATCCCGCGTTTGATAGCCAACCGAAAGAGGCCCAACCGCCCTTGAACCGAAAAGTGAGACGTGGGTTTCGCGGCCTCTTCAGGTACGAGCGGCATGAGTCGGTTTCCATTATCAAGGGGGAGCTGGATCAACTCATTAAGGAAAGAAAGGAGTGGGCCAGGACCCTGGATATGGAAAGGGCCTACCTGCTTCAGTTATTCAACAACTCACAGATTGCCATGCTCAGAGGATCGATCGGCGCGGTGGTCCAGCAGATCAACCCGGAGTTCACAAGGGTGTTCGGGTATGCGCCTGAAGAGGTGATCGGGTGTAACGTGGATGATCTCATCGCCCCTGAGGAAAAGGGTGAAGAAGTGAGGGGCACGACGCGGTGTGTTGAAAAAGGCGATAGGGTTTCTCTCAAGACCATGCGACGGCATAAAGACGGAACACTGATCCCTGTTGAAATGCTCGTATTTCCCATCATCATCGAAGGGCGCAATGTGGGCGCCTATGCAATGTACATGGATATTAGGGAGCGCATTCGAGCGGAAAACGCTCTGCGCGAAAGCGAAGAGAGGCATCGCAGTATCCTCCAGAACATGAACGAGGGTTACTATGAAGTGGATCTTGCCGGTAACTTCACTTTTGTGAATGAAGCCATGTCCAGCCTGCTCGGATATGAAAAGGACGAACTGATCGGCTTGAACAACCGTGCCTGTATGGACGCTGAGACCGCCCCCAAGGTGTACAGTGCCTTCAACCGGGTATACCGGACGGGCACACCTGAAAAGGGTTTTGAATGGGATAACATTCGAAAAGACGGATCCAGGGCCGTCGTGGAATCATCCGTGTCCCGGATCATCGATGCCGATGGGAGGCCTGCAGGGTTCAGGGGCCTGGTTCGTGACGTGACCGAACGAGAGCGGTCCAAGATGGAAAAGAAGAAATTGGAGGCCCAGCTCCAGCACGCCCAGCGCATGGAGGCCATCGGGACTCTGGCGGGAGGGATCGCTCACAACTTCAACAACCTCCTGATGGGAATCCAGGGCAATGCTTCCCTTATGGCCCTTGACACGGACCCGGAGCATCCACATTACGAGCGTCTCAAGACGATTGAAAAGCTGGTTAAAAGCGGCTCCAAGCTCACGAGCCAGTTGCTGGGATACGCCAGAGAGGGCAGATACGAAGTGCGCTCCATCGACCTCAACCCGGTGGTTGACGAGACCGTCCGAACATTCAGCGTGGCCCGGAAGGAGGTTCGAGTGTTTACCGACCTTAGCCCGTCCCTTTGCCCTGTCCTTGCGGACAGGGGGCAGATCGAACAGGTACTGATAAACCTTTTCGTGAATGCGGCGGATGCCATGCCCGAAGGAGGGGACCTCTATGTGGCAACGAAAAACACCACAAGCGCGGAAATGAAAAAAAAGCCCTACATGCTCAAAGAGGGAGACTATGTTCTGCTGGTGATCAGGGATACCGGCATGGGTATGGACGACGAAACACGTGCCAAGATCTTCGAGCCTTTTTTCACGACCAAGGGGTTCAGCAAGGGAACGGGTCTCGGCCTGGCTTCAGTCTACGGCATTGTGAAGGCCCACGGGGGTTATATTGATGTGGAATCCGACACGGGACGGGGAACCGCGTTCGAGATCTATCTCCCGACGACAGATGCGCCTGTTGAGACCATACTGGAAAGGGAGGTGTTGATTGCTTCGGGGACAGGCCTCGTCCTCCTCGTGGATGACGAGGAGGACGTTCTGGAGGTTGGCGCGGACATGCTTTTCAGGATGGGATATAAAGTGCTGAAAGCCAGAAACGGGGCTGAAGCACTTCAACTGTTTCAGGACGATTACAAGGAGATCGACCTGGTGGTTCTGGATATGATTATGCCGGATATGGGGGGCGGCTATGTGTACGACCGCCTGAAACAGATCGACCCGGAGGTGAAAGTCCTCCTTGCAAGCGGGTACGGCATGGACGAGAAGGCGACCGAGATTCTTAAGCGGGGATGTGATGATTTCATTCAAAAGCCATTCAATCTGACGGTCCTTTCACAGAAGTTGAATAGGGTTATTAACAGGTATTAAGCTGATAAGATGATAAGCTGTTGAGCCGGGCAGCCCGATGTGTTGTGCCCATAGATGACGCCGGCTTATCGGTGACGCAGGTTTGGAGGTGAGAGGCAATGTATGATTTCCTTTTAGACAATGAACAACTGGCGTTGCTCGAGGAGGTAAGGGCCCTGGTCCGCTGGGTCCCCAGGGACATGATACTGGACATGGACCGGGACCGCATACAGTTCCCAAAGGAGTTCCTCGAGGAGGCGGGCAGGAGGAATCTCATGGGCTGCCGTTATCCAAAGAAGTGGGGCGGCAGGGGCATGGACTGGGTGACCACGTGCATGGTCATGGAGGAGGTGGGCGTCCTGGGCTATATCTTTGCCTGTGTGTTTGGGGTCGGCGCGGAACTGGTGTGCGACGCCGTTGTTCTTCACGGAACCGACCAGCAGAAGGAAAAATACGTAAAACCCCTGCTCCGGGGAGAGATGTTCGCGGCCGAATGCCTGACCGAACCCCGCGGCGGCTCTGATTTTTTCGGCACTACCACGCGGGCCGAAGATATGGGGGAATACTTCCTGCTAAACGGGCAAAAGAGGTTCATCGTCGGGGCCGAAGGGGCGGATTTCTTCCTGGTATACGCCCGGACCGACCCGGAGGCTGAAGCCCACAAGGCCCTGACATGCTTTATCGTTGACAGGGGGCCGGGGGTGAGCACCGAATACCTCTACGGCCTCATGGGCTGTCGTGGGGGCGGCGCGGGCCGGGTGGTCTTTCAGGACGTGCGCATACCACGGGAGAATGTGGTGGGCAAGCTGAATTCCGCCTATGATGTTTTCAACACCATGATGATTCCGGAAAGACTGGGCACCGCCGCGATGACCGTTGGGGCGGCCCGCCCGGCCTTGGATGTGGCCACCGGCTATACGGCACGGAGAAAGGCCTTCGGCCGGCCTATCGCACAGTTTCAGGGAGTGAGTTTTCAGGTTGCGGAGGCGGCTGTGCTGCTGGATGCGGCACGCTCCATGGTCTATACCACGGCAAGGGCCGTGGATGCCGGTGTGGAGCCCCGGAGAGTCCGACGTCTGGTATCCGAGACCAAGAAGTTTGTAACCGAGTCCTGCCAGAAGGCGGCCAACCATGCCATGCAGATCATGGGCGGCATAGGATATACGAACATCTTCCCCGTGGAACGTATTGTCCGGGACCTGCGGCTGGCCTCCATCTGGACGGGCACCAACGAGATCATGGCCGCTATCACGGCCGGCGAGTGGTATCGCGAGCACAAAGAGGCCGCGGACCGTGCCCCCAGGAATTTCGAATGGGACGCTGCCGAGGCCGGGGCCGCTGATGAGAAGATATATGAGTGACAGGGTTGACTTGAAGGGCGGCGTAACTCCATGCCAAGCCCCATGATCTCGTATAAACAGATCGCGAGGATTTCTCGGAAGGAGGATTGTCATGGATGAGAATATGTGGGAGACGTTCAACCCCGAAGGAGGATACCGCGTCATCGTCACCAAGAAACTGCCCGGGACCAGGTGGCTCAAGATTTTTAGGGACGCCGGGTGTCGGGTGGATGTCTGTACTTACGATCGGCCTCTGAAAACAGGTGAGATTAAGGCCGCAATAGGCGCGAAATGTCATGGGGCAGTCGGTCAGCTCAACGAGCCCTGGAAGGCGCATCTTCTGGGTGCCCTGGTCAGTGCGGGCGGGCGTGTTTACAGCAACTATGCAGTGGGATACGACAACGTGGACCTGGATACCGCCACGCGCCTCCACCTCCCGATTGGAAACACCCCTGGCGTTCTTACAGAGGCTACGGCCGAACTGGCCGTGGCATTGACCTTTGCGGCTGCAAGGCGGGTGGTGGAAGGGGACCGGTTCATGCGGGAGAATCGATTCCAGGGATGGATGCCCTCCCTCTTTCTCGGAAAACTCCTGTGGAACAAGACCGTCGGAGTTATAGGGGCCGGAAGGATAGGATCGGCCTATGCGCGAATGATGATGGAAGGCCATAAGATGAACCTGATCTACCACTCTGTAAGGCCCAAGGATGGACTCGAGAGGGTTGTTGCGTCTTATGGAGGTTTTCTGGCCTCCCTGGGAGACCCCCCTGTGACGTGCCGCAGGGCGGAATCCGTTGAAGAGGTGCTTCGGGGTGCGGATGTGGTGAGCCTGCATGCATCCCTCAATGAATCCACAAGGCACCTCATTGACCGGGAACGGTTGAACTTGATGAAAGAGGACGCAATTCTGGTCAACACGGGGAGGGGAGCGTTGATTGACGAGGCGGCCCTGGTGGAACACTGCCGGAGACATTCTTCATTCATGGCTGCACTTGATGTGTTTGAAGACGAGCCTGCCATGAAGCCGGGGCTCAAGGACCTGCCCAACGTCATCCTGGCCCCCCATGTAGGGTCGGCGACCGGGTGGTCCCGAGAGGCCATGGCGGTGCTGGCATCATCCAATGTGGCCGGAGTGCTCAACGGATTACCCGTGTGGCGGGGCTCTGATGTGTCGGCTTTTCTGGGTCAGGCGCCCCCTGAAGCGGTGCCCAGTATAGTGAATGCAGGTGATCTCGGACTACCCGCCTTTAAAGAATGAATGCGGTGAAGCCGGTTTTAAAGACATGAGACCCGATCCTCGATAACAAGCCGGTTCATGCCCGGCCTGGACCGGGCATGAAGCTATACTGAATTCGCTTGAGTTCAATCGGCTTGCCCGCCCGGTTCCCATGGGTTAAAAGTCGGCCATGCGCCGTATTTTTTTTTCCGGCAAAGAGGATATGAGTTATACCCGACCGAGGATCCCCCATGAATTATGACCATGCCACCCTTCGGGTCACCGGTGGGGCCTGCCTGATAAGCTTTTCAGCCGTGTTTGTGGTTTTAGCCGGTACTGCTCCTACTGTTTCGGCCTTCTATCGAATGGCGATCGGCGGAGCCATTCTAACGATTCTGACGCGATTCAGGAAGGAGCGGTTCTTTTACGGCTGGCGGCAGCTTTTCATGGTGGCGGCCGCAGGGCTTTCCATGGCCTTAGACCTGGCTCTCTGGCACAGGAGCATATTACTCGTCGGTCCGGGTCTGGCTACGCTCCTGGCCAACTTCCAGGTCTTTTTCGTGGCGGCTGTGGGCGTGCTCCTGTTCCGCGAAAGGTTGACATGGAAAATAGCCGTGGCAATTCCTCTGGCCCTGATCGGCCTCTACCTCATTGTGGGGCTTCAATGGGGGGTGTTCACCCCTGACTACAAGTTGGGAGTGGCTTTGGGGCTCATGGCGGCATTCTGCTACACAGGGTATATCCTGTTTCTTCGAATGGCCCAGCAGTCAGGGGCCACCTTTGCCTCTATCACCCTGGCGACCCTTTTTACGGCGCTTTTCCTTGGGATTTTTTCGGCTGGACACGGCGAATCCTTTGCCGTCCCGGACCTCAGGAGCTGGGTGGTGCTGGTCGTTTATGCGGTGGTATCACAGGTCCTGGGATGGCTGCTGATCACCAGCGGTATCGGCCGGCTGGAGGCCTCCAGGGTCGGCCTGGCCCTCCTTCTTCAGCCCACCCTGGCCTTTGTCTGGGACGTCCTCTTCTTTGCCCGCCCCACTACCCTGGTGGAGGTTACCGGCGCCCTGCTGGCCATATGCGCAATCTATCTCGGTACCGTGGGCCGAGTCTCCGCCGATCGCCCTGCCGGCACTGCAGCCGGTGATTTTCATGTAAGACGGGAATCCGTATCAGACCGGGTAGGTTCGGTGCAGGGTAAAACGAGTCAGTAGACCTTCAGCTTGCCGTGACGGTTGCCCAGGACCTCCAGAGTATCGTTGACCACAACGAAGGCCTTGGGGTCCATGCTGAATATGATTTCCTTGAGACGCGGCAGCTCGGTCATGGTGGTTATGGTGAGTATAACCTCTTTTTCCCTGGTGGAAAATGCTCCCTTGCCATGCAGGAGCGTGACTCCTCTGTTGACCCTGCGCATGATCGCATCAGCAATCTCGGCCGATTTATCCGAAATCACGTAGATGAGCTTGCGACGGTTGAAGCCTGCCATGATACCGTCCATGACCCGTCCGCTCGCATAAACGAAGAAAATGGAGTAAAGAGCCTTGTTCAGGTCATGCAGGTAAGCCCCGGAAGCCAGCACCAGTGCGTTGACGCCGAAAAAAACCGTTCCCAGGCGGAGCCCGAATCGCCGATTGAGGTAGACAGCCAGGATATCCAGCCCGCCTGCGGACCCGATGGACCGGAGAATCAGACCGCTTCCGACGCCGCAGATTACACCGGCCAACAGTGCTGCCAGAATGGGGTCGTCCACAGTAAACGGCGGCGGTCTTACCACTGTGCAGGCAAGTGAGAAGAGAAACATGCCTGCAATGCTGTATATCATGAACTGTCGGCTGACAGTGAACCAGCCCAGAAAGAGCAAGGGAATGTTCAGGAGGAAATAGACTGGTCCCATGGGGAGGGAGGGAACCAGATACTGGATTATCAGGGCCAACCCAACCACGCCGCCGCTCAGGAACTCATTAGGGATGAGAATAGCCTGGAGCCCCACGGCAAAGATCAGACTCCCCGCAAAGATGAGACCGAGGTTTCTGGCGGCGCGGGAAGCCTTGCCGGAAAAGGATTCCCAGGAGGGGCCCTGACCGGAATTGAGGTAGTTTTTTCTAAACACCATTAACGGACTCGTAAGAGTTTATCCCTCCAGCGGCTAAACAGCACACTCCGCCATATTTTTCAAACCACCGCTAACCCTGTCAGCGGAGGGACTTCGCACGGGATTTTTCTTCCCAGACACGGACCAGCTGCTCCTTTTGTTCCTCGAAACGCAGGGCCTGCTCCTCCACAAGGGCCTCGGCCTCCTGGGAGGTCATGTCCCACGTCTGCCGCACGAATGTGGCTACACGGGCGTAATAGAGGGGAGTGACCAGGTCCACGAGGTTGCTCCGGTTGATCGTCCAGGTGTGGAACTCGGCTGCAAGCTCATAGAGGATTTGGACCCAGACGTCTGTGGGGAGGTGGAATTCCTCGCTCTTCATGCCGGCGCAAACCTCGATCTGTGCGAAGCATTCCGGACAGAAGATATCCTTCCAGAGCGGCGAGAACTGCTGGTAGCCGGTTCGAAAAAGCTGGATCATGCCTTCCAGGTTGACGGAAACCGGATCGGGCTCTATGGAGCCTTCAAACCCGAACGTCTCCAGGCTCTCGCTGCCACGGACTCCCTTCCAGTGGGTCTCATATCGTTCCATGAGACTGAAGATCGTCCAGACCACTTGGCGAAACATGGGGCCCAGGTGCTGGCCCGGGTCTTTGGCGTCGTGGATCTTCACGCCCAGGTTGGACTGGCATATGCGGAAGTTCTGGGTGATGGCGTTCGTGGTCATCCAGATGTCGATACCGAAACGAGCCACCTCGGTGGTCCATACGTCCTGCTCGCAGTAGAATTTGGCAACGTCGCGGGATATGGCGAAGTCCCCGCCTATGGGCTGGCGGATTCGTTTGCCGTAAAGGGCCCGTGTCAGGTTGTAGACGATGTTGTTGGTGATTGTGCCGTCGTACTTGTGGCGGACATATACGGGCGCCACGAACTGGTAGTCCTTCTCCAGCACCGGCTCCATGAGATAGCGGATCCAGTCGGGCGTGATGCTGCGGAGGTCCGAGTCGACTACTGCGCACGCCTTGACGCGGAGACGGTGGGCCGCTTCGAATACGCTTCGAAGGGCCGTGCCTTTGCCTCCAGGTCCTCTGTAGATGGAAATTATTTTCTCCTGCCAGGGCTTGATCTCAAACTCCTTCGCCATTTCGCGGGAGTCGTCGGTGGAGCCCCCGTCGGCTACAAGGATCACGCAGCGCCGATCCTTGTAGTGCTTGTGAAGACCATGGGTTACCATCTGGATGACGTGTGCGATGGTTTTCTCATTGTTGTAGCAAGGTATGCCCACGAGGATATCTGCGGATTCTATCTCCTCGATTCGCTTGGAGGTGTAAGCGCGAAGGGCTGTGTCATACTGCATGGAAAATTCTCCTCTTGAAAATATTTGGATTTCTCCGCGTCTCCGTGTGCCTGCAAAAGATAAAAGCTTTTTCAGATTTTATCAATACTACCTCTCAAAAGGTCCCATAGTCAATGCATCCGCATCGTGTGGCCATGGGGCTTGGACACTTGTCCGCAGGGGTGCCGGCGAAAGACCGGTCAGATCAGGGTGCTGCTGACCGCCGCTCCGGGCTTCGATCAATTAAGGATGTGGCTGATGCTGTATGAGAGCACGGAGGCCGAATGGCCAGCATACGCTCCTCTTATGAACGCGCTCCCGAAGGATAACGGAATTTCTACATTCGCATGTACGGAGTGGATCGGAGCAACCTGCAGGAATTTTTAAAAAATACTCAAAGAGAAAGCCACGGTTCTTTATGTGGTGGATCACCGTGAGAACCGGTGGGAGATTTATTGAAAGAATCAGATTAAGCCGGAGGACTGTTTGCTTGATGTTTTGAATTGACCGACCACCCATTCAGTGATTAAAATTCTCCCTGTGCTGCGAATACGATCACAAGCTTTGTCAGTGCCGGAAACCATTTTTATCGTCTCTCAGGGATCACGGCGTCTTGGGCCTCGAGCCCGTATCCGGGGTTTTCAGAATCGGAGATTAATATTGCTTGCCGGTTTGTCAGGGGGGGGTATGCAGAACATAAAAGTCAAAGAAATGATGGTGCCGATTAAGGATTATGCCACTGTGTCTGAACATGCCACCATGTATGATGCTGTACTCGCCTTGGAAAAGGCTCAGGAAGAGTATGACCAAGATCAGTATCGTCATCGCGCCATACTGGTTTTTAACAATAAAAATGAGATAGTAGGCAAGGTAAGCCAGCTTGACCTGCTTATGGCTTTGGAGCCTAATTACAAGAAGCTGATTGACAAAAACGCACTGTCGCATACTGGCTATAACCTTGATTATATAGAGTCTTTTTCTCGGGCGGGCCTTTGGAGAAAGCCTTTTGATGAGATATGCGGGAAAGCCGCCGCCATGGAAGTTAAGAGCTTTATGTACACTCCCGAGGAGGGTGAGTTTATCGACCAAGAATCAGAGATGAATGAGGCCGTGCATCAGTTGATCATTGGCAAGCATCACTCCCTGCTGGTCACTAACGGTGAAGCTATCGTGGGGGTACTAAGGTTGACCGATGTTTTTAAAATGGTGTGCGAAAGGATCAAGTCATGCAGACTGTAGCCTCGTCATTTTATGATATAACGATTCTATCAGGACCTGTAATCTTCACTTCGATACCCATAGTAAGTTAAGCTGGTTTATTTCAACTGAATTGAGTGTTTCAAGAAGCTCGATAGATGCGTAGGAGGTATTATATGCTGGTCAAGAACTGGATGAGCAGGAAAGTGATCACCGTCGGCCCGGATGACAGCATGCTGAACGCTGTGAACCTTCTTCGAGAGCATGACATCCGCATGTTGCCGGTTTTGAAGGACGGAAGACTTATTGGCGTGGTCACGGACCGGGATATCAAGCGTTCATCGGCGTCGGATGCGACCACGCTGGAGATCCACGAACTCATGCACCTCATTTCCAAGGTCAAGGTCAATGACATCATGACCGGAAAGGTCGTGACCGTCCCCGAGAACTATACCGTCGAGGAGACGGCCGAGATCCTCCTTGAAAACAAGATTTCAGGGGCCCCTGTTGTGAATGAGAATGGTGCTGTTGTGGGCGTGATAACGCAGACGGACCTGTTCAAGGTCCTTATCTCCATCACCGGCGTGGAAAAGCGCGGCATTCAGTTCGCATTTCTCCTGAGAGACGTGCCCGGCAGTATAAAGCAGGTGGCCGATATCATGCGCAAGTACGGCGGCCGTATGGCCAGTATCATGACGTCGTATACGGATATTCCGGAAGGTCAACGCAAATGCTTCATACGTATGTACGGAGTGGACCGTTTCAAACTGGAGGACCTGAAAAATGAACTCCAGGAAAATGCTCATGTCCTTTACATGGTCGACCATCGCGAGAACAGGCGCGAGATCTACGAATAAGGGTTTCCTGAATAGACGGCTTTTCGCCGTTTCCACCCTGTAAAACATCCTTGCATGTCCCTTCCTTTCTCCGGCGGGGATCCCCTTTTTCAGCTACTCCGTATCTCACGATTTACGGCCTGTATCTCCAATCCGATCCTCTTCGTGGCTTCAAGGGCTGACTTTGGCCTTGGCCCTCCGGTCCCCCTCCGTCCCCCCCCTCTGTCTTGACGAGCCGGAAAAATGCGCTATATTAAATTATTAGGACATTACAAAAAGAGAACACTTTCCCCCTGAAAAGCCTTTTCAGGAAGGCAAGGAGAGCCTCGCATGTACCTATCACTTATCGTGACCTTTGTACTGCTTATGGGATTGGTCGTTGCCGGCATTCAGAACACGGCGCCCATTGATTTCAAGTTTCTGGTGTGGGTGTTTCAAATGTCCATCACCGGGCTCGTTTTTTATGCCGCTTTGGTCGGAGGCGCTGTTGTCGCCTTGCTGACACTGCCCGGTCTTTTGAGACAGGTGCTGAGGAACCGCTCCTATAGAAAAGAGATGAGAGAGCTCAAGCAGCAGCTGGGCAGGATCGAAAAGCACACTGAATCCGGTGAGAACTAGCGGCGGGTTGATGAATTAAGCAATGAGTAATGACAAGATGAACAAGGGTCGATGGATTATCTGGGCCGGTTTGACGGCGGCCGCCATAGGCGTTTTGCTGTTTTTTTCTCTTCAAAAGAGGGAGCCATCCCTTGAAAGGATCAAGAATCGCGGGGAGATCACGGTCCTGACCAGGAACAATGGACATTGCTATTACAATTATCAGGACAGACCTATGGGGTTCGAATACGATCTGGCCTGGGCCTTTGCAGATCATCTGGGCGTGGAACTGAAAGTGCGGACTCCGGACTGGCAGGAAATTTTCGAAGAACTGAGAAAGGGTAAAGGAGACTTCATAGCTGCGAGCCTCACCATCACGCCGAGCCGGAAAAGGCTGGCTGACTTCTCAGACGGTTATCTAACGGTCCAGCAGAGGGTCATCGTACACCAGGGCAACTACAATCTGATTGAAATGGAAGATCTGAACGGAATGACTGTTTATGTCCGCAGGGGGACACCCTATGAGGAGCGGCTGCGGGAACTAAAAGAGCGTGGTATGGACATCAAGATTCGTCTCCATGACGAGGTTCCCACCGAGGAGTTCATTCGCATGGTCGCCGAAAAAGAGATTCCGGTTACAGTGGCTGATTCCAACATCGCCTTGCTGAACCGCCGTTATTACCCTGAGGTCAAGGTGGCGTTTCCGCTGGAGGAGCCACAACTGCTTGGATGGGCGGTGCGTAAGGAGGATACCGCTCTGAGGAAGGCGATCAACGCGTTTTTCGAGAAGATCATGGAGGACGGCACCTACGCCGAGATCCATGACCGGTACTACGGAAATGTGGAGATTTTCGATTACGTCGATCTTCGCAAGTATCACAGCAGGATCAAGACCCTTTTGCCAAAATACCGCGACACCATTAAGGCGGCCGCCGACAAGTATGACTTTGATTGGCGACTGATAGCGGCCATGGTATACCAGGAGTCCCATTTCGATCCCAATGCCATGAGTTACACCGGGGTTAGGGGAATAATGCAGCTTACCGAAGTTACCGCAAATGAAATGGGGGTTGATGACCGGCTCGACCCGTCCCAGGCGATTCACGGAGGTGTCCGCTACCTCAGGATACTCTATGATCGCTTTGAGAGCGCCCATGAACCGGATAGGACCCTCATCGCCCTCGCTAGTTTCAACGTCGGTTACGG
>CAZEIA010000065.1:0-2835 GCA_964512335.1 uncultured Desulfobacterales bacterium
TCGTAGCCTTCATATCCCGGGGTCTCTTTTCGAATCCCGGGTGCGACAAAGGGTACCTTTCGGGGCGAAAGGGGCTCTGTCCGCGTCCCCGCCAGGAAGTTCAGAATGTCCTCCCTTGAGAGGACGAACAAGGCCCCGTCGTCGCTGAAGGAAAACTTTTCCGGGCGCTGGGGAAGCAGCACCAGATCGTCTCCATACCAGGCAAGACCGGATATCTCGGCGGATCGCTGCGTGATCTCACCCTCCAGCGGGATGAGAATCACCTGGTGCTCCCGCACCAGTTTATCCCTGGAGCGTTCGCCCGGCTTGCCGGAAAAAAGGGCGCACGAGCAGAGTGCACACAGCGCCGCTATGAGAAGAACTATTGACTTGTTCACGGTATTCCTTGCTTTTCCGCCGGCGAGTTCCGTAAGTCCGTCACTCCCACCGATTTCCAGGTTTTCGCTCCATATCGATGTATTCCACCCGGCCCCGGGAATTCACGAACGAACTCAGGAACCAGCTGACCAGGCTGATCACGAGTGAACCGAAAACAGCCCACCAGAACCCTTGGACATGGAAACCTGATATTACGCCGGAGACCATCATCAGGAGAAGGGCATTGATTACAAAGGTGAAGAGCCCCAGGGTCAGGACATTGATGGGAAGCGTGAGAATGATCAGGATGGGCCGGAAAATGGCGTTCAGGACACCCAGGATGGCAGCGGCGCCCAGGGCGCTGAAAAAACCTGTTACTTCAATTCCGTCCATGAGAAAAGACGCCGCTGTTATGGCGGCGGTCAAGATCAACCAGCGTATAAAAAGTCCGGCCATATATACATCTCCCTTTCCGGCCTGTTCCGGCTACCCGCCAGGAAGCTTGAAGCGTGCGGGTTTCTGGTTTAAGCCAACAAGCCTCTTTCAGGTGGTGTTCATATCATATCCTTTTTTGCGGCTCAACAGCTGAAAAGCTCAACAACTCCAGGCCGAAGGCCTCTCTACAACGAAATATCAGCCCCTGGTTATGGGGGATTCGTAAGAACCCTTTGAACAGGACGCTGTTTTATTCTATCATGGAACTGTGGAAACGGCAAAAAACCCGAGCAAAAACCCGAGCAGGAGGGGCTGTGTGAAGAAAAACGGATTCATGAGGTACGTCGTCCTCCTGGCGGCCGCCCTCATAATGACACTCGCTGCCTGCGCATCTCCTTCTCAGCAGGCCGAAGGTCCGGTCGCTGAACGTGTCTGGACCTGTGACGACGAGGCGGACCGGGCCCTGATGGCGGATGATCTTGAGACGGGGATCCGGCTCCACGAGGAGTTCCTCGAGTCTCACCCGGACAACGCCCTGGCACTCTATCACCTGGGATATGCCTACGGCCGGCTCGAGGATCACGAAAGGGAGATCGCCTGCTATGAGGAGGCCCTGGACCTTGGGTACTCGGGCGGGGACTTACTCTTCAACCTGGGGATGGCTTACGGCGAGACAGGAGAGACGGAAAAGGCGGTAAGGACCATTGAAATGGCAGTGGACGAAGAACCGGCCAACGCCGATTACCGGGTCGGCCTTGGGCTGGCTCTGGAGAGAAGCGGCAAGCTCTACGATGCGGCGGGGGCGTTGGAGGAGGCCGTCCGACTGGATCCCACACTGCCGGACGCCCGGTGGTTCCTGGCCGGAATTTACCTGGAGACCGACCGCTTGGAATCGGCTCGCACCCATCTCCGCGAACTCCTCATAATCGATCCGGACCACCCATGGGCCCGGGACCTTCTCCAGGACCTGGAGTCCATGGACTGACCGGCCGGGGCCGCTTTGCTTTCATTTCATGCGGGCCATCTCGGAAACCGCGTCCTGGACCAGTCGCTGCACCATCGTATCCAGTGTGACGCCCCGGCGCTCGCTGCTGGAGACCCCCAGCACACTCACAGCCTCGGCATTGTGCTCCATTTTACGTTCCATGTAACCGGTGGTGACTTGCTCGGACGTGGATGCGTCCATGACCTTGTACCTCATGCCGATCACCCAGATATCCGCTTCCTCCCCGGCCTGGATGCTCCTCCCTGTGGTCCGTGCCACCTGGGAGCCGCTTCTTGATCGAATCACCGTACCGGCTATGTCCCCCAGGGGCGCTCCATCGAATCCACGCGACGCGCTGGCCACAGGTTCGGCCTTGAGAATATCAAACCGCACGAACCATTTGGTGGATCTGAACTTGCCCCGCCCGAACTGGTCAGCGTCCCGGCTCCCCATCTGAACCGCCAGCTGCTGCTCATCGAGCATGGGATTCAGGTCCGCCCGCTCCAGGACCCGGAAGTTGGCGCTCGACAACTCCACCTCGGCGAAATCCTTGATGTTGTTTGTGGTGATCTTCTGGAGAAATGTAGCGTTGTTGCTCTTTATCTCTCCGGGCATGACGATCACCATTGGCCCCTGAACGCTCGCATGGTCATATGAGCGCGGCCGGTACATCTGCCGGTCCGCCTCCTCATTAACCCGATCCGACGGGCTCCTGAAACTGAAGGCCGGGCATGGTCCTGAACTTGCGGCCACAAATACCGGAATCAAGGCCAGGCCCAGGACCCAAGTAATCCTTTTCATGGTATTACCTCCTTTAGTCACGTTTCCTTGACCCTGACAATTCTATCGAACAGGGGTTCAAGGCACAATCATTTTGGCTCCTCAGGTCTAACCGGAACGCACATGCCCCAGGGGCCGGTCACCGCCGTCCGGTCGCTGTCTGTTGTGCGTGTTCTTCGTTATTCGTTCTTGGTTCTTGGTTCTTGGTTCTTCGTTCTTGGTTCTTCGTTCTTGGTTCTTCGTTCTTGGTACTTGGGAAATGTCCGTGTCTCCCGGCT
>CAZEIA010000065.1:2935-16555 GCA_964512335.1 uncultured Desulfobacterales bacterium
TTAACAGCTATCATCTTTAACTATTTTCACGGCGAATCATCCGGAGTGCGGCGGGCACCGTTGACCACAATGGTGAAAAGGCGTTCCTCCGGCAGCAGTTCGTCCATAGACAACGGTTTATTGGAAAGGAGCCCCACCTCTTCGGCAGGCTCCATCACCACCCTTACCAGGATGAGGCTGTCATCCTTTTTGAACCCGGCTGCAGTCCCGAGCGGTCCATCAGCGGCATAGGCGGGGTCCTCCATATACCCCCGCTGCTCCAGCACAGACCGGATCCCGCCCATAACCTCTATAAGACCGGGGACGACGTCCCCCGTCCCTTTCAACGTGACGCGGCAACCCTCTCCATGGGACAGGCCGGAGTAGTCGAAAAACGGGACGCTTTCGTCTAGGGCCCCTTCCAGGCCGAGGGAGGTTGAAAGGGTGTTCAGGAGATCATTGCAGGACTCCAGATGCAGCGGCTCATAAGGGGCCTCCTTATCGATCGGGCCTTGAAGTTCGGGGGGGATGCGGTTGGATTTGTAGAAAGAGGGGGAAAAGCTTCTGCCCATACCCATAACTCCCCACTCCCCCTTGTGTTGCTTCAGATAGACCATGGCCCATTCGTCCCCCACAGGCTCCCTCGGATGGATGTCCACTCTGGCCAGGTCCCTGTGCACACCCTTTATGTTCAAAACGACTTTTCCGGCGCGCGGGGAGCCTATCTGCTCGAGTTCGCGATTGATAACCCGATCAAACACATTACCCAGGACTGACTCCAGTTCCTCCTCGCCTTCGTGAACCACCACGAGAAAAGAGGCGCGGGCGTTCGGAAATGCGCTTTCATGCTGCGGATCAAGCAGCCTGAATTCCAGGAGGGTGCGTCCGGGGTCACCGGCTAGAAAGGACCAGGTCTCGAATTTCCCGCTCTTGCGCCCGGGCCCGGGTCCTGCCATCTTGCTCTCCAGTCGAAGCGATTCGCGCGGCGGCAGTCGAACCATTTGCCACCTGCCGGTATCGTCCGGGCCTGTGCCTGTTTCCATGGTAAGAGTGACGCTTCTGCCGGCAACGGTGTGGAGGACCGCCCCCACCGCAAAAGGCCGGCTCTCCAGGAAAATGCCTTGCTCATCGAAATCAAAGGCGAAATCCGCCGCCCCCACCAGTTCGCAGGCGTGACAACCGTTTCGCAGCTTATACCCGACCACAAACCGCCTGCCCCCGTCATCAAGGTCTTCGACAGCCACATGGCCTGGTCCTGACCGGTCTCCGGGCCAGACGGACACGTCCGGAAAGGCCTCCTTCAGGCCCTGATAGCGCACATCCCGGCCCAGGGCCTTCAAGGGCATGAATGCCGGGTCGTCCACGTTCAGCCGCGCAGGGCTCCCGTTCAGGAGGACGCACCCATACCTTTCGTTGGCACGAAAGGGATAGTGCACCCAGCCGACATCCACAGGGCCTGCCTTTTGAAAGGCGTACAGGTATGCAGCAGAGTCAAGGGAGGCTGAAAAGCGGATTGCAGCCGGACTCGCTCCGAGAATCTCCATCACGTTCAGGAAGCACTTGTCTATTCCACCGGGCGCACCTTCATCGCAATGCCCGGCCACAGCCGCCCGGAACGTCTCCATGCCCACCTGCCAAACCGCATCCGGTCCCACCTCTTCCGCAGGCCCGGGCGTTCGGACACCCGGCCCGGAACAGGCCGACAGGACCGCACCACAAAACAATAGCCCTGCGAGCCTTTTCATTCGGGACATCATGGCGTCTGTTGCCTCTTACACACCAGCCTTGTCTCTTTGTCAGCAGGGCCGTCGACCCTGCCCGGCCTCCCTTCTGGTTCCATGATACATCTTCACAAAATTCCTGATGGCCTTGTGGTGCTTTTCCTCAGTATCGATAAACTGAATCCCGGCGAGGTAACCTCCCCCGTCTTTCTTCCTTGAATAAATTACACGCCCCTTGACCTCCAGGACCTCCTCTTCGAGATCGATGACCAGCAGCAGTACATATGGAGTCTCAAGCGGTTCGCGGCTCGTAAGCTTTACCCCGCCGAGGCTCAAGTCCAGAGCAGAACCGAACCCCTCGCTCACTTCATTTCCATCCACGTCAACGCAGACATAAGATACCGTGTTCGAGGTCTCAATCCTCGGATGCTTTCTTCGTTCGCTCTCTTCCATTATGCATCTATTCTCCCGTCCGACCAAATATTTCAAAGTGTTCCCGGCACCGGGAAAGTATTGTTGACACAACGCTACCCATCCTGGATCAAGTGCCCGGTGGACTTTTGTATCAGCGGTGTGCCGGCTTGCCGAGCCGTATATACCATACCATATACCGCCCGAAATAACCAGAGCCAATAATAGGAGTATATTCAGGGTATGACATCGATCCTGAATCGATACATTGCAGAAAAAGGCACACCATGTACTCCATGTTGTCCCGTTTCCTTGACACCTTGCTCATTGGGGCCATATACTCCCGTAAGAAACGGGCGCCCTTTCCACCCATTCGTCGCGGTGCAAAAGCCTTCGGTATCAGCCCGCACAAGGTCCCTTGTATGGACGCCAACACGACAACCCAAAGCGACCCATCCATTCCGCGGACGTCCCCGCAAGGGCCGTCCGTTCCCGGACTTACACCGGCACATGGCGAGGCCCGATCAATCCTGGAGAAGCTCCCGGAACGGCTCGCGGCATTTCAATACAAGTGCGGCACTCCATGCCTCTGGACAGCCTTTATCGGCGGAACCGGCACGGGAAAATCCACACTGTTCAACGCCCTGTGCGAAAAAGAGCTCAGCCTGGCGGGCGTGGAGCGCCCCAAGACACGAGGCCCGGTGGCCTATGTTCACGCGTCGTGTAAGGTGGAGGAAGGATTCCCCTTTGAAGACTTGGCCCCGATGCGCCGATCCGGCCCTGCCGCCGATGCGGAACCCGAGGCGGGGGAACAAGGACGGCTGGTCATCATAGAGCACGACCGCGATGATCGGGCAAACCTCGCCATAGTGGATACGCCCGATCTGGACAGCCTTGACGAGAAGAACCGCAGGGCCGCCGAGACCCTCTCCCTGCTTGCTGATGCGATCGTCTTTGTCACGAGCCAGGAAAAATACGCGGACGAGGTCCCCTCGGTCCGTCTTCAACAGGTGCTGCAGGAAGAAAAGCCCGTCTATTTCCTGCTCAACAAGGCCGACCCCGCCTTCTCGAGCGACGATGCAATGGGAGTGCTGGAAGCCCAGGGGATCAGGCCTTCGAGAAAGCGGTTCTGGATCATTCACCGCCTGCCCTCGCCTGCGCCTGAGGCCATAGCGGATCAGGCCGGGTTCCGGAGTTTTCAAGGCCGCCTGCTGGAGGACTTTTCGCCCGATTCTCCAAGAGATCTGCGTAAGGCGGGTCTCGAGGCCGACGCCAAAAGGCTCGAAAACCTTGTTAATCGCCTCCTCGTGATCATGAAAGAGGAAGACAAGGCATCTGAGGAGTGGCTGTATCGTCTTGAAGCCCTGCTCCATGAGACCGCTGAAGACCTCTTCAGGGCGGAGAGCGAGCACTTCACATCGCAAAACCGATTGCGTATCGGAAAGGAAATTCGGCGGCTCTTTTCGCGGTACGACCTCTTGAGAGGCCCCCGCAGGGCTCTCCGAGACGTGATTCTTACGCCTTTCCGTCTTCTGGGCCTGGATTTCGGGCGCAAATCCGCTGCAAAAGAACATGAGCTTCAAAGGGCCAGGGAGGCACAGAACCTGGCACCTATGCTGGGGGCTGTTGACCGGTTCAACAGGCGGGCCCTCGAGACCCTCTCCCCGGCGGACCAGGAAGCCCCCCTGTTCAAGGCGCTTCGCAGACAGGGGATCGCCATGGAGAGGGAGGAAGTGGAGGCCCGGATGACCGCCGAGCAGGAACGGATGGAGGCCTGGCTCAGGGAGACCTTCGAGAAAATGGCGGAAGGGCTTCCCATGGCCAAGAAGTGGTCCATCTATTCCACCTCCGTTATCTGGGGGGTCCTTGTCATCGCGCTCGAGGCCACGCTGGGCGGGGGATTCACGGTCATCGACGCGCTCCTGGGCTCGGCCCTGGCCCCTTTCCTTACCAAGGGCTCGGCAGAGTTGTTCGCCTTTCGGGAGATCAAAAAGGTGGTCCGTGAAATGGCCGAGACCTACCGCAAGGGACTGCTCTCCATTCTCGAAGAGCAGCGCCGGAGATACGAATCGGCCCTTCAATCGGTCACGGTGGACCCCGAGGAAAAAGAGCGTCTTATGGGTCTTCAACGAGAGATGGATTCCCGTCTCAGTGCCGCCTTGAGTTAATCCCCGCACCAAGGCCCGGCAAGAGAGGGAAAAAGCACGTCATAGAGGAGCGACTTCACATGACCCAGCCCGCATCACGTCTAAAAAAGGGCCTTTCAGGTGTTCGCGAATACCTGACCCGGGACGACGTGTCGATTTTGCCGGATGAGGAGCGCCGCAGTCTGATGGAGACAGCAGACGACCTGCTGGAGCGACTGGCCGCGGTTGAAGGCGAGTACCTCACAGTGGGCCTTCTCGGAGGCACGGGCGTGGGCAAATCATCGCTGATGAACGCCCTGGCCGGGGCCCCCATCTCCTCGGTCAGTCACCGCCGTCCTCACACGGACCACGTGATCATATACCGCCACCAGGACTCCCCTCCTGTTCCTGTCCCGCCGCCCGATGTCCTGCCGTGGCAGGAGATACTCCACCAGGCCGATCCGGTTCGCCATGTGCTGCTATCAGACCTTCCGGACTTTGACAGCCTGCTTGCGGCACACAGGGAAAGCGTCCTCGCGTTTCTGGGCAACCTCGACCTCCTGGTCTGGGTGACCTCTCCTGAAAAATATGCTGACCGCAGGTTCTACGAGTTCCTGGAACTCGTACCCAAGTCACAGGACAACTTCTTTTTCGTGCTCAACAAGGCGGACCTGCTGTTCCAGGAAAGTTCCCGGGAAAAAGGATACGAGACCCTGGCCGCAGCCTCCGGACAATTCACAAGACACCTTGTGGATGCAGGGATCGACACCCCTTCCCTGTTCATGATCTCCGCGCAGGAGGCACTTGAAACAGGGTCGATCTCCTCCTGGAACCAGTTCCCAGTGCTCCGGCAGCAGGTCTTTCAGCTTCGAAACGCCAAGCAGATCCGGACCATCAAGGAGGGGAACCTGGACGTGGAGGCCTCGCACCTGTTTCTTCGGCTTCGCCAGGAGGCCAAGGGCCTGGAGGACCTGGTTTCCGCGCTGGAGCGGGCGATTGTCCGATTGAAGGAGGATCGGCCGTCCTGGGAGAAAACGGGCAGGGAGAGCCTGACATCCTGGCTGGAGAGCAAGGCGGTTCGCGACCTTTTCAAACCGGCCCGGGGCGCCCTGCCCTTGTCCGGCCCGGGCCTGATACTGGCCCTGGTGTTCCTGCGCCCATCGAGAGAGATCGCCCTGGAACAGGAGGCCGAACAGAGGCTGAGGGGGCTTTCTCCGCCTGAACCCCTGGTATCGGCCCTGAAAAGGCGGATGGAGTGGCTCGAGGACCGCATTGTCAGGCACATGCTCGAGGAAAACCTGGCCCCGGCGTTCAGGAAACAAGTGCAGGACACCCTGCGCCAAAGCGAACGCTTCGAGGAGATCGGCGAGCGCCTGTTTCACGCTGCGTCCCAGCACACTTCAACGCCGGTTCTGCCCGGGATGATCGGTTTCCGCGCCCTGCAGGCCCTGACCTACGGCCTCCTGCTGGTGCTCCTGCTCTTCGCACTGGGCGACGCAGCGGCGTGGAGGAATGTCCTCGAGACCCCCGGGCTGAGATCCGGTATCGGTCTCCTCTCATCCTTCATACAGACCCTGTTCAGCGCCCAGGGCCTTGCCGCCCTGGCAAGCTACGCCCTGTTGAACCTCTTCTTCGGCGTGCGATTTCTCCTCAGTTATCGGAAAAGGCTCAACAAGGCCACCGGCCGTGCCGTGGCCTCCATGGCCGATGCCATGACCGACGTGTGGACCGAGCAGCTCGACAACATCGTCAGGGACCTGGAAGGACTCAAATCGGACGTGCAGGCCCGCAAAGATGAGCTTGACGGGTTCACATCTCCGCCGGCCCGAACCTGAGCCAAGAGTCGTTGAATACTGCGCATAACAATATTGACCAACTGCCGGCTAATCATCAATGATGAATGTTAATTGTTGTCATTTGAGGCCAAACGGGCAAAGCTTGTTCTTGAATCGAAACTGCATTGGCCCAGAGGAATATGTTGTGTTTTCTTGTGTATTGACCCACAATTGCTTGCGGAGTATCATGTCGTCCAAACAAACCCTTCCACTGCGGGAGCCACCATGCCCCAAGCGGTCAGAACAGACTTCAAAACATTTAACAGAGAGCGCATAAACGGGATTGCCAACAAGGTTCGGGAAGAGGATATGGCGGGCCACCGGTGGTACAGGTTTGTGCTTTCGTTCCCTCCCCACCTGGTCCGGGACTACCTGTATGATTTCGGGATCCGAAATGGCGGAATCGTCCTTGATCCCTTCTGCGGTACAGGCACGACGATCGTGGAAAGCAAGAAACTGGGTGTGTCCAGCATCGGTATCGAGGCATTGCCCATGGCGCACTTTGCGAGCAGCGTGAAAATCGACTGGAACCCTTATCCCGACGAAATGATCACGCACGCTCAAGGCATTGCCGACAAGGCCCTGAGTCTACTTAAAGCGCAAGGCATAGAGGATATTCCGTTCTTCACCCTGCCCCCGGAATCAGGCGACGGACTGCGCAAACTGCCCCGGGATGCGGAAAAGCTACTACTGAAGCACTCCATCAGCCCGCTGCCTCTGCACAAGGTATTGGTTCTGCTGGATGTAATGGAAGAAGAACAGGATAACCGGTTCTCTCAACACGAGCGACTCGCCCTGGCCAAGGCTCTTGTGGATGACATCAGCAACCTGCATTTTGGCCCGGAAGTGGGCGTGGGGAAAAAAAAGGATGATGCACCGGTCGTGCATGCCTGGCTTTCCAAGGTCCATGCGATGGCTGATGACCTGCGACGGCTTCCCCGTGAAAACGGAGCCACGGCTCATGCCTTTCTAGGTGATGCCCGGAATATCCCTGAGATGGTGGAATCTCAATCGGTTGACGCTGTGATCACGTCCCCTCCTTACCCCAATGAAAAAGACTACTCTCGGACCACGCGGCTCGAAACGGTTCTCCTGGGCTTTGTCCACAACATGGCCGACCTCCGCAACCTGAAAAAGACACTTGTAAGATCCAACACACGAAGTGTGTACAGCGCCGACAACGACGATAACTGGATAAACGGACATCCTGAAATTGAACGTATTGCATCCGCCATCGAAGAGCGCCGCAAGGCCCTGGGCAAGACATCCGGGTTTGAACGTCAATATCACAGGGTCGCCAAGCTTTACTTCGGCGGCATGGCCCGCCATCTCGAAACAATGAAGCGCGTTTTAAGGCCTGGGGCCATGCTGGCCTATGTGGTTGGGGACCAAGCCTCATATTTGCGGGTCATGATCCGCACAGGCCGACTTTTAGCGAATATCGCAACATCTGTTGGTTATGAAACAATAAGAACCGATTTGTTTCGGACTCGACTGGCAACCGCGACAAGGGAACAACTTCGAGAAGAGGTCCTCGTATTGCGATGGCCTGGGAAAAAGTAAGAGGTAATACCCGATTCGTGCGCTAAGGAAGGATGCCAAACCGTGGCAGAAGCCAATAGATACACCCGGATCATAGAGCGCATCTTCCATGCTGCCCACAAGCAAGGTTTGGAAGAGCTCCTTTTCACCCGAACCGATATCGAGAAGGCCGCCGCGGACTTGGAAATTAAGTTGCCAAAAAACCTCGGTGACGTAATCTACAGCTTTCGATACCGAACCGCATTGCCGCCTTCAATCCAGAAATGTGCGCCCAAGGGCAAAGAATGGATTATCCGGCCCGCAGGCCGCGGCAAGTATCAGTTTGCCGCGACCAGCTTTGCCGCAATTGAACCAACGAAACGCATGGCCGAGACCAAGGTGCCGGATGCCACGCCCGGCGTGATCAGCATGTACGCGCTTAACGACGAGCAGGCATTGCTTGCAAAGCTCCGTTACAACCGGCTGGTAGACATCTTCACCCGGGTAACCTGTTATTCGCTGCAAAGCCATTTGCGCACGTCAGTGCCCAGGCTTGGGCAAGTGGAAACCGATGAGATCTATATCGGGCTGGATCGAAGAGGTGCCCATCACGTCTTTCCTGTCCAGGCCAAAGGGAAAAACGACCGGCTTAATATTGTTCAGATCGAACAGGATGTGGCCATGTGTCAACACAAATTCCCCAATTTGATCTGCAGGCCCATCGCTGCGCAATTCATGCGGAATGATCTCATCGTGCTTTTCGAGTTCGAACAAGGTGACGATGGGATCGTTATCTCCACAGAAAAACATTACCGCCTGGTGCCGCCGGAAGAAATCGAAGAGAAGGACCTGATCGCATATCGAGCCCGTTGTACAGACGCGTCTTCCTAGACCAGATCGGGTAGATCGGGGATGCCCTTTATATTTTTGCTTTTTCTTGAGGTGCCCTTAATCCCGATGGCGTGCCCGCCGGCCGAGTCCCCGGCGTAACGGCAACAAACCTTTTGACTTTTACCTCGTGAAATCATACCCTTTTGGAAAGTAACGCCCATAGCAAAACCTGCACCGGAAAGCTGCGGGCTTCGGAGCACAACACCGCAGCTTTAGAACAGAAGAGGATGAAGCCCCCATGATCCGCGAAGGAAGACCCCTGCCCCCAAATGTCCTGGATCGGCTCCCGGACCTCTTGGAAGCTGTCAAGGGAGATCCGGATATTATTGCTCTTCTGGCATTCGGAAGCCTCGCAACGGGCAAGTTCTCCCCCCTCAGCGACCTGGATTTCGCTGTCCTCCTCTCCTTTGATCTGGACAGCCTCGAACGATTCAACAAACACCTTGAACTTATCGGTGTATTTGTCGATACCTTTCACACCGAGGAGATCGATCTGATCATCCTGAACGAAGCGCCACCCAGGTACGGCAACCACATCCTGCCCCATGGAAAGATTCTTTTTTGCAGGGACCGTGGTGTGCTGGCCGATTTCATCGAATCGACCCGGAAACGCTACCTGGACTTTCGACCTTACAGGGAGGAATTCGATCGGGAGTTCCTGCGAGGCATTGGGTACAGTGGATGAGCGGATAAAGGAACACTTGCAACGCCTGCACCGCTATCTCCTCATTCTCGGTGACGTAAGAAACGTCCCTCCGGATAAGTTTAAAGAGGATTATGTTACTCAGGCCGCCTCGGAGAGGTATCTCCAATTGGCGATCGAGAGTTGCCTGAATATCGGCAATCGAATCCTTGCCCTTGCACAGATGGAAAAACCCATCACTCCTCCGGAGACCTATGCCGATATATTCAAGCAACTCGGCCAACTCGGTGTTTGGAAGGACCCCGAACTCACCAACCGACTGATTCAGATGGCAAAGTTCCGCAATCGTCTGGTCCACCTGTACTGGGACATCAATGAAGAGACCGTTTACCGAATTCTCCATGAAAACCTTTCCGATCTGGAGCAATTCAAACAAGCGGTCATCGAGTACGAGAAATCACCCACCAGCTAGTGCGCGTAGATCGGGGATGCCCTTTATATTTTTGCTTTCTCTTGAGGTGCCTTGCTCCGCTGATTACTCGTGTATTTGCAGCCCTTCCTCGGCCGCCGCGCTATTGAGTTTTCGATCAAAACAGGAAAAGAAGACCTCGGATTCAGCCTCTCGTTTCAGGACAAGTGCAGAGGCCGGATGGATCGCATCATACGCCCTCAGCCCGTGCAAAAAAATCAGGGATAAGAATTATTTTTTCTTGACACGTTCACCACATTGAATTATTGAACTTCAATAATTCAATGTGGTGAACGAGGTCCGCCGTGGTTAATCCTTTTACCTTACGTGTCATTCCACCTGACTCTCCTTTCTGCAACCGGACCGAAGAACAAAAGGACCTGAGCCGGCATGCCGTGAATCAAGCCTCAGTGGTCCTGTTTTCGCCTCGCCGTTATGGAAAAACTTCCCTTGTCAAGAAAGTGCAACACGAAATAGAGGAAAAGGGGGTCCTCACTTTTTATGCCGACCTTTTCATGGTTGCAAGTGTCAATGAAGTGGCGGAACGAATTGCAAAATGCGTTTACACTGTTCTCCACAAAAGGGAATCGCTGCTACGAAAAGGGGCGAGAATGCTTAAGGCTTTCAAGACCTTTCGTCCTGTCCTGAAGCCGTCCCCTGAAAACGGGTTCACTTTGAGTGTGGAACCTTTTTCCGCGACAGCCTCGGGAACGGAACTTCTGGACAACGTGCTGGAAGACCTTGGGGCCTTCATTGACGAACAACACGCCAAAGTGCATTTCGTGCTGGATGAATTCCAGGAGATCACCGAGTTGAAAGAGTCTTCCATTGAAGGGATACTGAGAAACCACATCCAGCAACACAAGGCGTCATACTTTTTTGTCGGCAGCCGGCGCAGGGTCCTTCTGGACATCTTCAACCAGAGGAACAGGCCCTTTTACCAAAGTGCCATCATCTATCCCATAAATATCCTTCCGCACGACGAATTGGTTCCTTTTTTGGCTGAACTTTTTGAAAGAGAGGGCAAGAAATGTCCTGAGAGCGTAGCTGAAATGATTTCGCGCAGAACCCATCAATATCCTTATTATGCCCAGGCCCTGGCCTACAACGTGTTCGATATCTCCGGCAAGGTGATTCGATATGAGGATGTGGACGCCGGTTTCGAGAGGCTCCTTTCCTCCGAACGATACGCTTACGAGGCCATGGTGCAGGGTCTTACGGGCCCGCAGATAGCCTTACTGCGCGCCCTGGCTGCATCGCCGAGTTCACATATCCTGTCCAATGAGTATCTTACGCGCCACAAGCTCACCGTAGGCGGAGTACAATATGCCCGGAAGAAACTGGTCGAACTCGACCTGATCGAGAAACACGACGATATATGGCGCGTGGTGGACCCGGTCTTTGCGCAGTGGTTGTCCACATATTAGCGCCGGAGCACCGAAATCCTTCAGCGGCGCATTTTCTGTCTTTTTGACACGAGAATATCCAATCGGATATTCCCTATGGCGTTGTCGTCGGCCGAGTCCCCAAGACTTCCCTTGACGCAAAGAAAAAAAGGTGTAAAATTTTCTTCATGAGAAAGAAAGAGCTGCTCAAGCAGATCATCAGAGATTTTCACCTGCACCCTGTTTTTGACGTCAAGCCCAGGGATGTCAAGGTCCCCCTGGACACCGGCAAGATCATCACGATCATGGGTGTGAAGCGGTGCGGCAAGACGTCCCTTCTACTGGATACAGTGAACAGGCTCGCCGAGTCCATGGACAAGACCTTGATCGTCTTCATCAACTTTGAGGATGAGCGCCTGGACCTGGCCACGGACGAGCTGGACCTGATCATCCAGGCCTACCGTGAGCTGTACCCGCGGCAGCGTCTTGAAGACAGCCGTTTGTTTTTTGATGAAATCCAGAATGTGGACGGCTGGGAACGCTTTGTGCGCAGGGTCTACGACACGGTTACCAGAAATATTGTCCTGACCGGTTCCAATTCCAGGCTGCTGGGGTCGGAAATTGCCACGAGCCTGCGGGGCCGCACACTCGGCATGGAGGTATTCCCGCTTTCCTTTTCGGAATACCTGCGTTTCCAGGGTTTGGAGGCGGACGTTCATTCCTCCAGGCATCTGGCCCTGCTCAGGAATGCCCAGGCCGAATTCCTGAACCGTGGCGGTTTTCCGGAAACCCTGTTAATCGATCACAAGCATCGGACCCGGTTGTTACAGGAATACTTCAATGTTCTGTTGTACAGGGACATCGTGGAACGATACAAGGTCCAGAATGTGGTAGCGCTCAAGTATTTCCTCAAACGACTCGTTTCGTCCACCACAAAGCAGCTTTCCATTCATAAGATATACAACGAGCTGAAGTCCGCCAATATCAGGGTCGGGAAAAACACGCTTTATGACTTCCTGGACTACGCCGAAACCGTATACCTTGCCCAGGTCCTGTTCCGGTACGACAGGTCCCTGGTGGCACGGGAACTGGGCGAGAAGAAAGTCTATGCCATTGATACAGGGCTTTGCGACGCCGTGGAGTACAGGTTTTCCGAGGACACGGGCAAGGCTCTGGAAAATGCGGTTTACCTGGAACTGAGGCGAACAGGGACGACGGAGCTGTTCTTCTATCGCAACGAGGCCCTGGAATGTGATTTCCTGCGTGTGGAAAGGGGCCGGGTGATGGAGGCCATCCAGGTCTGCTACGACCTGAGCAGCGCTGAGACCCGGCGGAGGGAGCTGAAGGGGCTGATGGCGGCCTGTACACGGTTCGGCCTGAACAAAGGGACAATCATCACTGGTGACGATCTTGATCAATGGAGTGTCGAACAGATGGAAGTGGATGTTGTTCCCTTTTATCGGCGTTTCAGCCGACCGCACATTGATTCCGCCCCTTGAGCAGGATCGTTGCGCGATCGTCCTTACCAAGGAGGCATCCGAGGTCTTCTTTTCCTGTTTTAGATCAAAACAGGAAAAGAAGACCTCGGATTCGGCCTCTCGTTTAACGTAAAGTGCAGGGGCCGGATGGATCTCATCATACGCCCTCAGCCCGTGCAAAAAAATCAGGGATTGGGTGTAATCGAACTCCTCATGGGGAATCTGCTGTCTCAGGATATGAATCACCCAAAACCCTCAATTTGCTTTGCTGTCGAGAATATCATCTTCTTTCATAGTATGTCGAGAAATATCCGACATACTATGCTATAATTCGGTAGATCGGGGACGCTGATACTCAGGCCGCCTCGTAACGTCATCTCCGGTTGGCCATCGAGAGCTATGCCCATGACTTGTTCGCAGTTGAGTGCCTCATGTCCCGCCCCTTCAAGATTTTGAGTTTGACAAAAAAACTACTGTGTTAATTTACTGCTGATTTGTCAGATTACATGCAATACCACACGGGAGTACTCAATGTACAAAAGGCTCTTGCAGTTGCCCGCCGATCCGGAAACCAGCTTTTTCCTCTGGGGGTCCAGACAGACAGGCAAGACCACCCTTCTAAAGGCAGCTTATCCCAAGGCCGTGCGCATAGACCTGCGCAAAACAGATAACGGTGTCTATATCTTGCCTTATGATGATTTCATTGATTCGCTTTGGGCCGGGGAATGGACGGACGGCCAACAAACCCTTTGACTTTTCCCTCGTGAAATCATACCCTTTCCCAAAATCAAGCGCAGAGCTAAACCTGCATCAGGAAGCAGCGGGTTATGGATTCAGCAACGAGCCAAACAAACAACGACCCACGGCTTGAAAGCGCCGCAACCGTCCAAAAGGAATGCTTCTGGGGGGATTACCTCATCACTCCGGAGCAAATCCTCGATCGTCTCGACAAAAATGATGCCGGGTTCCAGAAGTTCCTCTTTTCAAAAATCATGGAAAACAGCAGCTACCCTTCCCGGCACCTGCGAAATCTGTTCCCACCGAAGCTGCTCCAAAGCCTGATTGAGAAGTATCTGGAACGGTCAGGGGCAAAAATGCGGGGCCGTATTATAGCTGCCAACATCACCGGCAATGCAGACCTTGCGCCGGAGTACCGATGGA
>CAZEIA010000066.1:0-16496 GCA_964512335.1 uncultured Desulfobacterales bacterium
TCCCGGAGGACGTTGCAGATCTCACCGAGGGTTGCATAAGCCTTGACCGCATCGATTATGGAAGGCATGAGCTGGTCCGCTCCTTCGGCTGCGCGCCTCAGGGCGGCCAGGCTCCGTTCCACCTCTTGAGAGTCCCGCTTTGATCGCAGCTCACGAAGGGCCTCCTTCTGGGCCTCCCTGACAGAGGGATCCACCCTGAGAAGGCCGGTCGGCCGTTCCTCTTCGATCTGAAAACGGTTCAGGCCCACCACCACGCGCTCTTCCGATTCGATCTGCCTTTGGTACGAATAAGCGCTTTCCTGTATCTCTTTCTGAATATAACCCTTTTCAATCGCAGCGGGCGCTCCTCCCATCTCGTCGATTCTTCGGATATAGTCCTCAGCCTGTTCCTCAATACGGTTCGTCAGGGTCTCCACGTAATATGACCCGCCGAGAGGATCCACTGTGTCCGCAACCCCCAGTTCGTGAGCGATCACCTGCTGGGTACGAAGTGCGATTCGCACCGCCTCTTCCGAAGGCAGGCTCAGGGCCTCATCCATGGAGTTCGTGTGGAGTGACTGCGTACCGCCGAGGACAGCGGCCATGGCCTGGAAGGCCACGCGCACAATATTGTTCTTGGGCTGCTTGGCCGTCAGTGTACACCCGGCCGTCTGGGTGTGAAACCTCATCATCAGAGAGCGAGGATCTTTGGCCTCGAATCTTTCCCTCATAATGCGCGCCCAGAGACGTCTTGCGGCCCTGAATTTGGCCGCCTCCTCAAAGAAGTCCAGATGGGAATTGAAGAAAAAAGAGAGCCTGGGGCCGAATCGATCCACGTCAAGCCCGGCATCCAGGGCGGCCTCGACGTATGCGATGCCGTTGGCCAACGTAAAGGCCACCTCCTGGACGGCCGTGGCCCCGGCCTCCCTGATGTGGTATCCGCTGATGCTGATGGTGTTCCACTGTGGTATATTTTCAGCGCAAAAGGCGAAGATGTCCGTAATAATCCGCATGGAGGGCCTGGGGGGAAAGATATAAGTCCCCCTGGAGGAATACTCCTTGAGAATATCGTTCTGGATCGTACCGCGAAGGTCCCGGGCCGCAACGCCCTGTTTCCCGGCCACGGCGATGTACATGGCAAGGAGGACAGCGGCCGGTGCGTTGATGGTCATGGATGTGCTCACCTTGTCAAGAGGGATCCCGTCGAACAGGATCTCCATATCCCTCAGGGAATCGATGGAAACACCCACTTTGCCCACTTCTCCCATAGCCATTTCGTGATCGGAGTCAAAACCGATCTGGGTGGGGAGGTCGAAGGCCACGGACAAGCCCGTCTGCCCCTGTTCCAGCAGAAATCTGTACCGCCGGTTGGACTCCTCGGCCGTGGCGAATCCCGCATATTGTCTCATGGTCCAGAACCGACCCCGGTACATGGTCGGCTGCACCCCTCTCGTGTAGGGGTACTCTCCCGGAAGCCCAAGCCGTTCCAAGTAGTCCATACCTTCCAGATCGAGAGGGGTGTACGCTCTGTCGACCGGAATGCCCGATGTATTCACAAAGGACTTTTTACGTTCGGGCCGCTTTTCGAGCTTGGCTTCGACCTCTCCGGTCCAGCGATCAACTTCCCTCTTCAATCGGTCCATGGTATTCCTCTCCGGCATCCCGGGATGCCCTCTGCCGCCCCACGCGGTTTCAGGATGTTGGTGGAAAAGGGTAAATACAGGTTAAGTCCTTGATATGTCTCATTTGAAAATATGCCATCGCCGAAGGTACTGTCAAATCATTTTTGGTTCTTCAATGCTGATGCGTTGAGGGCCTGGGTTTTGCCGTGAGTCCTGAAAACATTTCACCACGAAGACGGTGAAGAACATGAAGAACTTAAAACAAAAGAAAAAGATTTAGAACTGAAACCACGATTCGCTTGAATCACACCGGTAAGCCTAAATGATTCAAACCTTATAATTCTTTATTCTATTAGTGCCCTTCGTGGTTAAACAAGCAAGAGCAAGAAGGACAGGACGACAAAACAACCCAGGAAAAAAAGCCAACGGGCTTGACGGGACGGGGGTGAATGTTCTATTCATGATGTATAATTGCTTACCGGGTCCTGAACAGGCCCATTGCAGACTTAAGGGACAACGGGGTCCATGAAAAAGAACAAAAAGAAAAGAGTGCGGACCATCAATATCGAATGGTGCAAGGGTTGCGGTATTTGCGTCGCCTTCTGCCCCAAGGGTGTAATGGACCTTGACGAGTCTATGAAGGCCGCTGTCGTGAGACCCGACGACTGTATAGATTGTGGGCTGTGCGAGCTGCGCTGCCCTGATATGGCCGTCGAGTCCAGGGAGGTCGATGCCGCATGACTCGAAATACGCACCCGATCCCGGGAATGGCCCCGGGCTCACTCCTTCAAAATCGCCGGTGGCTTTGACATGAGCAAGAAAACCCTGTTCCTTCAAGGGAACGCAGTGTGCGTGGAAGCCGCACTGTACGCCGGCCTGGACTTCTTCGCCGGCTACCCCATAACACCGTCCACGGAGATCGCCGAACTCCTCTCTTACAGGCTCCCCCTAAAGGGCGGAAAGTTCATACAGATGGAGGACGAAATAGCCTCCATGTGCGCCATTGTCGGAGCCTCCCTCACGGGGTTGAAGTCCATGACCGCCACAAGCGGCCCCGGGTTTTCCCTGAAGCAGGAAGCCATCGGATACGCCGTCATGACGGAGATTCCATGTGTCATCGTGAATGTACAGCGGGGAGGGCCGTCCACGGGACTTCCCACCAGTCCGAGCCAGGGAGATGTGATGCAGGCCCGCTGGGGAACACACGGCGACCACTCGATTATCACACTGACCGCGTCCAACCATCAGGACGTCTTCGCCATGACCGTGGAGGCGTTCAACCTCGCCGAGACATACCGCACTCCGGTCATCCTCCTCTTTGACGAGGTGATCGGGCACATGAGGGAAAAGATGGATATTCCCGAGCCCGGAGAGATTCCCCTGGTGGAGCGCCTCTGGACCTCGGTCAAGGAGGGAACGGATTTTCATCCCTACCTTCCGCGGGAAGACGGCAGGCTGCCCATGTCGGACTTCGGCGGAATCCACCGATACAATGTCACCGGCCTTATACACGATATGTGGGGCTTCCCTTCGAACAAGCCGGATGTCGCCTACGGACTCATGAAACACCTAATGGACAAGATTGAAAATCGTGTCCATGAGATCGCACATTACAAGGAATACTATATTGACGACGCCGAGTGCATCCTGATCTCATACGGGTCGTCGGCCCGTTCCGCTCTTCACGTGGTTGAGAACCGCAGGGCCAGGGGAGAGGCCCTGGGACTGCTGGAGCTCCAGACCCTGTGGCCCTTTCCAGCCGATATAGTTCGCACCCGTTGCGCAGGAGCAAAGTCCGTCCTCGTGGTGGAGCTGAACATGGGACAGGTACTCCAGGAAGTCAAAAAGGCCGTGGCGGACCCGGAGAAGGTCTTTCTGGCCAACAAGATAGACGGGACTTTCATCACCCCGACGGACATAAGAAATATTCTTCGCCTGATCCAGGGCAAAGGAGTGTGACCCCTTGGCCATTCGTGATTATATTCGAGAAAGATTCATGCCGCACATCTGGTGTCCTGGTTGCGGACACGGGATTGTCATGAACAACCTCATCCGGGCCGTTATAAACCTGGCGCTAAGGAAGCGGGACATAGTCATGGTCTCGGGTATCGGATGCTCCGCACGCATTTCCGGATACTTGGATTTCCACACCCTTCACACGCTGCACGGCCGGGCCCTGGCCTTTGCAACCGGCGTCAAGCTTGCCCGGCCCGAACTCCATATCCTTGTACCCATGGGTGACGGTGACGCAACTGCCATCGGCGGGAACCACTTCATTCACGCAGCGCGCCGGAACATAAACATGACTGCAATCATCATGAACAACCGGATCTACGGCATGACGGGCGGCCAGTACTCTCCTCTGAGCGGCTATGGAAAAACCGCCACCACGGCGCCCCTCGGAATCATCGATCAGGCCTTTGACATTGTGGAGCTGGCCAGGGGTGCGGGGGCGTCCTTCGTGGCAAGGACCACCACCTATCACGTCACCTCAATGATCAAAATCCTTGAGAAAGCCATCCTGCACCAAGGCTTTTCAGTGGTTGAAGTCCTCTCCCAGTGCCCCACCTATTTCGGCCGCAAGAATCGCATGGGCAGCGCAGTGGACATGATGAATCTTTATAAGACCGGCACCACGCCCATCGGCTCGGAAGCGAAACAAAAGGACCCTTCCCTTGTCGAGCGGGGGATTTTTGTGGATGAAGACCGGCCTGAATACTGTGCCGAATATGAAAACATCATCAAAAAAGCGATGGGGGGCTGACCAGGTCATGGCGAGGACACGGCTTATTTTCTCGGGTTCAGGAGGCCAGGGCGTCATAACCGCCTCGATTATACTTGCCGAGGCGGCCGCTCTCCACGAGGGTCTTAACGCCGTCCAGGCGCAGTCTTACGGTCCCGAGGCGCGCGGAGGGGCGACCAGGGCGGACGTGATCCTGTCGGACGAAGAAATTCGATTTCCCAAGGTTACCCAGCCGAACATCCTGATCTGCCTGACGCAGGAGGCCTACAACAAGTTCTCGTGGATAATCCGACCCGGCGGACTGCTGCTTACAGACAGCCATTTCGTAATACAGCAAAGGAAGGTGGACGCCCGCCAGATCGAAATAGGCATGTACCAGGCGGTAATTCAGGAGATAGGCAAGCCCATCGTCTTCAACATCTGCATGCTGGGCACTCTCATCGGGCTTACCCGGCTGGTCCGCCCTGAAGCCGTCATGGAGGTGCTGAGTGAAACCGTGCCTGCGGATTTTCTTGAAATGAACCGACGCGCCCTGGAACTGGGACTTGGATTAGGCGAAAGCTCGGCACCCTAGCCCTAAAGATCAGAAATACTTACCACTAAAAACATAAAGACTCACCACGAAGAGCACGAAGAGCACGAAGAAGAAAAAAGCAAATTGAGCGTTGTTTTACACCAACGGAAATTGATTGTTTATCATAGTATTTATTTAATCTTTTTATCTTTTCTTCGTGCTCTTCGTGTTCTTCGTGGTGAATCGGGTCTTCGTGGTGAATTGAGCCTTCGTGGTGAGTTGGGTCTTCAGGGTGAATGTCCGTTTCAAATACACCGGTAAGCCCTTCAGGTGCTTAGCAGTGAAGCTCCGATCTCAAAGCGTATCCGGGGGTCTACAGAGGAATGTTGCCATGGCGTCTTTCCGGGATTGAGGTCTTTTTGTCCCGAAGCATCTGAAGGGCCTTGATCAGCCTCGGGCGGGTGGCTTCCGGGAAGATGATGTTGTCTATATAACCCACCTCCGCGGCCCTGAACGGGCTGGCAAAGCTGTTACGATACTCATCCACCAATCGGTCCCGGGTTCCCTGCGGGTCGTCCGACTCGGTTATCTCCTTACGGAAAATGATATTTGCGGCGCCTTCGGGCCCCATCACCGCTATCTCCGCCGAGGGATAGGCGAAGTTGATGTCCGCGGCCAAATGCTTACCGGACATGGCGATATAGGCGCCACCGTAAGCCTTTCGCGTCACCACGGTGATCTTCGGCACGGTGGCTTCACTGTAGGCGAAGATGATTTTTGCCCCGTGCTTTATAATACCACCGTATTCCTGCTGGACTCCTGGAAGGTATCCTGGAACGTCCACGAAAGTAATCAGCGGGATATTGAATGAGTCACAGGTGCGGACGAACCTCGCGCATTTCATGGATGCGTCAATGTCCAGGCACCCGGCGAGAAAACGTGGCTGATTGGCCACTATTCCGACAGCAGTCCCGTTGAGACGGCCGAATCCCACGATCATGTTCATGGCGTAGTACTGATGGACTTCCAGAAAATCCCCTTGGTCCAGAACTTTCCGGATAAGGTCCTTCATGTCGTAAGGAAGGCGGGGGTTGGCGGGAACCAGCTCGTTGAGCCCGGGATCCATCCGGTTCGGATCATCCGCACACTCCGTATCGGGAGGCCTTTCACGGTAGTTCTGTGGAAGATACGCCAGGAGCTGCCGGACCCTGTCCAGGGCTTCGCTATCGGAATCCTCAGCAAAGTGCGCCACGCCGCTCTTGGAGTTATGGGTCATCGCCCCGCCCAAATCTTCGGCGGTCACATCTTCAGAAGTGACGGCCTTGATGACCTGCGGGCCGGTGATGAACATGTTGCTGGTCTTCTTCACCATAATGGTGAAGTCGGTGAGTGCCGGGGAATACACCGCACCACCGGCACATGGCCCCATGATGACTGAGATCTGGGGTACCACGCCCGAGGCGAAGACATTTCTCTTGAAGATCTCACCATAGCCGCCCAGGCTGATAACGCCTTCCTGAATCCGGGCACCGCCGGAATCATTCAGGCCTATAACAGGGGCACCGTTTCGAAGTGCCAGGTCCATGACTTTGCAGACCTTCTCTCCGAAGGCACCACTCAAGGACCCTCCGAACACGGTAAAATCCTGAGCGAATATGAACACCTTTCGGCCGTCGACGGTCCCGTAGCCTGTTACCACTCCGTCACCCGGGAACTTCTTCTTCTCCATGCCGAAGTCGTGGCATCGATGGACTACGAATTTATCGATTTCCTGGAAGCTGTCTCTGTCGAGAAGGTGGTCGATCCGCTCGCGTGCGGTCATCTTCCCCCTGGCATGCTGCGCCGCTATTCTCTTTTCACCACCGCCGATCTCTGCTTCGCGGCTTCGACGTTCAAGCTCCCTGATTTTGTCTTCCATCTCCATACAGCGTCCTCGGCAGGAGGAGAAGATTAACTCTCTGCCACTAGGAAATGCAGGCTATACGCAACAGGCTGTGGGACATGTGCGAACCGGTGACTTGTAAGTTATTCCAGGACCAGGAGAACGGCCTCCGCATCCACCGCCTCACCGCTGCTGCATTTGACTTCTTTCACGGTTCCTGATTCACCAGCCACCACCGGCAGCTCCATCTTCATCGCCTCGAGGATTACGACTTCATCGCCCTCGTTAACCGTATCGCCCACATTCACTTTCACTTCTATGACCTTCCCACCCATTGGAGCATTGATCTCACTCACGATTATTTCCTCCTTTTGTTATTGATCTTCAGCATTCGCCGGAAAATTATGGGAAAATGAATCTGTGATATAACACTGAAGATCCGCTCATTGTCAAGGTCAAAGTCAGGCTCCTTTTCCTCCAGCCGGCCCCTGGACAACATGTCCGGATCAGGGCCGGACGTGACAAGGCCACCACGCAGTGTGATTGCTTCGTTTTCCTCAACCTGAATTGATCGTTTCAAATTGCAGCTTATGAAAAAAACAAATATATCAAGGCATTGTCATTCAAGAAGGCCGGGGCGAGCATCACTCTTTGCATGGAGGCGCTTCTTCGAAAAGAACTGCAATTTGAAACCCTTCGGGATTGCCGATTTTACCGAATCTGCGGCGTCATCAGGTGCTTCGCATACCTGAGTATAGCGAAGCACCTTCTTCCTTGCATCTTCGGCAAACTCGACAATCGCTCAATTCAGGTCAAGTATTTCGTTATGGAACACATGAGAACAGCTCAGACATAAGGCAAAATCACAGGATCCTTGACACAACTCACTGCGTTAACTAGTATACTGCATTTTAGTTGCTCTGAAAGGCATGCCAAAGCATATTGGTGACGAAATCGGGTCACGGGAGGTCCGCACATGCCAGTCTACACATGGGTTGCCGAGACACGCAAGGGCAGAAAACTGAAAGGCGAGCTCGAGGCCGCTGATGAACGTATCGCCATGAGCCAGTTGAAACGGCGGAACCTCACAGTCAAGAAACTCAAACCGAAACCAAAGGACCTTTTCGAAAACGTCTCCTTCCTGCAGCCAAAGGTGACTAAGAAGGACCTCGTCATCTTCACTCGACAGTTCTCCACAATGATAGACGCCGGCCTTCCACTGGTACAGGGGCTGGGCATCCTGGCCGAACAGGCGGAAAACAAGACCTTCCGAAACATCCTGAAGCAGATCTCAAAGGACGTGGAAGGAGGCTCCACCCTGGCCGAGGCCATGAAAAAGCACCCTAAAGTCTTTGATGACCTGTTCGTGAACCTGGTCGCCGCCGGCGAGGTGGGCGGTATTTTGGACACCATCATGCGCAGGCTGGCCACATTCATCGAAAAAGCGGAAAGGCTCAAGAGTCAGATCAAGGGCGCCATGACCTATCCAATCGTGGTCATGGCTATCGCCATCATAGTCATCGCGGTGATCCTCATCTTCGTTATTCCGGTATTCGAAGACATGTTCTCCAGTTTCGGCCAAGCCCTCCCAGTCCCCACCCAGATCGTGGTGAACATGAGCCAGTTCATGAAAGGCAACATCCACTGGGTGATCCTGGCACTTGTCGCCATTGCATTTGTCTTCAAAAAATTCCGTGGGACCAAAAAGGGCCGTAGAATCACGGACGATCTCATGCTCAGGCTCCCGATCTTCGGCGACCTGCTCAAGAAGACCGCCGTGGCCCGTTTCACGCGGACCCTGGGGACCATGATCAGCAGCGGCGTCCCCATCCTCGACTCCCTTGAAATAGTGGCCAGGACAAGCGGAAACGTGATCCTGGAAGAAATCATTTTCGAGGTGCGGGGGAGCATTGCGGAAGGCCAGACCATCGCCGAACCCCTGTCGGAAAACAACGTCTTCCCCGGAATGGTCGTCCAGATGATCTCCGTGGGTGAGGCCACCGGCGCCCTGGACACCATGCTCGAAAAAATCGCCGACTTCTATGACGAAGAAGTGGATGCCGCCGTGGCGGCCTTGACCTCAATGCTCGAACCCCTTCTCATGCTCTTCCTCGGAGGCTCCATCGGCGGACTGGTGGTAGCCATGTACCTGCCCATTTTCTCCATGGCGGGAGCCGTGGGAGGCTAGCGCATTCCTGTCCCCGGGTCCTTCCTCGAGACGCCTCGCCGCGGGATGAAGACTCCGGGATTCAAGAAAGGCCAGGCGCCGGCCCCAGCCGGGCCGCGGCCCGGATCCTTAACCAACGTTGGGCCGGAGCCGGCGAATGAATCCTTTTCAGGCATGACCCGACACACTCGGAAAATACCCCCAAAGGAACTCTCCAGCCGTCTCCAACGGCTCATGTTCCTCCGGGTCCTGATCGTCTCGGTCCTCTTGGGGGCCTCTGTGTTCCTTCAGGCGCAAAAGACGAGCGCCTATTTCGGGGACATACAGACCTCCCACTACGTCCTGATCTCGGCGGTCTATTTCCTTACCTTCATCTACATAGTCCTGCTCAAACGAATGCGTAACCTGAGCAGGCTGGCCTATGTACAGCTCCTCATCGACACCTTTCTCGTAACCGCCTTCATATACACAAGCGGCGGCATCGAGAGCTTCTTCTCTTTTCTGTATATCCTCGCCATAATCAGCGCAAGCATGCTCCTGTACCGCCGCGGAGGACTCATTGTCGCCTCGAGCAGCAGCATTCTTTACGGGGCACTGCTGGACCTGCACTACTACCAGATAATCACCCCCTACGGGATGCAAACAGGTATGCCCGCAGACGACCAGGGAGCCTACATCCTTTTCCGTATCCTTGCCCACACCGCGGCCTTCTATCTTGTGGCCATGCTGAGCAGCTACCTCTCAGAGCAGACGCGGATAAGCCGCGACGAACTCGAGGCCAGAAAGGTGGACATCAGCAAGCTGGAGGCCCTGAACGAGCGCATCGTACAGAGCATGACGTCCGGGCTGATAACTGTGGACGACGACAGACGTGTCATTCTCTTCAATCCGGCCGCAGAAGTTATCTTCGGGGTTCAAGCAAGCGAAGCGAACGGTCGAAAGATCGATGAACTCCTCCCCTTTATTCAAGATTACGTGGATCCCGAAGCCTCCCTCGGAGGGGCCCGGCCGACCATAGCGGATATCCCCTACAGTCATCCGGACGGCAAAGAGCTTTTCCTTCGGGTAATAGTGTCTCCCCTGAGCATGGCGGGGGGAGATGCAATCGGACAAATCCTGGTCTTTCAGGATCTGACGGAAATCAGGCGCATCGAGAAGGAGATACAGCGAGTGGAGGGCCTTGCCATGGTGGGCGAACTAGCGGCCGGCATCGCCCACGAGATTCGCAATCCCATGGCCTCCATAAGCGGCTCCATTCAGGTACTCAAAGAGGGGCTGGACCTCAATGGCGATGATGTTTCCAGCCGTCTTATGGACATAGTGATAAGGGAAGTCAACCGCCTGAACCGTCTCGTCAGCAATTTCCTCCAGTACGCCAGACCCCCGAAGACGACATCCCGCCGATTCGAACTCAACAAGCTGATTCTGGACTCACTGGACCTCTTCCAAAACTCAGGCGAGGAAACCGATAAAATCCGTGTGGTGACCCGGTTCGAGGAACCGGTGCATATGGAGTCCGATCCCGAACAGATCAAGCAGGTCATCTGGAATATTCTGCTGAACGCCCGGGATGCGATGCCCGGCGGCGGAAAACTCTACATGGAGACACGCATTGGAAACGACGAAGGCTCGCCTGAAGGACCTGCCGGCGAGGTGGAACTGATTGTGAAGGACACGGGCTCAGGATTTACCAACGAAGCGATCAAGAATCTCTTCACACCTTTTTTCACAACCAAGGACGAGGGCTCCGGACTGGGGCTGGCCACGGTGAAACGAATCGTGGAAGGGCTGCACGGCAGAATCCAGGGGGGAAACCACCCGGAAGGCGGAGCCCGAATCACCCTGAGCCTTCCCCTTCCCGCTCAGGACAAGGAGGCCGATTGACACGCAATACAATCAGCAGCGAACCGTGGCTGTCGACCGTTCATCGTCCGAGCCGATATCTCGGAAACGAGCCGAATGCGATACAAAAAGGACACAATAAAGCGGAGATCTTATTCGGACTGGCCTTTCCGGACATTTACGAAGTGGGCATGAGCCACCAGGGACTGCGCATTCTCTACCATATTCTGAATGAACCCGTCTGGCTCTCCGCGGAACGTGTCTTCTGTCCCTGGGTGGACATGGAGGCCGCTCTTAAGGAACACGGTCGCCCCCTGGAGACCCTGGAATCAGGGACCCCGCTGAATGACCTGAACATACTGGGCTTCAGCCTCCAGCATGAACTCTGTTACACGAACGTACTCACCATGCTCGATCTGGCCGGCATTCCCTTTCTCGCGGCCGAACGGGACGAGACCCACCCTCTAATTATCGCCGGAGGCCCGGCCTGTTTCAACCCGGAGCCCACAGCCGGCGTCTTTGACGCGTTCCTGGTCGGTGACGGGGAGGAGGCCGCCCTGCAGATCTGCCGCCTCGTCCGCCGGGCGGCAAGGGACGGCAGGACCCGCCATGACCTTCTCAAGGACCTTGCGGGAATCAGAGGAGTTTATATCCCTTCCCTTTTCGAGCCGTCTTACGGGCCCGGGGGAGCAATTCAGGAGATAAGGCCGCTTCTTTCGAAATACCCGACGGTCCTGAAGGCCTTGATCACGGATCTCGAGTTATCCCCCTATCCGCTTGACCAGGTCGTCCCTTTTGCCGAGCCTGTCCACGACCGACTGGCAGTGGAGATCTGTCGCGGCTGCACCCGGGGATGCAGGTTCTGTCAGGCGGGCATGATCTACCGGCCCGTCCGGGAACGCTCTCCGGATACCGTCATTGATCTGGTCAATAAAGGCCTGGAAAGGACGGGATACGATGACGTGTCACTCCTTTCTCTCAGCACTGGGGATTACACGTGCATCGGCCCTCTGCTGACGGCATTGATGGACCGCCAAAGCCGGAACAAAGTCGCAATCAGCCTCCCTTCCCTTCGAATCGACAGCCTGGATGAGGCCTGGTTCGAACAGATCAAGCGGGTCCGGAAGACCGGTTTCACCCTGGCCCCCGAGGCGGGCACCGACCGCCTGCGCAGGATAATCAACAAGCGCCTCACAAACAGGGAAATCATCGAGACCGCCCGCAAAGTGTATGCGGCGGGATGGAAGCTCATCAAGCTCTACTTCATGGTCGGACTGCCGGAAGAGACCGAGGAGGACCTGCACGGGATCATTCAACTCTCCAAAGAGGTGGCCCGCATGGCGGGCGGACGCGGGAAACGGCCGGTGCTTCATGTGAGCGTAGCCTCTTTCGTGCCCAAGGCCCACACGCCTTTCATGTGGCATCCCCAGCTATCCCTTCAGGAAAGCCGGAAACGAATACAGATGATTCAGGACCGCCTTCGCGATCGCCGCATTCGAGTTAAGTGGAACGATCCGGGCATGAGCCGGCTGGAGGGTATTTTTTCCAGGGGTGACAGGCGTCTTACTGTCGCGCTCATACAGGCCTGGAAAGCAGGCGCCCGGTTCGATGCCTGGGGCGAACAGTTCCGGCCGGATACCTGGGAGGAGGCCTTTCAGGGCACGGGCACAGACCCCGAGTTCTATCTCGCAAGGCGGAGGGATCGATACGAGATCCTTCCTTGGGACCACATCAGTTCGGGAGTGCGGAAGGGATACCTGTGGGGGGAGTGGGAAAGGGCCCTTCAGGAAAAGGCCACGCCGGACTGCCGCACAGTATGCCTCGAGTGCGGCGTGTGTAATCATGACGGCGTCGATCCGATAATAACAATAAAAGAGCCGAATATAAAATTTGCTGAAAAGGATATCGGAGCCGAGCCGAAATTCGATCAGGTCTTTCAGCGAACCTTTCTCCTTACCTTTTCAAAAACCGGCACTGCAAGATATCTAGGGCATCTTGAACTCGCCCGGGCCTTTATCCGGTCACTCAGGAGAGCCGGACTCAATGCGGTCCACACCAAGGGTTTTCATCCGGGGCCCAAAGTCTCCTTTGCAGCAGCGCTGCCCGTTGGGACGGAGAGCATTCAAGAAACCGTGAGGATAGAGCTCCACGATCCTCCGCCGCCTGTAGAGATCAAACACCGTCTCAACCGCACCCTCCCGGAAGGCCTTCGGATCCTTCTGGTGGAGGATACCACAGGCCATACCAGAAAATCCCGGCTGATCGAGAGTCATTACCAGATCTCTTCGGACGAGTGCACGCTGGACCCTGAAGCGGCACGACGGTTCCTCGCGCTCTCCGAACACCCGGTCACCAGGACCTCGCCTAAAGGTGACCGGACAGTGGATGCCCGCGCTCAAGTCAAGGCCATCAGCTGTTTTCCCCCGGACAAGGTGGAAATCGTTGTTCTCCACCCCACGGGTCCGTCCCTGAGACCGGAAAGGATAGTGAGTGAAATCTTCGGGCTGACCCCCAGCCAGGCGTCATCTTTAAAGATATTGAAAACAAAGCAGACATTGGGATAGGATGCCCGCTTACGGGAACCGGAGCTAACCGAGACAAATCCATGCCCACCGAACTCATTATAAACACCAGGCCCTACGAGACCCGCGTAGCCGTTGTTGAAAACGGGGTCCTGGCGGAATTGCACATCGAGAGGGAAACCGGCCAGGAACTCATGGGCAATATCTACCGGGGGCAGGTGGTCCGCGTACTCCCGGGCATGCAGGCCGCCTTTGTGGACATAGGTCTGGATCGAACCGGGTTTCTCTATGTATCAGACGTCTACAGAGAAGTTACAGATATTGAACGGGCCATGGTGAAAGAGTCATCCGCAGAAGCGACAAGGAACGCCGTGGCTGAAGAGCCATTCAGCCCTGAACCGTTCTCCGGCATCTCCTTTACGATTGAAGAACTTCTTCACACAGGCCAGGATATCATGGTCCAGGTCTCCAAGGAGCCCATCGGGACCAAGGGCGCCCGGCTCACCTCCCACGTCTCACTCCCGGGACGGCATCTTGTCCTTATGCCTACCGTCAACCACATTGGAATTTCCCGCCGAATCGAAGACACGGCGGAGCGGGATCGCCTTCGAGACCTGGCCCGCGAGATAACCCCTGATCACCTAGGCGTAATCGTACGCACCGTGAGCGAGGGGGCGAGCAGAGAAAAGCTCAAATCCGAACTGGATTTTCTTCTTAAGCTCTGGGAATCCATCAGCAAAGCAATGGTTCGTTCCACAGGGCCCTCGATTCTTTACAAAGACCTTGCAGTGTCACTGAGGTCGGTTCGGGATCTCTTCACCCGGGAAGTGGACCGGCTCGTCATCGATTCCAGGGACGAGTTTGATAACATTATGACCTTTATCGAGACCTTCGCGCCAAGGCTCAGATACTCTGCGGAGCTCTATGACGGAGGAGAGCCAATCTATGACGTCTACGGCCTGGAGATGGAAATCTCCAGGGCCCTTGAGAATAAAGTCTGGCTCAAATCCGGCGGGTACATAGTCATCGAGATTACCGAGGCACTAACCGCTGTCGATGTCAACACCGGCAGCTATGTCGGAAAGCGAAACCTGGAAGAGACCATCCTGACAACGAATCTGGAGGCCGTCAAAGAGATCGCCTACCAGCTCCGCTTGAGGAACATAGGCGGACTCATTGTCATTGACTTCATCGACATGGAACGCAAATCCAGCCGTGAGCGAGTGTTCTCTTCGTTGAAGGACGCCATGAAAAAGGATCGTGCGAAGACCCACATTCTCCGCATGTCTGAACTGGGTCTCATAGAAATGACCCGGAAGCGTACTCGGGAAAACCTCAACCGATTAGTGGAAGAACCCTGTTTCTACTGTGAGGGAAGGGGCACGCTCAAGAGCCGCCGGACCATCTGCTACGAAATCTTCCGCGATCTGGAGAGGGAGACATCCAGTGTTGCCGGCAGCGACAAGATTCACCTCACGGTCCACCCGGAGATCGAACATACGCTCAAGGAAGAAGAACACGATTCCGTTGCCATGGTTGAAAAGAGGCTCGACCGCCGGATCATTATCGCGAGCAGGCGCGATTTTCACCTCGAGCAGTACGAGATCGGCACTTAACCAGGGGTGACCAGGAAAAGGACCGGCTTTCTCTTTGACACAGGATGCCTTTTCTGATAGACGTCTTGCCGGTCCGAAAACTATCCGAATTCATGCCACAACAACAAACTCTCAGGCAAAATGGCGAACAGAATCCTAAGCCCGAGCCGCATCGCAGGGGCCATGATCGTCGTCCTCTTCACGGTCCTTTCCTTTGCGCGCCCTTCCATGTTTTTTGGGCTCGAGCTTTTCCTCTACGACACCTTCTCCCGCCTTTCCCCGTCAAGTGTTCAGCCTTCCGAAAACCTGGCTCTCGTCGAAATTGAGCGTAGCAACAAGGCTTTGGGAGATCCGCAGCATTGGCACCGGCAGCGGGTCGCGGAACTCATAGATCGTCTGGATTATGCCGGGGCCCGGTTCATAGGGCTGATCCTTCCTCTTACCGAAAGGGCCGAAGGGACCGGTTATGAGGCAATCCTGGACCTCCGCGAAAAGCTGGAGGCCCACCCTCTCTCCACGCAGCAACAGAAGCTCGCCACGTGGGTGAGAGAAAACCTGGAGCGGATGGAAAAGGACCTTGACGCTGACGGAAGGCTGACGGAAAGCGTCCGCAGAAGCGGAAAGGTTTTTCTGCCGGTATTCGTCGAATTCGAGGAAAAAGGGGGAAACAAATCCGCCGAGACCCTTCAGGATCTCTCCGGAAGCCTTCTGGGTCCCGGCAATCTGGACGAGGCACTGAAACAGCAAATCACGGCCGTGAACATATCTTTGCCCTTTAACGATCTAAGCCGGGCCGGAGCCGGATTCGGACACGCGCGCCTCACTCTGCCCAACAGACTCGAAGGCCGGCAACATGCGATTCTCATTCGTTACCGGGGGGCCCTGATACCGTCGATGCCGCTCAGGCTGGCTGCGGCTTACAAAGGCCTGGACCCCGGCGAAATCCAGGTAAGGGATGGACGATTCCGCATTGGAACGGACGCATTTCAAATAGTGGAAGGAGGCATGCTGCCCCGCTTTTCCGGAAAAGGACCCTCTTTTCCCATTCACTCGTCAGCCGATATACTAGCCGGAAAGGCCGGCAACTTCCTCAAGAACAGGATCGTCCTTGTCGCATTCGGACCCGAGGCGGGCGTCTCGTTTCATACCCCCCTGGACAAGGCCGTGTCCGAGGGGCGTTTCGCCGCGGGGATCCTTGAAGACCTTCTGACAGGGCAATGCGTCATGCGCCCCTCCGCATTTCGTTACCTGGAGCCGGCACTGATAATCGTACTGGGATTTCTGGGGCTCTTTCTCTGCCTACGCCTCCCGAGCGCAGGGAGCATGGCCGCGGCGGCAGGCCTTGCCGCTGTGGCACTCACAACGGGTTTCGGCGCGCTCTTATGGGGAAACGTCTGGCTCAGAGTCGGCTCCGCCGCCGCCTGCGTTATCCTCGTTTTCATTGTAACAACGCTGCAGCGCGTTCTTCTGGCCACCTCCACCAGTAAGGAGGCCGTCGAGACCAACCGCCTGCTTGGGCTGAGCTTTCAAAGCCAGGGGCTCCTGGATCTGGCATTCGACAAATTCCGTAAGCTCCCGCCGGACGACGAATCCAGGGACCTGCTTTACAACCTGGGCCTGGAATTCGAAC
>CAZEIA010000067.1:0-16434 GCA_964512335.1 uncultured Desulfobacterales bacterium
TTCAGGGAGACGGATTCAAAACGCTCATTGAGGGTGAGCGGGTAACCTTTGATATTGAACAAGGTCAGAAAGGGCCCTCTGCGGCTAATGTCGTGAAGATGTAGCCCGTCTTTCCGTCGCCGATTCATCGAGGGGTGCCGCATCTCCTGCGGATGCGGTGCCTCTTGTTTTTTTTCTAATTCAAGAGCGTCCTCCCGCCTGTTTCCTTTATTTCTCTCCGACCGTGTCCCTCTCACCGCCCGGCGATCAGCAATTTCTTTGCCGTCAAAACGCCGATAGTTTTATCATAGACCCCAAAAAAAGCGAAAGGCTTGAAGCTGAAGGAAAAGCAGCTATGGCTTCTTCAACCATTCAGGTTACCGAGGAAATTGCTATTTTGGAGGCTGAGATCGAGGAGCGATTTGTTCGTGCCTCGGGACCGGGCGGTCAGAACGTGAACAGGGTGGCCACGGCGGTACAACTCAGGTTCGATGCTGCACGGTCCCCATCGCTGCCGGACGAAGTCCGTCGCCGGCTCATGCGCTTGGCCGGAAAGCGATTGAATCGTGAGGGCGTGATCGTGATCGACGCGCGAAGGCACCGGACTCAGGAGCAGAACCGTAAAGACGCCCTTGAGCGCCTGGTTGCTCTTATCCAAAAGGCCTCGGAACGCCCCCGTCCCCGCAAGCCCACGCGACCCAGCAGTGCTTCACGCAGGCGTCGCCTGGAGAGCAAGGTGCGGAAAGGGCGGCTCAAGCGCCTGAGACGCCCCGTTCACGGCCGGGACGACAGCTGACCCCGGTCGATTCGAGCAATGTGATGTTCCCAGATTGTCCCACAGGGACCAGAAACGGGGAAAACTCTTGCAGACACACTCAGGGTCCTGAATTCGAATGCCGGGGACCCTGAGCCCCACCACCCCCAGGCCCATGGGATCCTGTGGTCGTTGCCCCACCTTGGATCTCCATGCGGTCTCCTCGGAGTTTCATGAGTCCTCCCAGCTTTTGCCATTGGGTAAGATACGCGCCACCCTAAAGGTGGAGAGCTCCAGGGCCTCACGGGGGGATCGAAGGGCCGCCATGGACTCATGTTATTTCATGCAAAGCCTGAATTCGCCGAAGAACTGCTGGTGGCGCATCTCCTGCGGGGATGTGTGCGCGGTGTTCTAGGTGGTTCATCGAAACGATCCTTCTGATTTGAGGACGATCATGGGTCCTTCCTTGTCTGGTTTTGTAATCTCACCGGGTCCTGGAAGACCGGAACATGCAGGTGTTTCCATGGACAGGATACGGAACTACGGCGGCTTGTTACCAATCCTTGTTTACACGGGCGATTGTGTAAAAATTTCTAATGCGGAAAAGAGGATCATAATCAGGGTTGCGATCCCAGCCTTGCTGACCATCTCGAATCCCTGGAGATCAGAGGACGCTTTGGATCTCCAGCCACCCAGGTCGATTGACCGCGGCCGCCTCAATGGCATCCCGCGAACCGAGTACTTTGACAATGCCCATGTCCCGAACACCTTCGAGGACAGATGCAAAACCACGAAAGAGTTCTTCCGTGGTTTCCAGGACTTCCTCGCGGATCTTTTGTCGCTCTTTGTCGGTCTGCCCGGTCAGGCGGCGGAGCATGGAGATATGGCCGGCGGCGTCCGGAAGTCTATACTGATCGATTTCTCCGATGGTGCCGACTATGGCCTTGGTGAGTTCGTTGCCGTCCAGGGAGACGGAGCGGAGAAATTTGCTGGATTCGTCAAATACCTTCAGTGTTTCTAGTATGTTGGGGTCACGATAGGAGACAAAAGTAAGGGCATTGGATAGACTGTCGATGTTGCAGAAGGCCCCGTAAGCTCCTCCCTGTACCCGGATGCGGTCCCAGAGCCACGAGTTGCGGAGGAATCTGGCGATGACCAGGGCGGATCCGTGAAAATCGTAGCCCAAGGGGTCCAGGACCGCCCCCTTGCCCACGTAGTTTACGTGGGCCGGAATGGTAAGACCCTCGAAACGGGGCGGGTGGACTGGTATCCAGGGCTCGGCCTCGGATGGGGCCGCCTCACCAGGCAAGGCCTCCAGAAATTCGGTTACCAGGGGATCCACCTGGGACCAGCCCTTGTCATCAATGGTGACGTTCAAAGTGAGTGCGTCCCGACGCACCAGCGCCCGCCGCACCTCCTCGAGGCGGGAGAGAACCGCAGGCCATTCCCGGTCCACCCTTTCCACGAGTTCACGCAGAAAAAACAGGTGGTTCAGGCCTCCCATCTGCTCGGCGGCCCAGTCCGCCTCTCCGAAATGGGAGGCAATACGCTTTGCTACCACCTGGTGGCCCGAAGGGACCAGGGACTGTTCCTTGCGGGCCTTGGCCTGAAGGACTATCTGACGGAAACGCTCCCGGTCGTCCAGCTTTACTTCGAGCAGGATGTCCCGGAGGATTTCCACCAGGTCGCCTGTCTTGGGGGTCATGGACTTGGCCCGGAGGAACATCCATGCGGCTCCCCTTAAATTGTTGCGTGACGCAGACAGAAAAAAGGCGGGATGGATGCCGCCTGTCTTTCCACTTATTCGCTGGGTGAGTGCGACGTAATCCTGGCTCCTGGTTCCCATCTCCATGAGGGCGCGGCCGAATAGACGCACAAAAGGGAGAAGCCCGGGTGGAAGAGCATGGAGGTTGAAGCCCAGATCAAGATAAGTGATTCCATTCGTGAAGAGGTCGTGGACCATCACATCGGTTCCGTGCCGTCTCACAACCTCCCCGGGAATCTCCTTATTCCTGCGGGGCAGGTCCTTCAGGCGGAGTGTGGGGATGGCGGCCAGGGCCTCGGGTGGGTCGGGTTTTTCTTGAAGCTCCCGAAGGGTCTTCGTGGTCTCTACGGCCTTCTGCAACTCCTGCGGCCCCATGGCCTCCCGGGCCTTCTTAAGTCGTTTCTGCTCATCGGACGCCTGCCTTGCAGAAAGGCCCGGCTCCGGCGTCAGGATGACGGTGGTTCGATGAGGGTTGTCAAGGAATCGGGTTGAAATCATTCGAGGGAACAGGGAATCGTTTTGGGCGATGCGGGATTTGAGTGCCGAGAGGTGTTCTTCAAAGGCCACAAGCGCCAGAGGATCCCTGTCATACAGCCATGTGGTGAGGCTGCGGAGCATGATCAGGAGACCCCTGGGAAACTGGCCGCTGTTGTTTTCCCGCAGCCCGAACTCGAGCGTGTTCATGGCTGCTTCCACGGTCAGAGCGTCAATACCTTCTCGTGACAGCCGGCTCAGCGTTTTCAGCACCAGCGGCTCTAAACGGTCCAAGTCCTCCGTTTTTACCCCCTTTAGTCCGGCGGAGAAGAACATCTGGCGCAGTTCACTTTCCAGGCCCCCTCCGGCCAGGGATTCCCCCAGCCCCGAGTCGATCAGGGCCTTTCTTAGCGGGGAACCGGGCATGCCCAGCAGGATGTAGTTCAGTACGTGAAAGGCCAGGCTGTCTACAGGGTCCGGCTCTCCGGGAAACAGCCAGTTTACGGTGGCCATGCCTTTGGAAGACCCCTGCTCATCCTCGCCGGGGTCAAAGGACTTGGTTAGGCGAAGAGGCTCCCTGAAAGGCTCCTGGAGTGGGACCGTGGAATCCACTTCCAGGCGGTCGAAATCGCTGAGGTACCCTTGGGCGATCTCCAGCCGCTTGCCCGGATCGTCATCGCCGTAGAAAAACAGGCGTGCGTTGGAGGGATGGTAGTATCTTCGGTGAAATTCCCTGAACCGGTCGTAAGTCAACTCCGGGATGCGGCGGGGATCGCCGCCGGAGTCCAAGCCGTAGGGGGTGTCAGGGAAGAGAGACTGCTGGCTGAGTTCGGCGAGCAGTGAGTCGGGCGAGGAGTAGGCCCCCTTCATTTCGTTGTAGACGACGCCCTTGAAGACCATGGGGCCGTCGGATCGGTCCACATCGAAATGCCACCCCTCCTGCTGAAAGATAGCAGGCGTAATACGGGGGTAAAACACGGCGTCAAGGTAAACATCTATGAGGTTATAGAAATCCTGAACATTCTGGCTGGCCACGGGGTAACAGGTTTTGTCCGGATAGGTCATGGCGTTGAGAAAGGTCTTGAGCGAGCCCTTGAGGAGTTCCACAAATGGTTCCTTCACCGGGTACTTGCGAGAGCCGCACAGCACGGAGTGCTCCAGGATGTGGGCCACGCCGGTGGAGTCTTGCGGCGGGGTCCGAAAGGTTATGCCGAACACCTTGTTTTCGTCGTCGTTGATCAGGCTGAGCAGTTCAGCACCGGTTTTCACGTGGTGAAAGATCTCGGCACGTGCGTTGAGTTCGGGAATATCCCGGGAATAAATGCGTTTAAAGCCATATAATTGGGTCATGGGAATCTCCTTTATCCTTGATCCCTTCACTCCTCCGCGGCATCGATACTGTTCCATAGGAAGAGCGGTGTAAACCGGGTTTTAATCGAGTCAAGAATCCATGTAATAGCGGTAGAACGCCGCGAGCACCAGGGCGTGGGTTATCCTGTTCTCCCGGATAAGCCGGGGGACCTCGGAGAGCGGGCGAAGCAGGACTTCGATATCCTCCTTGTCGTCCTGGTCCTGATCGCCGTTAAGGAATACATCACGGGCCAGAAACGTATGACAACGGTTGTTGAGGATAGCGGGGTTAGGGTGGACATAACCCAGGTAAATTATGTCCCTGTCCATGTAGCCTGTCTCTTCGGCCAGTTCTTTTCGGGCCGCATCCTCCGGTGTGTCCCCGGGTTCCACGATTCCGCCGGGGATCTCCAGGGTGATATCCCGGATTCCGTGCCGATACTGCCGGATAAGGACCACCTCTTCGGATGGAGTCACGGGGATGACGTTGACCCAGTCTGCGGATTCCAGGATGTAGAAGTCGTGATCCCGACCGGTTCGAGGGGAGCGGGCACGGTCCGTACGGAGGTGGAAAATGCGGTATGAACTGTCCCTCAGGGTGGATAGTATTTCCCAGGGTTTTAGCGGCATAGGTTTCCCTCACACTTATTTTAAGAATTTTGATCCACGGACTATAGGGGAAATCTCCGGGGAGATCAAGCCAGGGGCCCGGATCGGCAGAACTGAGGGCTCGCATGTCATGGCCGGGCCGTTTCACGGCGGAAAAAGGTCTCTACGTCTCTCAGGTCGTGTTTCACCGGCACGGCGGGGAGGCTTCGCAGGAACTGCCCGCCATAACGGGCTGTTACAATCCTGGCGTCCAGAATTGCAAGGATTCCGAAGTCCGCGCTGCTGCGTATCAGGCGACCCAGGCCCTGTTTGAGCGCTATGATCGCCGCTGGAAGCTGGTAATCCATGAAGGGATTGTCCCCGCGTTTGCTTATTGATTCGATGCGTGCCGCAACCAGTGGGTCCCCGGGTGAGTCAAAAGGGAGCTTGTCCACTATGAGACAGCTCAGGGTCTCGCCCGGCACATCGATCCCCTGCCAGAAAGACCCCGTGGCCAGCAGTACGGAATGGATGTCAAGGGTGAACCGTTCGAGAAGGACCGACCGGGGGGCCTGGCCCTGACGGAAGAGCGGATACGGGAGGTCGGCTGAGAGACGCCGGTGCACACGGTTCAGGTTGTGATAGCTCGTGAAGAGCACCAGGGCGCGCCCTTTAGTGACCTTCAGGATTTCCTGAATTCGTTCGGCCGCTCGATCCGCGAAATCAGGCCTGGACGGGAGTGGCAGGTCCCTGGGCACATACATGAGGGTCTGGGCCTGGAAGTCGAAGTGGCTCTCGTGTATGCCCTCCAGAATGTCGTCACCGAGCCCCAGCCGCGAGCGCACATAGTGAAAGTTCCCGTCCGTTGACAGGGTGGCCGAGGTTAGCACGAGAGTGTCCAATGTGTCGTAGAGGTTTTCGCGGAGAGGGCCCGATACATCCAGGGGTGAGGCATGCAGCAGTACCCCGCCTTTCCTGCGCTCGTACCATGCCAGCCAGTCGGGGTTGTCAGCCTCCAGGATAACATCCAGGGCCCTGGCCAGGTTTGCCGCGCGCCCGGCAAAGCCTTGGAGAACAGGGTCGGAGGCCTTTTCCAGGGCGCACCGGGCCTGGACCCTTTCCAGCTCACGGCGTAAGACCGCTGCCGTATCCTCTCGAAGGAACCGGCATGCACTGTCATCCAACAGGCCACGCTCGGGCCGTTCACTAAAAAAGCCCCGTATGGCCTCGGCTGAGAAGCGTATCGCCTTCAGGGCCTTTTCCAGCTCTTTCCGGTCAAAGTCAGGCTCCTCGCCGGCCGTTCGGACCGCCTTGTCCGCATCGGTCACAAGGTCGGTCAGCTGGTTGGTGCTCAGCCTCTCCCCGAAATAGGCCGTGGCGGTCTCCTCCACCTTGTGTGCTTCGTCCATGACCACCACCTGGAAACGGGGCAGTATCTCGCCGAAGCCGCCTCGCTTGACCATAAGGTCGGCAAAGAAGAGGTGGTGGTTTACGATGATGATGCGGGAAGATGCCGCCTTGCGGCGGAGGGCGTTGAGAAAGCAATCGTCGTAATTACCGCAACGAGGGCCCAGGCACTGCTCGGATGTGGCTGATACGGCCTCCCAGAAAGGATCGTCATCGGCCAGCCAGTCGAGTTCTGAGCGGTCGGCAAACTCTGTCTTCTTGAGCCATTGATCCATGCGCTCTTGAACAGAGTCCATGCGTTTTTCAAAGAGGTCGGGAGCGGCCGAGACCTGGTGGTAGCGATGAAGACAGAGATAGTTTGCCCGCCCCTTCATGAGCATGGCGTCGATATCCATGTCTATGGCCCGTGCGAGCAGAGGGATGTCCTTGAAGGCGATCTGCTCCTGAAGGTTCTTTGTGCCTGTTGAGATGACGGCTTTTTTACCGGAGAGAACGATAGGGGTCAGGTAGCCAAGGGTCTTTCCCGTGCCTGTGCCCGCTTCGATCAGAACATGCCGTCCTTCTCGAAGGCCTCTATCGATCATTCGGGCCATAGCAAGTTGAGAGGAACGGAATTCGAACCCCTCCAGCCGCTGGGAAAGGAGCCCTTCGGGCCCCAGCACTCGTTCAATCTGGTCGGCGGCTGAAGACATGAAGAGGACTTTATCCGGTGGAAGCCGGCTCGTCAACGGCAAGAAGACAGTGTGTTTTAAGAGTCCTACAGTTATGATATGATTTAAAAATGCTTTCCGCGTGCAGGTACGGCGCAAACCCTGTCGGTATTCAAGAGAGGTCGTGAATGAGAATCCGTCTTCGATCCACCTACGCTGTAGGCCTGGCGGCGGGCCGGAGCGAAAAGAGTAAGCTTGAGTCAAGGGACGAGCTTGAACTGGCGTCCGGAACCACGGTCCAGCAATTGCTTGAACGGTTTCCCGGCCTGGGTCCCCCTGACTCTTATGACGACATCATGATCCACGTGTTTGTGAACGGGGTTCTTCGTGGGTTTGATCATCTGCTTGAGAACGGAGATGTCATTGACATTCACATCCCGGTTTCCGGTGGATGACCTGCTGATTTTTTCGAAAATCGATGCTGTTTAATTTCGATCCTGCAGGGTGAAGGCCTCTTCCGCGGCCTTCACCTCGCTGATGCGCCCCGGGTCCAGAAAGACCTCGTAGATCCGGTCTGTCGGGCCGGGTTCCCGGCCCAGGAGCTTTCGCTCCAGCAGTGCGAGGGCTTGAACGGATTTATCGCAGATGGGGTATCCCTTGTCGTCAAGGGGGATGTGCCCTCCGATAGATACCGAGGAGATGTTGTTGATATCCACGAGTTTTATGAATCCCGAGGGAGTGAGTAACAGGTTGCTCACTCCGGCCAGATCGGGGATTAATGCAGAGTCTTGAACCATTCGTTTTATCCGGGCTATGAAGGAAGCCGCCTGGTTTTGAACAGCTTCCAACAGCTTTTGCCGGTCCGCTCCAGCCGCGGCCGTTTCCCGGCGGCAGGCCCGGCCCAGGAGTTCGGCCAGGAGGTTTTCCCGGACCGGACTCCAGGGATCCAGGGGTTCACCTTCTACGAATTCCTGAAGTCCGCAGAGCAGGGTGTCTCGATATTCTCCGGATTGGTAGTCTACAAGAAACTCCTCAGACAGCGCCACGTGCCTGGGCGACAGGTAGTGCTCGACAAGCCTCACCCTTTGAATCTCCAGCAACCCATCGGAAGGCTGACGAAAACGGCTCCGGAAAACTCGAAACATCCTGATCGGCCTTGCCCTGGAAAACCTCAGGATCCCGTTCTCCAAAACACCATTCCTCTCGGCATTCAAGTCATCAGGGTTCAGCACCTCCAGGATGTGGGAGCGAAGACCCTGCCGATAGTGTCGCCGGAACACGTATTGAGGGTCTGCCCGGATGAAGTTCAGTTCCAGGATGTCTTCGGGGCCGACCTGGGATCTGTCGCGAATGTCTTTTTTCATATAGCAGCGTTATAAGACCACACCTTTATTATTGCTTTTTTATACCTTATTCTTCTCTTTCGTAAATCCTGTCTGCATTGTTTCAAGGAAAAAGTCAAAAAACAAGGCCTGACTCCATCGCCTGCTGACCGGAAAAATGTGCATTGGACTACGATTTTGTCAAATACAGGAAATATGGATTAATATCAGTTAATTAACTAAGCATACCGGGGCTCCTTTATGCCCTGTTTGGGCCCTCTCCGTGGGTTTCAATCGGATTTCCAAAAAATTCATCTTACTGATATCACAAATAATTTTATCAAAATGCACATCTTTATGAGCCTTTTTGCATATACTTTTGTGCAAAAAAGCACCTTCAAACATTACCTATTGAAACATTATTGATACCGCATTTTTGGGTTATTCTGAATAGTATAAAAAATTAGTTAGTTTATCGGGTATTTAAACAGCATTCTGTGTCCTTTCCTGGAGATGTGGGCTCAAATAAATTCAATTGAAATCAATGGCACGCATTTTGATATGGGAGATGTGCGTCAGGGCTTTCAGACGTCAACCCGGCTGTTTGCGGCATCCTGGTCATTCAATGTCGTATTCGCCGATCAATTTTCGGGAGATCAAACGGAAATGCAAATTATGCGAATATTTCTGATTGGTTGGGTTATGGCGGTTTTCACATTGTGTGGCATCTGCCCGCAGGCCGGGGCAAGTGATTCTTCCCCGCCGGAAATCCTCTACCTGTCTTCGGCGTCCGGGGACATCTCTTTGGATTTGGAATCTGAAGACACGGAGGGTTTTTGGGGGACAGCCTGTGAGAACGCGATCCGGGTCGAGGTCGACGGGAAGGCAGTCCCTCACGACTTAAGCCTGAACAATGATAATACAGCCGTTGTCAAGGCCTCGTTTTCCGGGCTCGAGGATGGCAGGCACAAGGCCGGGGCCGAGGTTTCAGAAAGCAACGGCCTGGACGCTTCAAGGAAAGAGGCCCTCTTCATCGTCGATACCAGCCCCCCTGTGCTCGACCTGCTTCAACCGGAAACACCTCGGATTGAGCCTACCCAGGCAACTTTTCTGGTGCGGTGCAGGGACGATGGGGCAGGAGTTTCCCCGGATGCCGAAGAGTCAGGGCTTCGAATCACGATCAACGAGCGCAGGGCCGAATGGCGATTGACTGAGGAGGACGGCTACGCGGTCTTTCTGGTCTACTGCAACACCCCCATATGCGACGCGGATCAGGATGTCAGATTGCATGTGAGCATTATGGACCGGGCGGGGAACACGGCTGCTCTGGACCGTTCCTTCAGGATCGACACCCCCGAGCAGGAGTGGGATGTCGAAACAATAGAGTGTGTGGACGAAGAGGGCAATATGTTCGAAGAGTCCTGGTATTTCACCAGGCGCAGTTCCTTTCCTCTCACCACATCGATTCACTGGATTCATTTTGATGAAGCAGTAAGAGCGATAACCGTTTCCTTGGAGCTTAACGTTACATATGAACGGAGTGGCAAACTTTTGGACAGGGGCTTGTTTTATGCCCTTGAAGATTCTCTCGAGATAGTCAGCAATCATCCTTGCATTCGCGTGGAAAGGCTCCCGGGGTCGATGGACAGGCCCGGGCCCGGAGTCAACTTTCGAGTAAGCCAGGTTTCCCTGCCTGATGGACCTGAGACCCTGGGGTCAATCAAGATTCAATATCCCGAGAGCTATGTTTCTGAATGGGATATGAGCTGCCCTGAAGCGGGTTATGAAAACGTCATCAAGGAACTGACACCGGACGGGCCGGCAAAGAGCTTCAACATCCCGGTGATGCTTTATTCGGAAGGCTGCAGATATTCGGATGAGGTCCAGGTCCTTGACGATCGCCTGATTTATCAATTTACCATGACCGGCCCGGGCTGTCTGGATACATCGAGCTCCTGGTTTGAGATGGAAGGGACGCGCCAATGGCTGACCGAGGTGGAGCAGGGAGTTTACGAAGCCTCGGTGCCCCTGACCGAGGAGGGCCTTCATGTCTATACAACACGGCTTGCCCTTTCCGGTATGTGGGGGTGGGGAGACGAACATACAGGGGAGGTGAGTGATGGGGGCCGTTCTCTGCTCAAGACCGGAGACATATTTGTAAAGCTCGACCCTCCCAGGATCGAGCACTTCCACTACGACCGGGAAAGCGAATGCTTTCGTGCCGTGGTGTCCGACCGGGGGACTCCGCTCGAGGACCTGGTCCTGGAGTTGATTGTGTCAGGGGCAGGCACACTGGATCCCGGCTTCGACCCCTTCCCCGGGACCGTGGAGGCCCCGTTCCCAATGCCCACCGGAGTTCAGGCGGGGCGTCTCAAGGTCACTGACCTGGCCGGCCAGACTTCTACGTCGGCCTGTCAGGTCTTTGGGGCTGCACCGCCGTCGCTCCCAGTGGAAGGACCGCATAAGGAGTATCCGGCCACGGTCAAGGAGGCCTCGAGATCGGGATCGGTGAGGCCGTCGGGAGTTTCGAGCGGTTCCGGCGGGCTCATATCCAGGCAGTACCTGGGAAAGTATAAGGACGGCAAGGAGGCCGTGACCGAGTGCATTACAACCAAGGTTGTCGAGTCACACCCCTTTGCCACCTGCCTGCAATCTGCATATGCCCGTTTCGGAAAAGCCTCTGTTTCGGGTACCACGCAGATAATGAAGCCTGAACCCAGCCCGGCCCTGATCAAGGCGGAAAAGGAGTGCAGGGACAAGTACCCCGAAGGCATCACTTGGTCATCACGAAGGTTCACAAAAAAAGAGTGCCGGAACATCTGGATCGATACCCTGGCTCCGAGGATTCAAGGTGTTGCCTTTCTTCCAACCGGAAGGCGGATCACCGCGCTCATCGACGATCACGGCATGCCGCTTTCAGAACTCACAATAAATTATTACATCACGCCCGATTGCCGTTTCAATTCCAGGGGCGAAAGGCCTCCTTTCTCATTTGACACCAAAACCGGCCTCTTTCTGGGTGATACATCCGTTCAAAACGAGGTGGAGATTTTTGCCGTCGGGCTCCATGCCAAGGACGCCGCAGGGAACTGGAGCAATAAGTGGCTTGATGTAACAGCCCCGATCAGTCCGCCGGATGTGTCTCTGGAAATCCTGAAGAACGGACCCGTCGCATACCCCTGGGGGAGCTGTTATGACCGCTCGGGCATTGATCACCGAAAGACCAGGGCCTGGGTGGACGGGAGGCCGGTTACCCTTGTGGGTGTTCGCTATGGACAGGGCGCGTCTCCGGACAGGGTGGAGTTCGGGCCTGTGACCGAAGAGGGGGCCCATATGGCCCGGTTGGAGGTAACGGACTTTGCCGGCCTCTCTTCCGAGGCCTCGGTCGCATTCGATGTGTCCTTTCCCCCGAAGATCGATAACTTCAGGCGCCTTCCTGAGTCTCTTCAGAACGCAGGAGGTCCGGCATTCTCCGCTTTTATTCATGACAGCGGAAAAGACCTGTACCTCGAGGGCATCGAACTGTCTGTGGACGGAGCCGCCGTGGACCGGGCACGCCTCTATTATGAACCCCGGACCGGATACTTTGCCGCAGACGGTCCCCTGGAACTTTCACCGGACACGCACCTGGCCCGGTTGACCGCCACGGACGCCAACGGCAACCGCGACGAGGCCTTTCTTCGTTTTGTTCCAGGCGAGCGCATTGAGGTCCGTGAAAAGGGCCTGGGCGAACTCTCCGTAGAGGAAGTGACCCTCTGGGAACTCCTGGACCATAACGGCGACGGGAAGGCCAATCCAGGAGAAACGATCCGGTTGTTTGTGGGTCTTGCCAACCACGGATCCGCAGGCCTTGAAGGTGTACGGGGCCGCCTGGAATCTGGAGAGCCTGGGATTGTGGCCGAGAGGGACGAGATCGCTTTCGGGGACTTGGAACAGGATGGAACGCTGACTCCCAGGCATGGCTTTGACATCCGTATTGACGATGACTTTCCGGGCAACACATTCTCCGATCCTTATGAGGCCGGATTCACACTGGAGGCTCAAGACAAGACCGGCAAGACCTGGTTGCTTGATTTCCATGTCCCTGTCTACAGGCCGACACTTCCGTTTGACGTTCCCCCGACATCCTCCGGACAGGCTGATCCGGCCAATCCGGATTCCGGGAACATCTTGTTAAGCGAGGTCGTAGTTACCCTGAACAATCTGCCTCCCAACACCGAGGAAGCGGAAATCGAGGTAGCGGGCACCGTGGTGAGTACGGCCTCGATCGTTGACGAGGTGATGGTTCGGGTCAATGGTGCCTTGCACGCTGCAGACTGGAATCCCATGGATGGGTCCTTTTCAGTGACCGTTGGCCTCGACCTTGGAGACAACCTGATTGAGGTCGAGGCTGTTGACCGGACTGGCGCCATTGGCATGGACACGGGCTTTGTCCATCGATCCGAGCCCTATGTGGCGCCTGAAATCGAGATAACCGAGCCGCCACAAGGGGCTGCGTTTTTTTGTGGTTCTATTCACCTTCGCGGGAATTTCAGTGCAGGAAGCTCGGAGATTAACGGGTTTCAGGCCTTCATGACCGCGGCAGGCGAGACTGTCTCCTTTCCCATTGGATATTCAAGCGGCGAAGGTACCTTCTGGTCCGGCACGAACAGCGTTGAGGAACCGTTGAATACATACTTCCCCTTTGAAGATAACGGAAGCGCCGATGAGACCATTACAGTGACCGTGGTTCTGACTACGGAGGGCGGAGACGTTGTGCAGGACTCAGTGGCTTTCACCTACACCTGCTTCTACTAGCGTCCTGATTGAATCCTGCGCATCCGTATCAACAAAGAGCACCGATGGCCTTCCAGCCGTGAAACTTGGAGATGAAGATGATTCGCAATGCCATTTTTATGCCTGTGATTGCGGTCCTGATTGTTCTGATTTTTCCTGCCGAATGTACAGCCCGGGGCGGGCTTCGACTGATTGATACGGACGCCGGGGTTTTCGACCCCAGGGAAGGACCAATCAGGGTCGATTACCGGCTATTAAAAGACGCAAGGGAGGTAGAGGTCCTGGTGATCGACTTTCGAGGCCAGGTGGCTGAGCGCCTGGTCTTCTTGGAACTAATGGCCGGGGACCAGACCTTTGAATGGAGCGGCCGGGACGAGAACAACGAGTTTCTTCCCGACGGCGGATATCGTTTCGAGTTCAGGGTTACGTTCGAGGACGGGCTCATAGAGGAGGGAGCCGTGGAGGTACGCATCGCAGTGATGCCTGAAGAAAGGGTCATGCCCCCGCCCGAACCTCTGCCCCGGGAAGAACCTTATCATCGAATCGACGGATCGATCTCCACATACTGGAGGCGAAATTCAGAGGATCCGGAAAACGTACAAAGGATGGGCGAACAGCGCGTATGGACGAGGCTTCGCTTGAGAGGAGAAGACCACCGGGCGGAAGGCGTGTTTTCCATGCGCAGGCCCCACGGCGGTGCGCCGGCCTATGAGGGAAGCAGTGCAATGGCAGAGAAGAGCTGGGATGGTGGAAGATTGAGAGGGGTGTTTCGGCAGGGTCTTGGGAACTTCGATGATCCCATGAAGCTCTTCAGCGATTTCCGTACCGAACGAAAAAAGACCGGCGCGCGCGTGGATCATCACTTCGGCCGGGCGGAAGTGAGCCTGCTCGGCTTTGCCGCAGAGGGAAACGTAGACAGCCATGAACAGGGAGGGGCGTTTCGCCTGAAGTTGGAGGGGCCTTGGAACACCAGGGCGGGGATTACCATGACCGGGAGAAGGGCCTTGGAGCAGGGAGAAGAACCGTGTGAGAAAGAGCGGGCAGGGGCAATGGATCTGGCAGTGCCTTTTTGCGAATCCACGGAACTCCAGATTGAAGCGGTGACTACCCGGGATTCGAGGGGAGTTCGGGACAACGGGGGCCTTGCGCGAATCGAGTATGACAGCGGAAACCTTCGGGCGTCCGCCGGTTGGTATGACCTGGGCGAGGACTTCTCCGCCCCGTTTTCCGATCCCATCAGGCGTGTGAGCTCAGATGCACGCGGCCTGGTGGCGGGTGTGGATGTTCTTCACCCGAAACCCCTCTGGATCTTCTCGTCCGTGGCTTTCGGATTTCGCGGATTTTCCCTCAAGCGCAGGAGCAGCGGAGAAAGTCTTCGGGAGGGCGACGCTTCCGTCCGGCTGCGCCTGGCCAAGTCCGACTGCATACTTTTTCGGTGGCTGGGAAGAGAAGAGGGTGAGCAAAGGACGAACACCCTTATGGGAACCGGGCGTCATGCCTGGAACGACAGATGGGCCAGCTCTCTTCAGAATAACACCACCCGGACGGCACTTTCAAAGACTTGGCGCTGGCGGCTGGACACCTCATTTCGAAACGAGGGCCGCGTGTTTCGGGTAGCCCTGGAGCGCATCCGTCGAGTCATAAAGACCTCTTCAGCTTCCCCTTACGAGGAGACGGGCCTGCAGGTGGATGGGAGCATGGATCCCTTTCGGGCTCATATATCGGTCCGGAGAAATGAAAGAAGAGAGGAGTCAGGGGTGAATCTCTTCGGGCGGGTGGCGTTCGAGCCTGAACTCCTCCACCGCTACCGGTTGAATGTCTACCTGGCCTTGGGGAACCGGTCCGCTTTTGAGACAGAGAAGCAGGTGGAGACAGGCCTGGAAATGAAGTTCTAAGAGGTCTACCGATAACTCGGCCAAGAATCTGGAAAAGGTGAAGAGCTATGGACAAGAGACAAAGGAGTTGGGCCAAAACAGGGATCACTGTTCTGCTGTTTCTCACTGTAACCTCGGGGTGCGGATTACTCCGGTCCGAGTTCTATCGAGGGGAGACAGCTCATCTTCTCCAAAAGGGAGACCGGCGTTATGGGGGCGGGGAGTACACAGAGGCCAAGGCCTGTTATGAGGACGCGGTACGGCTTGATCCGTGTTGCTCACGGGGCCATGCCGCCCTGGGAAACATTGCCTATGTACAGGCCGAATTCCAGGAGGCCGCAACCTGCTACGAGCGGGCCATGGCTCTTGACCCGGACCTTGAGAAGCCGTTGACGCCCCTGTATCTGGACGCCCTGCGCCTTCATGAGCACCAGGAACTGGAGGCATACGGCGCAGATTTCGGCCGGGTCATGCAGCTTATATCAGATGGCGGAGAGCGTGAAGTCGAGACCATTCTCAGCAAAGACATATCAGTGGCCGGGCTTGCCCGGCAAGCGGCGTATCTGTCCCTGAAAGATCAGGATCGACTCCTTCAGCTTGCAGAAGAAAGGGCCCTCACAGGGGGAGTTCCCAATATGTGCGCGCTGTTCTACGGCCACCTCCTTGCCTTAGGTGATCGCTGCGCCTTCCCGGCTGCACGGCTCCTCAAGTCGGCAGCCAGGGAGGTGGAGGGCCCTGAGCGGCAAGAGGCCTATATGACTCTCGGTGCGATCTACGTCCGTCTGGGCCGCGAGAACGATGCAGCCGGGGCCTATGAGCAGGCCCTTCTGGCAGGCTGTCCAAGGGAGGAGGTGCTTCCTTTTCTGGCGGCCCTGTATGGTATTCCTGTAAGCGTTTTTGGTGAGATCGAAGAAACGATGATCGACTCTGCCGGGGTTGAAGACCGGTCGATTGCAGCTCAAAACCACGGGCGGATCTCCGGCCCCGGGAACGGAGACGCAATGGCAGTGATTGGTTCCGCAGTTTCTGATAAGGGCCATGTTGTGGATGTGCTTTCGGCGGAAGAATTCAGGAATACGACTTCACTTCCGCAGGAGTGAGAATCCCGATGAAAAGAAACTGCTTGCTTATACCGTTGGTGTTTGTGCCCCTCTGCCTCGCATTTCACCTCTCAGCCCGGACCATGCACCTGGGTACCATCAAGGTCCTTACATACAAGGTGAATGGTATCACACCCGAGTACACGGAAGACAGCTCCCTCATGCTCACAGCGGAAATAAACAGGCCGGTGAAGCCCCCACTCAGGGTCATCTCCATCACCCTTACCGCGGCATTGCTGGACCAGGTGCAAGACAAGGCCGCTTGGAAAAATCTTGTCGTGTCCGACTTCACAGAGCCCGACTTCATATGCCAGGTCCTGGAGGACGACCAATACCAGTTCATCTTCTATGAAGTGGCCTCCCGGGTGCACACGGTCACCGGGGAGTACCTGAGG
>CAZEIA010000068.1:0-16376 GCA_964512335.1 uncultured Desulfobacterales bacterium
CCAGCACAACCCCCAGCGAGTATCTGATCTCAGTGGCTCCGGTGCAGGAAGTGGAGCACTTAATCGAAGCGGCACTGCCCGACCGGGAAAGCCGGAGTCACCTGCGTGTAAGTCCGGGCGAGCCATGCCTCATACTCTATCGCCGGACCTGGTCGTTTAACATGGTGGCCACCAACAGCCGCTTGGTCTACCCCGGTACGCGTTACCGCCTGGGCGGCCGTTTCCATGTCGACGCGGTAAGGGGTTCGGCGGTTGCCTGATTCACCCTCAATGCAGGGGGCTGGAAATGTCTGTCAATCGCTGGAGATGCCTGTTCATGCCGCGGTATGTAGAGCTTGAGTACGGTTCCCTTGCTTTCCTATGATGCGCCGCGCCGGAGTGCCTTAGGTCGCATTAGGCAGCCGGAGTCCAGGAAGATAAGGAGTATAACATGACCTGCTACCGTATCCACCCAATCGTTCTGGGGACCAAGATTTTTGACAAGAGCATGATGACCTATCAGCATGGGTATGGGGAGTCCTATGCTATTCCCATCTATGCCTGGTACCTGGAGGGAGGGGACTGTAGAGTCTTGGTGGACACGGGTGAGATGTCGCCTGTCCGCTCCGGGGATCGGGAGAGGCTTATCGGTGGCCCCATCTATACGTTCGAAGAGGGCCTGGCCCGCTGGAATCTTCGGCCAGACGACGTGGACGTTGTCATTCATACGCACCTTCACAACGACCATTGCGAGAACGATTCCAAGTGCGCCAACGCTGAGATCTACGTGCATGAGAAGGAACTGGCGCGGATTCACGACCCCCACCCCCTGGATTTTCGCTACCTGGAGGACTATATCGAAGACGTTGAAGAAAACGGTCAGGTTCGCACAATTGAAAAAGACGGGGAGGTCCTGCCCGGTGTGCGCGTGATGCACACACCGGCGCACACTGAGGGCGGCCTCACAGTATTCGTGGATACGGAAGAGGGCGTATCAGCCATCACCGGGTTCTGCGTAATCATGGAGAACTTCGAACCGCCGCCGCAGGTGCGGGCAATGGAGATGGAAGTCATCCCGCCGGGTACGCCCGTGAATCCATGCCTGGCGTATGACATCATGCTTCAGGTCCGGGATGCGGCCGATATCCTTATCCCCCTTCACGAACCGCGCTTTGCGTCAATGGATACGGTTTCCCAGGGCATGCTTGACTTTCTCCCTGGCTTTAACTAAAAATCCCCGGATTTGAGAACTTATGGAATAGCTGGGAAAATCGAGGGTATGGTGCCGCTTGAGTCCCGATCTTCGTAGCGACCCCCAATCGGGCGGCGCCTGTGAAATCAGATATCGTTAAACAAGAAAGGATGCGTAATGGCGTATTCCATCAGCCCGGAGGGCGAGGAGTTCCGCCTGCCGGAGGAAGAAGATTACCGCAAAGAGTATGAGCGGCTGGAGACACTGGCCCGGGAGCAGCGGGACATGGGCCGGGAGATTGTGGTGGTGATGGGTCTCGGGTTTGTTGGGGCCGTTATGGCCGGGGTCGTTGCTGACTCTGTGGACGCCGGCACGGGAGAGCCAGGCAAATTCGTCATAGGCATGCAGCGGCCAAGTCCCAGAAGTTTCTGGAAGATTCCTTTGTTCAACCGGGGGATCTCACCCGTAAAGGCCGAGGACCCGGAAGTGGAACCGCTGATCGCGCGGTGTGTGAACGAAAAAAAGTCCATGGTAGCCACTTACACCTATGACGCCCTGAAGCTCGCCGATGTATTGGTAGTGGACGTCCAGTGCGATTTTCTCAAAGAGGATCTTGGTAATTTGCGGAGCGGGTATGCCGATATCAGCGCACTGGAAGAGAGCTACAAGATCATCGGACAGAAGATCGATCCCGCCTGCCTCGTTCTCACCGAGACAACGGTGCCGCCGGGAACCACCGAGTATGTGGCGTATCCAATAATCAAGAAGGCCTTCCGAAAGCGTGGTATCGAGCAGGAGCCCCTGCTGGCCCACAGTTTTGAGCGGGTCATGCCGGGCCGGGAATACGTAAGGTCGGTCCGGGATTTCTGGCGTGTGTGCAGTGGTATCAACCGGGAGAGCCGGGAGCGTGTTGAACGGTTTCTCTCTGAAGTATTGAACATTCAGGATTTCCCGCTCACGGTCATGGACCGGCCCATCGAGAGCGAGACCTGCAAGATTGTGGAGAACAGTTACAGGGCCACTATACTGGCCTTTCTTCATGAGTGGAGCCTGTTCGCAGAGACCAATGGTGTTGATCTCATAAAGGTTATCCAGGCCATCAAGATGCGTCCCACCCATGACAACATCATTTTTCCAGGTCCCGGGATCGGCGGTTACTGCCTGCCCAAGGACGGAGGCCTGGGTCTTTGGGCATACAAGCACCTTTTGGGTTTTGAGAATGACATCTTCCGAATCACTCCGGAGGCCATCAACATCAATGACACCCGTGCGCTCCATGCGGCCCAGCTCGTTCGCGACGCCCTCAGGAACATGGGTCGAATCGTGGCCGCCTCACAGGTTGCGGTGTTGGGTGTTTCCTACAGAGAAGACGTGGGTGATACCCGTTACAGCGGCTCCGAGATCCTGGTTCGAAAACTCACTGAGATGGGGGCTGAGATACGCGCCCACGACCCTTATGTCCAGCACTGGTGGGAGCTGGAGAAGCAGTCTTCCTATCCTGCAGCCGGTGCAAGCTGGTCCCGGTTTTTCCGTAACCAGGAGCACCTGGATACGTTCACCATGACACCGATCCTCGAGGATGCCTTAAAGGATGCCGAGGCTGTGGTGATCGCTGTAAGGCACAAGGAATACCTGGATCTCGAGCCCGAGAATGTGGTTGCAATGACAGGGGGACCTGTGGCGGTAATCGACTGCTTCGGCATACTGGATGACGCTCGAATCGAGCGCTATTTTGAGTTGGACTGTGAGGTCAAGGGCCTGGGTCGGGGCCACATAAACCGTATCAAGGATCGTGTCCGGAGGCGGAAAGCGGGACAGACCTGATTTTGCTGAAAGGTGTACGGGAAGATAGGCCTTGACAGCATTTCGTCTTTCACTTAACATCCCGATCTTGGGACAAGTATTTGTATTTGGAATGATTGGGTTTTTGCTTTCCATGAACCATCTAAGCAGGGGAGGTTTGATGATGAAAGGGAAAGGATCGCTTTTGTGTAACGGGTTAATCCTGGCCGTAGGCCTGATCTTCTGCATGACGACTGCGGCGTCGGCAGCAGACACCATTCGAATCGGCGTAGCCGGCCCCTTTACCGGTGATGCAGCTGCGTACGGTGATAACATCAAGGCCGGCGTCTCGCTCAAGCTGAAGGAAATCAACGAAGCCGGCGGCATCAACGGCAAAAAGGTCGAGATAGTATGGGGTGACGACCTCTGCCAGCCCAAAGAGGGCGGGACAGTGGCCTCCAAGTTCGCCAATGACAAAAAAATGGTGGCAGTGATCGGACACGTATGTTCGTCCGCAACGCTGGCCGGCATGCCCATATATGTGCGGGCCAAGATGCCGGTGATAAGTGCCACATCCACAAATGAGACCATCGGCCACGTCGGGAAGGGCTGGTTCTTCCGTAACTGCTACACTGACGATTTTCAGGGTGAGTACCTGGCCTCCCATCTGGTTAAGGAACTCCTCGGCCTCAAGCGGGTGGGTATATTCTATGAGAACAACGACTACGCCATCGGCCTGAAAGACAGCTTCGTGAAAGGCGCCCAGGACAGCGGACTCGAGGTGACCGGTGTCGAAGCCTATATGAAAGGCGCCACGGATTTTACTCCCCAGCTTACCAAACTCCTCAGGGACAACCCGGAGACCCTTTTCCTGTGCGGATATCACCTTGAAGGCGCCCTGATCGCGGGTCAGGCCCGGAAATTGGGCTTTGAAGGGCCGCTTTTCGGAGGAGACGGAATCGATAACGCCGACTACATCAAGATCGGCGGCGAGGCCGCGAACAACACTTACATGACCGTGCCTTTCCTAGCGCAGGCAGCAGGCCCTGAGGGCCAAAAATTTGCCGAAGACTATAAGGAAGAGAACGGCCGCGATGTGGACTGGATGAGTGCAAACGCCTATGACTGCATGGGCATCCTGGCCTATGTGATCGAAAAGGTCGGCGCGGACCGTGAGAAGATCCGCGAAGGGCTTGCCGCCATCAACTCCCCCGAAAAAGGCTATGAAGGCGTCACAGGCCTTACATACTTCAATGAGGTGGGGGACTGTTTCAAGCCCGCGTTTGTCAAAAAGGTCGAGGGCGGTAAATTCGTTCCTGCCGAATAACACACACAATCAGTGGAGATATGAGATGCAGAATGGGCGCCGCGAAATTTGTGTAGCGGCGCCCTATCTGCGTCATACTCGGGGTGACCAGTGTTCACGCAGCAGCTTGTAAATGGTTTAACCATTGGCGGCATTTATGCGCTGATTGCCGTGGGCTACACAATGGTCTATGGCGTGATCCAGTTGATCAACTTCGCCCACGGCGAGATATATATGCTGGGCGCCTTTTTTGCCGCGACCTTTATCATAGTCATGGGCATGCCGTTTTACATGGCGTTTATCCTGGCCATGGCCTGCGGCGCCATATGCGGCATGCTCCTGGACGTGATAGCCTATCGGCCCCTCAGGCGGTCTCCGAGGCTGGCCTGTCTGATCACTGCCATCGGGATGTCCATTTTTCTTCAGAACCTCGCCATGCTCATATGGGGTTCCCGGCCCAAGCCCTTCCCCAGCCAAAGCCTGCCTGAGTGGTTCAACACTACGTGGGTCTTCAGCCACTTCCGCTTGACCGGATTTCATCTTTTCGTCTTCGGCGTTACGATTATTATGATGGTAGGTCTGAACCTGCTGATCAAGAAGACCCGCTTCGGCAAGGCCATGAGGGCCGTGGCCCAGAACAAGACCATGGCCGCGCTTGCCGGCATAAACGTGAACAAGGTGATCACATTGACCTTTGCCGTTGCAGGGTCAATGGGCGCGGCCGCCGGCCTCCTGGTTGGGGCCTATTACAACTCCCTCTATCCGACCATGGGTTACGTGGCCGGGGTCAAGGCCTTTGCCGCGGCGGTGCTCGGCGGAATCGGGTCGGTTCCCGGGGCCATGCTGGGAGGCATTGTTCTGGGTGTGGCAGAGGCCATGGGCGCCGGCTATCTGAGCAGTCTCTACCGCGACGGTATCTCTTACGGTGTTATGATTCTCGTGATTGTGTTTATCCCGGCGGGCTTCTTCGGTGTGGTCATCAAGGAGACTAAAAAGTCGATTTAGCGTGAGGACCATGGACCAGAGAATAAGCAACTCGAGCAAGGTCAAAATCGCTCTCCTGATACTGGCGCTGGTGCTGCCGACGTTTCCATTCGTATCGCAGCACATGCTTCATGTGATCATCCTCATCTACCTCTACATGATTTTGGCTCTGGGTTTGAACATAATCCCGGGGTTCAACGGGCTGCTCGATCTGGGGTTCGTAGGTTTTTACGGCATAGGGGCTTACACGTCGGGCCTCTTGACTTACCACTTCGGCATGTCCTACTGGATGATCATGCCCCTGGCCTTTTTGAACGGCGCCCTGTGGGGTGTGTTGCTGGGGGCGCCGACACTGCGGCTAACCGGAGACTACTTCGCCATCGTGACTTTCGGCTTTTCCGAACTGGTGGTCCTTTTCCTGACGAACGAGATCTGGTTGACTCGCGGCCCGTTGGGCCTTCCGGGCATCCTGCCTCCGTCCATCGACCTTTCCTGGTTCGGAGGGCCGGTGTGGGAGTTTCAGGGTGAACTCCCCTATTACTACCTGGCCATCGTTATGGTCCTGGGGACCGTTTTTGTAATGCACCGAATACAGGACTCGAGGCTGGGGAGGGCCTGGTTCGCCATTAGGGATGACGAAGTGGCGGCGGTATCCTGCGGGATCAATCTGCTCGTCTACAAGGTGATCGCGTTTGGGACCAGCGCAGCCTTCGGTGCCTTGGGCGGGAGCTTTTTTGCCAGGTGGGTTACGTTCCTCTCGCCGGATATGTTCAAGTTCTGGGAGTCCTTCCTGGTTCTCTGCATGGTGGTCCTGGGCGGCATGGGCAACATCTGGGGCGTTATGGTGGGTGCGGCGGTCCTGGTTTCCCTGAGCGAGGTCCTTCGGGAAGTGCTCTCGGCTGTTGGCTTGCCTGTGGAGATCCGCTTCCTGGCCTTCGGCCTGATTATGGTGCTGGTTATGCGATACCGGCCTGCCGGCCTGATGCCCATTCCGGCTGTGGCTGCGCAGATGCGCGCCGGCAGGGTGAAACGCAAAAAAGTCAAGACAGCGGTGAGCTAGACCTATGAAGCCAATTCTTCAGATTCAGGGGGTGTCCAAGAACTTCGGCGGACTCAGGGCACTTCAGGACATATCATTCCATATCAACCAAAACGAGATCATCGGCCTGATCGGCCCAAATGGAGCAGGGAAGACCACGCTTTTTAACTGCGTGGCGGGGATCGAAAGGCCTTCTTCAGGGAAGATACTCTTTCCGGTCAACGGGAACCCTGCTTCAATCGGAGGAAATAAACCGGAGAAGATAACGGCTCTGGGCATAGCGAGGACCTTTCAGAATATCCGCCTTTTCGATAATCTAAAGGTGCTGGATAACGTCAAGATCGGACGTCACTGCCGGTTCAAATCCAACGTGTTCGGCGCCACCTTCAGGACCCGCTCCCAGCGCCGGGAGGAGGAGGAGATCGCCTCAAGTGCCCGGGAGATTCTCGAATTCGTGGGCCTGAGAGGGCGCGGGGAGGAGATCGCCAGTTCCATGGCGTACGGTGATCAGCGCCGGCTGGAGATAGCGCGGGCACTTGCCACGGATCCTAAGCTTCTTATGCTGGACGAGCCTGCTGCCGGAATGAACCCCCAGGAAGCGCGTTCCCTCATGGACCTGATCCACCGGATCCGCGATAAGGGCATCACTGTGCTTCTCATCGAACACGACATGAAAGTGGTCATGGGTATCTGCGAACGAGTAGTGGTGATCAACTACGGCCGGATGCTGATGACGGGACTGCCCAAGGAAGTGCAAGGCGATCCCAGGGTGATCGAAGCCTACCTGGGAACGGGAGCGTTCAATGCTGCTGAGGCTTGACAATGTCAAGACATACTACGGGAACATCCGCGCCCTCAAGGGAATATCCCTGGAAGTTGACGAGGGCGAGATTGTTTGTCTGATAGGAGCTAACGGGGCGGGTAAATCCACGACCCTCATGACCATCAGCGGCGTGCTCATTCCCAGCGAAGGGGATGTTATTTACCGGGAGGAGTCCCTTGTGGGGATGCGGGCGGACAGCATCGTCCAGAAGGGAGTATGCCAGGTGCCGGAGGGGCGCATGATCTTTCCCCTGCTTTCGGTCATAGAGAACCTGGACATGGGGGCCTACCTGCGCAGGGACAAGCAGGAAATCAAAAAGGATATTGCTCACGTGTTCGAGCTGTTTCCGGTACTCAAGGAACGCCAGAAGCAGCACGGTGGTACCCTGTCCGGCGGAGAGCAGCAGATGCTGGCCATCGGCCGTGCCCTTATGAGCCGCCCGGAGCTTCTTCTCCTGGACGAGCCGTCCCTGGGACTCGCTCCCATCATAGTGGACTCTATTTTTGAGAACATCCGCCAGATCAACCAGCAGGGCACCACCATCCTTCTGGTGGAACAGAACGCCCAGATCGCCTTACAGCTCTCCAACCGCGGCTACGTGCTCGAGACCGGAGAGATCGCTCTGTCCGACTCGTCGGCCGAGTTGCTCGCCAACGAGCGGGTGAGAAAAGCCTACCTGGGCGAGTAGACCGGGAAATCCCCCGGCTGAATGCCGATGTTTTAAACGAGAGGAGAGACGGCATGAAGCCCCTGGACGGCATTCGCGTAATCGAGATGGCGGGAATCGCCCCTTCGCCCTTCTGCGGTATGATCCTTGCCGATTTCGGTGCCGACGTCACGGTGGTGGACCGGCTCTCAAAGGGCGCGCCGGAGATACCCAATGTAATGGACAGAAACCCCTTTGACCGGGGCAAAAAGTCCATTCGCCTCGATCTCAAGGAGCCTGAAGGCCGAGGAATTGTGCGTGAGATGATGCGAGACGCGGACGTGCTGCTGGAGGGGTATCGGCCCGGCGTGATGGAGAGGCTTGACCTTGGACCTGAAGAGGCCTTTGCAGAAAACCCGGGCCTGGTCTATGCACGTCTAACCGGGTGGGGCCAGTACGGACCCCTTGCCGCAACCGCCGGCCACGACATAGGCTACATAGCGGTATCAGGGGCCCTCTCACTGTTCCGGCGGGAAGGGGAGCCGCCTCTTCCACCGTCCAATGTCCTGGGCGACTTCGCCGGTGGGGGCCTCCTGTGCGCCCTGGGCATCCTTCTCGCCCTGACAGCCAGGCGGAGGACGGGAAAGGGGCAGGTCGTGGATGCCGCCATGATGGACGGTGCTTCCTATCTCTGCACACAGTTTTACGGCCTGCTGGCAAACGGTCTCATGACCCTGAACATAGGAACAAACATCCTCGACGGCGGAGCACCTTACTACCGGACATATGAGACCGCCGATGGTGAATACATGGCTGTAGGGGCCATTGAGGATCGATTTTACCGGGAACTTCTTGACGGACTGGGACTGGCCGAAGAGGACCTGCCGGAACAGAACGACAAGGCTCATTGGCCAAAGATCCAGGCACTCTTCGCCGGGGTCTTTCGCACGCGGACCCGGGAGGAGTGGACCCGGGTGTTCGAGGACCGGGACGCCTGCGTAGCGCCGGTGATGGGTCTTGACGAGGTGGAGGAGCATCCGCATGCCGTGGCAAGAGGTCTCTTTACCCGCCTCGACGGAGTGAGCCAGCCCATTCCGGCCCCGAGGCTCTCCGCCACTCCGGGGCGCGCCGACCGGGCGGGGCGGCCAAGGGGCGCAGAGACCCGGGAGATCCTCAAAGACCTCGGAATGACGTCCGAGCGGATCGAGGCCTTTTTCGAGAAGGGCGTTGTGGAATGACAGGAGTTTCAGTAAAGGAAAAACTCCGGACAACGGTTTAATGCTCGGAACGTGAAGATACTTCTCATCTACCCCCCCGTCCTCCATGAAAGAATCCACACGCAAGAGGTGGCTGTTCCTCCTATCGGTCTCTTTTATGTGGGGGCCGTGCTGCGGGAGAACGGCCACGACGTGGAACTTCTCAACTGGCATAATATGGGGGATCGGTCGCTTGAGGTCGAAGAGGCCTTTCGACGGCTGCTTCCGGACGTGATCGGTTTTTCCGTGCTGCATGCCAACCGCTGGGGGGCCGTGGACATGTCCCGTGTCGCCAGGCGGGTGGTCCCGGAGGTACATGTGGTGTTCGGCGGGATCGGCGCCACCTTCCTCTGGCAACAGATCCTGGAGCAGACGGACGAGGTGGACTACGTGGTTCTGGGCGAGGGGGAACGCACCTTCCCGGCCCTGGTCGAACACCTTGACAGCGGCGACGGCTCTGCCCCTTACCACGTCCCCGGCATTGCCTTTCGCAGGGACGGCCGTCCGTTCAGGACCTCGGACGCTCCGCCCATTGAAGACCTGGACAGCCTGCCCAACCCTGCAAAATACTTCACCTTTCAGCATGTGGCAGCCACTCGGGGCTGCGCCCGGAACTGCGCATTCTGCGGTTCGCCGCGGTTTTGGGGCAGGAAGATCAGAGCCCACTCCCCTTCCTGGTTTGTCGAAGAGCTGGAGCTCCTCTACCGACAGGGCATCACCTTTTTCTTTTTCTCGGACGACACGTTCACCGCGGATCGAGTGCGGGTCATCGAGATATGCCGGGGGATCCTGGAGCTGGGACTCCGGATCACCTGGTTCGCCATAGCCAGGGTGGAACACGTGGACGAGGAGATGCTGGGCTGGATGAGACGGGCAGGATGCATCCAGATCAGCTATGGTGTAGAGAGCGGCTCTGCGGCTGTTCGCAAGCGCTTGAACAAGCCTCTGCGACCGGAAAAGATCAGGAGGGCCTTTTCCATCACCACCCGGGCAGGCATACTGGCCAGGGCGTACTTCATCTACGGCTGTCCGGGCGAGGGTGACAAAACCATAGAAGAGACCCTCGACCTGATTCGAGAGATCCGCCCGCTGGGGGCCGTCTTTTACATCCTGGAGGTATTCCCGGGAACCGAGTTATACGAAAAGGCGCTGCGGGCGGGACGGATTTCCGACGATGCCTGGCTGAAAAGGATAGAGGGTGTCCCCTACTTTGAACTGGACCGGGACATCACCCGGGAGGACGTGCTTCGCTGGGGGCAGACGCTTCGAGACGGATATCACAGGCTCCTTGGCGGTTTTGCCCGCAATCTGGAACTTGCTGGCGGTGAGGATTCGGCACGGCTGAACGCCGATTTCTGCTCTCGTCTCGCCATGACATTCAGCCATGGAGACTATGCCGCGATAGAGGCGGTTTCCGACCCGGATGGAGTGGCCGAGGCCCTCTATTGCCGCGCCCTGGCGTATTTTCCGGATCACCGGGCCTACCTTGGGCTGGCCGTCCTGCACCAGAAGCGGGGAGATCACCAGGTGTCGGTCCGGCTTCTGGCGGAGGGACTGGAGCATTACAGGGACAGCGAGGCCCTGAGCATATGCCTGGGGATCAGTCTAATGACCATGGGGCGGTTGGACGAGGCCCTTGCTCTTTTTGAACGGTTCCCGAACTCCATGGAGGCGGGAGTGTACGCCGGCAGGTGCCGGGAACTCAAATGCGGATCATGAGTCCGTCCCAGGCTATGGAGACTTGAAGAGGTTTTTCTCCCATGAGGAGTCGGATCAGCTTTTGCGTGTCCTCCAGGAGGCGGTCCAGTTTTCTGTCTGTGTGGTTCGGGTCCTGGTGAAAAAGAACAAGATGCCGGACTTCGGCCTGTTGGGCCATCTCCACCCCGATCAGGTTGTTGGAGTGACCCCAGTCCTCCTTGACCGTGCAGGCGTCGGCGAATGTGTACTGGGCGTCGAATATGAGAAGGTCGGCTTCTTTGAAGAAAGCGATGAAGGGGGACACATCTTCTTCTAACACGTTTTTGTGTTCGGCATCGGTGGAGTAGACTACGGTTTTTCCTCCCCGCTCGAAGCGGTAGCCGAAAGACATGCCGGGATGGTCCTGCTTTTTCGGAGTTACTCTAAACCCGGCGATCTCGACCTCGCGGTCGGGCTCGAGTGTTTTGAAGCGGACATCCGCACCTAAATTACCGAACTCGAGTGGGAAAAACGGCTGGCTTTGCTGAAGCCTGAAGGCCTTTTCCAGGTCCGGATGGCATCCATACAAAGTGATCCGGTTGCCTGGTATCAGGGCCGGCACAAAGAAGGGGAAACCCTGAATATGGTCCCAGTGAAGGTGGGAAAGGACCAGATGGAACTCCCTTGGCCGTTCGTCTGATTCGAGCTGCATTTCATGGTTACCGAAGTCCCGAAGCCCGGTTCCCGCATCGCAGAGTATAAAATGCTTTCCGTCGCGGATCTCAACACAAGAGGTGTTGGTGCCGTAAGTGGCTCGCTCACTGAAGGGTATGTGTTCGTCTATAAACCCGTCAAGATCAACGCCTGGACCCAGGCCGTGTTCCACCGCCTTCTCCAGGACCAAGCGGACCTTCGAGCGCACTTGTCGGGCATCCAACGAGGCGGGGATGGATCCTCGGGTCCCCCAGAATCGCACGTCCATGGCTGCTTCTCTCCACGCGGCCCCGGCTTCAGAGGGCAGTGCCTGTCAGCCTTCAAGGCAGGGATTCGGCCGGTACAGGTTCGGTCGTTCTTCAAGGTTGTTCAGTATAAGGAAAAGGCATGGTTATGTCAAAATTCAAATGTCACCCCCGTCTTAACAGACGAAGGCCTTCCTGAACAGGTTGGGCGGCGATAAGATAAATGATCCGGGAGGAGCCTCCGAATCAAGCGAAGACGCGGACCATGAGCGGGATGGCCACAAAGGTGCCCAGAGAGCTCCCAATGTTGGTGAAAACCACCACGAGCAGGATCCGCGAGATTTTGTTGTTCCAGAAGCCTCTAATAGAGGACATGTCTTCGGAAAGGCTCTCGAAGTCCCGCACCTTCGGCTTGCCGATAAAGGCCTCGACCAGTCCCGCCACCCAGCCGGCGGCCATCATGGGGTTAAGGGAGGTCAGGGGTGAAGCCGCTACAGCCGAAACGATCGTCAGGGGATGGGCCAGGGCCGCGGCGGCTCCCAGCCCGCCCAGCACGCCGTTTGCCAGGACCCACCACTTGAGCATGTCCATGCCGGCCGAGGTGCCCGCATGGAAGAACCCGGCCGTGAAGATGGCCAAAATCAGGAGCGGAAGACCCCACTTGAACACAGTCTTCCAGGGTCCTCCGGGAGGGACCTGATTCAGCGCATGGAGATCCACGTCTTTTCCAAAATATTTCAGGATCCCGGGTACGTGACCCGCTCCAACCACGGCAACCACCTTGTGGCCGGGGCTTTGCCGGATTTTTTCGGCAAGGTACAGGTCCCGTTCGTCAATGAGGACCGATCTAATCTCCGGCAGGCTCTCCCCGATCTCATCCAGCAGGGCCTCCAGTACATCCTTTTTTTTGAGGTCCTCGATGTCGTCGGGTGTCAAGTCGTCCAGTTCTCCGGAAGAGACGAGGAGTTGGGCAAAGAGCTTGATTTTGCTCCACAGGCCCATCAGTCGCCATGCCCTGGCAAGAGTTACTCGAATGTCGCGATCCGCCAGGTGAACAACCGCGCCTGTCTCTTCGGCTGTCCGCACGGCCCGCAGCATCTCTTCCCCGGGCCGGACCCCCAGATTGCGGCCTATCTTTCTCTGGAAATAGGAAAGAATGAGGTTCATGAGAAGGAGAAAGGCCTTTTTTTCCCGGATCGCCTTGATGAGGTCGGTTTCCTGCCAGCGGTGCTCCTGGGTGATGGCCTGATACCTGGAGTCGCAGAGTTCGACGGACACCGAGTCCGGTTTTTCTTCTCGAATAACCTTCTCCACCAAGTCGGCGCTTTCGCTGGATACGTGCGCCGTTCCAACCAGCAGGATTTCCTTTTCCTGCCAGGTAATGCGATGGACGTTGGCGTGATTTGACTGGCTCATTTACAGACCTTCGGCCCGACAGGTTCCATTGGAGCAAACTAGAGGGGCTTTCCTGAATAACCGGGAATCAGGCTTCTTATCACACTCGGTGCTCCATTACAAATGCCGCATTGTGGCTTTGGTCTTTTGTGTCGCGGGCTGTGCTGTAAAATCGCTCCGACTGCCGCTGAGAGAATCTTGACTTTTGCCCCCATTTGGTCAATAAATGAGCCAAAACCTGGAGTTGCAACCCATTATAATCGGAGGTGGACGATTGCAGACAGAACACGAAAACTCCGTGGCCGCTGTTTTTCAGAAACAGGTGGCCAAGTATGGAGACCGGGCATGCGTTGCCTACAAGAAGGACGGGCGCTACCATGACATCTCCTGGAACGAGATGGACGAGATGATTCGGGCCATAGGCTCATACCTCATTTCCAAAGGCATCGAGCCCCGGCAAAACGTCGCCCTCTTTTCCCCCAACCGATACGAGTGGTGGGTCATTGACCAGGCCATTCTGTCTATCGGCGCCGCCAATGTGCCGATTTACGCAACCAACTCCGCCGAAGAGGCCCACTATGTCCTGGAGCACTCCGAGTCCCGGGTCTGCTTTGTTGGTGAACAGGAACATATGGAAAAGGTGGTCAAGGTCCGGGATCGCCTGCCGCATCTGGAGGCCGTTGTCGTGTTTGACGAGGTTTCGCAGAAGCCCGAAGGCGTGATCACTTTTGCCGAGGCCCTGGAAGAGGGCCGCAAGCACGACAACAGGGAGGAGTTCGACCGCAGGCTCAAGGCGGTTCAGACCAATGACCTGGCCTCAATCATCTACACCTCCGGTACCACAGGTCCTCCCAAGGGCGTCATGCTGAGTCATGGGAACTTTATCGCCAATGTCCATCAGATTCTGGACGACTTCAGCCACCTGCTCACTGACGAGGAAGAGTTCCTGTCCTTTCTGCCCCTTTCACACTCACTGGAACGCACCGCCGGATATTACCTTGCCGTGGCCATAGGGGGGAAGGTCTATTTTGCAGAGGATTTTTCCAAGCTCCAGGAGAATTTGGTCGAGGTGCATCCCACTCTGGTCGTCAGCGTCCCCAGGCTATATGAAAAGATCCATGCCGGAATACTCTCGAAGCTGGGTGACGCCTCTCCCCTGAAGAGGGGTTTGTTTGGATGGGCCATCGGCGTGGCCAGGGACAACCTGCCCTATGTATGCCAGGACAAGCCGAGAGCCGGATGGTTCAAGTTCAAGCACAAACTGGCCGACAAGCTTATTTTTTCCAAGCTCAAGGCGGCCCTGGGCATGGACCGATTGAAGTTCGCCGTCTCCGGAGGCGGACCCTTGTCCGTCTCGGACGCCGAGTTCTTTCTCGGCATGGGCATCACGGTGCTGGAAGGATTCGGCCTGACCGAGACCACTCCCGTCACCAATGTCAACCGCCCGTGCATGATCAAACCCGGGACCGTCGGGCCTCCGGTCAAGGAGACGGAGATCAAGATCGCCGATGACGGAGAGATTTTGATAAGAGGCCCTCAGATAATGTTGGGATATTACAAAAACGAGGAAGCCACGAAAGAGGTCATTAATGAAGACGGCTTCTTCTGCACCGGTGATATCGGGAAGATTGACGAGGACCAGTGTCTCATGATCACCGGGAGGAAAAAAGAGATTATCGTCACATCGGGGGGAAAGAACATAGCCCCGCAAAACCTCGAAAACTCCCTCAAGGGATCCCGTTTCATAGAACAGGTAAGCGTGATCGGGGATCGCCGGAAGTACTTGTCCGCCCTTATCGTCCCCAACTTCGAGGAATTGACCAAGTGGGCCGACAAGGTGGGCGTCTCTTACAAGACACGTGATGAACTGTTGAATCATGAAAGGGTGCAGCACCTCTATGAGAAGGTGATCGCCAAGTACATGAAGCCGTTCTCCCGGGCCGAGCAGATTCGGCAATTCAGGCTCCTGCCCGACGAATGGACCCAGAGGACAGGCGAACTAACTCCCACCCTGAAATGCAAGAGGCGGATTATTGAGGAGAAATACCGCGACGAGATCGAATGTATGTATCCCCAATGACGCCCGATGGCGGCGCACCCGCCGAAGGCCTTCCTACAGCACACCCTGCGCTGGAATCGGGCGCAGGGTGCTGTCCATCCGATGATATGCGGCAGTTAAGGCCTTAGGCACTTCAGGCTCTTTTTAGGATTCGTGCTGCAACCCCGTAAGAGGACGTCTCTAATTTCCTGTGGTTCCGTGGCTCGGGTCGCCTCACCCTGACCAGCCGAGCACTACAAGGAGAGTAAGGAATACATGACCAAGCCCGCAAAAGCCCCTGGACACCATTTTATACGGAATATCATCGACGAGGATGTTAAGAACGGAAAGAACGGAGGTCGTGTGCATACCCGCTTTCCCCCCGAGCCGAACGGATACCTGCACATCGGTCACGCCAAGAGCATCTGCCTGAATTTCGGTATTGCACGCGAGTACGGAGGTTTCTGCAACCTTAGGTTCGACGACACGAACCCCACCAAGGAAGAGGTGGAGTATGTGGATTCCATTATGGAGGACGTGAGGTGGCTCGGGTTCGACTGGGGTGAACGGCTTTTCTATGCCTCGGACTACTTCGAGCATCTCCATGCCTATGCCGTGCAGCTCATTCAGGACGGGAAGGCATATGTGGACAGCCTCAGCCCGGACCAGATCAGGGAGTACCGTGGGACCCTCACTGAGCCGGGAAAGGAGAGCCCCTACCGAGAAAGGTCCTTAGAGGAAAACCTGGACCTGTTCGAGCGCATGGCAAAGGGTGAGTTCAGGGAAGGAGAACATGTGCTTCGGGCGAAGATCGATATGGCTTCTCCCAACCTGAACATGCGGGACCCGGTCGTCTACCGCATCGTGCACGCGGCGCATCACAGGACCGGTGAGACCTGTTGTATCTATCCAATGTACGATTTTGCCCACGGCCTGTCCGACTCACTGGAAGGCATTACCCATTCCATATGCACGCTTGAGTTCGAGGACCACCGGCCCCTGTACGACTGGTTTCTGGACCAGTTGGGCGTATTTCATCCCCAACAAATCGAGTTCGCCCGTTTGAACCTGACCTATACGGTGATGAGCAAGAGAAAGCTACTTGAACTTGTCCGGGACGGCTGTGTTAACGGATGGGATGACCCGAGAATGCCCACCCTCTGCGGTCTTCGAAGGCGGGGGTATACGCCGGCTTCCATTCGTACGTTCTGCGAGCGAATCGGCGTGGCGAAAAAGGACAGCACGGTGGACCTGTCCCTGCTGGAGCACTGCATCAGGGAGGATCTCAACCGAACAGCGC
>CAZEIA010000069.1:0-16051 GCA_964512335.1 uncultured Desulfobacterales bacterium
ATCTGGTGTATGTGGAGGTGTCGCCGCCTTTCAGGAGCAAAGGGCTCGGCCGCCTCGTGCTCGAGTACTTCCGGCAATTTCTGGAGGAGAAGACGGCATTGGGGATCCTCGACAACATCATCTCCCCCGAGGACCCCGCATACAACATTTACACGAAGCAGGCCTGGGAGCCCCTGGAGGCGATCCTTGGGGACGCAGCGCCTCAGGGTACGGAGAACTTCATGGTCTTTGTCCCACTCAGGTTCAGAGACCGAGAGCTCAAGGAACCGGTGCTGAGGGTCATACACCACCTGAGCCGCAAGCGGGCTGCAATCGACATGAGGGACAACGAGGAGATGGTCAAGCACACCCTCGCCGAGTTCAGGGACCTGTACGACGCCCTTTTGGGATATTTTCACCGGGAACTTGATGAGGGCCGGATCACACCCCTGATGCGTTTCATGTTCACCCGGTACGTGACCAAGCTCATAGGTTTCCGGCGTCGTATCGCAGGCCTGCTCGGGTACACGGGCGGTGATTCCTTGGAACAGATCGTCCTGGACCCGAACGTCCTTTCGCTCAAGACCAAGTCTTACGCCCCTCCGGAACTCGCTTCAAAGCCCGTCCTGGTCTTCGGTGAACGGTCTTTGTGGATGCGGCTTCCCGAGGAGCTGAAGCGGGACCCGGCCCGGACCATAGAGGCAATGCCCAACTACGCGCGGCCGGCCCTGGCCTCGTGGCTCGATGCGCGCGGGGCGGCGCCCGGGGATTTCTTCACCATCGGCGACTTCCTGGACATGGGGTTCGACCCTACGCGGCTCAAAGAGTTGAACCTGGAGGGCGAGCAATATATTTTCGAGCGGGTCCAGTCAAGGCAGCTCGATCGGATTTTGAGGGAGAAGGCCCTGTTGGAGCGGCTGGGTTACCAGGCCGCCGGCGTCCGCGCGCGCAACGCCCGCCTTCTCGTCAACCCGCCGGTCCTGGCCGTGCGGGACCGAGGAAACGGCTATGTGCTTCGCCGCAAGGTGGAAGGCGTTCACTGGGAAGAGGCGGTTGAACAGCTTCAGACAGCATCATCACTGAGGGCTATGAATGCCACGCTTCACAGTGATCGTCTTATTCAGGCCACGGTGCGCCAGGCGTTTGAGGCGGCCGAGTCCCGGGTCGAGGAGGGAGAACGAGAACTTCTGGACGGCCTCGCCTGTTTCATTCCCTGGGACCTGGAGACGAACCGGCCATGCATGATCGTGGAATTTCACGAGACCTATCTGGAATCCGTGTGGCTGGCATAACCCGGTGATTAACTTCAGACAACGCGGCGGGAAAGGGAGCGGCGCCGCCCGCCGATAAAAGGAATCGGGCGACGCCGCAAAGAGGAGTTGCTAATGGGCGGTTACCTTCACGACCTGCCCGGGATAGATGGTGCTCGTGGGGGTGAGGCGGTTCACCTTGAGAAAGTCAGAAAGCTCCATCTTGTGGCGTCTGGCTATGAGGTAGGGGGAATCCCCCCTCTTGACCCGATAGGTCTGTACGGTCTTTGTTGACGTTCCTGAACTGGTGCCCGCCGGCACCTTGAGCACCTGGCCTATCTGGAGCCTGGTAGTCCGGAGCCCGTTGACAGACTGTATGGCCCCGGTGGTGGTGGAGAAGCGCTGGGCGATCTTCCAGAGGGAGTCCCCCTTCCTTACACGGTAGCCTGTAAGGCTGCCCTTCTGAGAATAGGCTGCAGCCACGGCCGCCGTGCTTCCCCGCGTCGGGATCTTGAGGTTCGATCCCATCTTCAGGTGGTTGCGGTTTCGAATCCCGTTAGCATTGGCAATGGCCTGAACCGAGGTGCCGTACCTGCCGGCGATAGCGGACAGGGTCTCACCTCTTCGGACCTTGTGGACCACGTGAGTGGGTTGCGGCGGGCTCCAGGCGGGGAGATCTCGCAGCTTGGCCACCAGCGTATCGCCTTTTCCCTTTGGGACCTTGAGGGTGTATGGGCCGCCCGGGGTCAGGTACTGCCTGAGTTCGGGGTTCATTTCGCACAGGAGTCCGTAGTCCGCCTCGAGATGCTGTGCAAGGGCCTTGAGGTGGACCTGTTTGTCGACGGCCACAAAATCCTTGTCCCTGGGGGGATAAACCTCGGGCAGCTCAAAACCGTGGGCCTCAGGGTCGTTGACAATGTGGAGTACGGCCAGGAATTTGGGCACGTAAAAGGCGGTTTCCCTGGGGAGTTGTTTGTACAGGTCCCAGAAATTGTCGAGGTACTGGATCTGCTGGGACTTGATTCGGCTTAGGACCCTGTGCTCCCCGCAGTTGTAACCGGCCAGGGCCGTGGTCCATTCTCCGAAGATCTGGTGAAGTTCCTTGAGATACTCAATGGCCGCCATGGTGGATTTTTCCGGATCCATCCGCTCGTCGATCCACTGATCCCTCTTTAACCCGAACTTGTATCCGGTAGATGCGATGAACTGCCACATACCCAGGGCGCGGGCACGGGACAGGGCGCGCACCTTGAACCCGCTCTCGATGAGTGGAAGCCAGGAGAGCTCCTCCGGGAGCCCCGCCTCGTTGAGTGCCTCCACAATCATGGGCCGGTAGATCCCGGATCGGCGATAGGCCTCCAGGAAAAACTTCCGTTGGGGGCCCTTGAAGAGGTTCAAGGCCCTTTGCACCTCTTCGTTCATGTCCAGGGGTATGGCCATGTGGTTGCCGCCGGCCACGTTAAACCGGGAGGAGTAGACTTCAACGATGCGCCGCGAGATGGTTATGCGAAGATCTTCCTTCTGCTGAAGGAGTTCGGCGTCGGCTGTAGGCTTTACCTGCAGAATCAAGGAGTAGGCCTTGTCCAGCGCCCCCATGGCGTTTTCCAGGTCTCCCTGCTCCCAGAAGTCAGTGGACGCCTGATAGAATTCCATGGCCGAATCGAGCAGTTCCTGGTTGGTGAACCGTCCGTCGCCGGATAGTTCCTTATCCTGCGGGGATTCGTCCTCCCCCAGCTCTTCAATGGCCTCGAAGCGAGTGGGTGCTATCGGCTGAACCGCTCTTCGTGTCTCCGGCGCCGATCCGTGGGTCTCATAAGAGCCGGATGCCTGAGTTTCCTCCGGGGTTGTCGTGTTGGCCGCCAAGTCGTGCCGCGGCCCGGGTGCCACGCATCCTGAGCCCAGAGTCAGAAAGAGGATCAGTAGCGCAAACAGGGGCCAAAAAACAAGAGGGCGGTTTTTCAAGTATTTTCTCCTTTTCATACGCTTGACACAGATATCCACGATAGGAAGTAAATTTTTTCGAAGGATAATATACATATATGAGGTTGTGTGTCAACCACAAAATCCACACAACATATTGTGGTTTTATACCTCCAAGGCCTCAGCGGTCTTCACACACGGAATTCAACCACGAATCGTGCGCCCGGGAATCCCTTCCTTCGTGACCACGCCATTTTTGTGCTGAAAGATACCATAAAGCTGTTCCGGTTGACACACACCCTTTCATGCGGGTATCTTCCTAATCAAACAAGCAACTTACCAGCCTAATGCTTTTGTCTTCATGATCCTGACCGCAACCCTCTGGACTTTTATTGGAAAGGAAAGCCGGCCTTCAGGATCAGGCTGAGCCCCGATCAATTCATGCCCCCGTCCGTCAAGGTGATCATAGTAAACTGGAACGGGAAGAGATCCCTCCTCGAATGCCTCAATGGGCTGCAGCGGCAGTTGTTGAAATTGCAATAACTTCGCTGACATTCAGGAAGGGGGTGTCGCGAGGGAGGGTGCGGGTCAGGGTCATGCGGGCATTTCCGTGTATTTGGGCAGCCGGTCAAAGGGAACGTCCCTCAGGCGGGGAAGACCGCGGTCCTTGGGAGAGAGGCGCGGGTCCTTTAAGGGCCAGTTGATTTGAAGTTCCGGGTCGGACCAGAGGATGCCCGAATCATACTCCGGCACGTAGACATCGCTGCACTTGTACAGGACCGTTGCGTTGTCGCTCAATGCGCAGAACCCGTGGGCAAAGCCTTCCGGCACAAAGAGCTGGCAGGGGTCATCTGAAGAAAGCTTTATCCAGAACCAGCGGCCGAAATCAGGAGACCCATGCCGGATGTCCACGCACACATCGAAAATTTCCCCATGGATAGCCTGGATCAGCTTGGCCTGGGGCCGGGGCTGCTGAAAGTGTAACCCCCTGAGGGTCTCCCTGCAAGATTGGGAGAGGTTGTCCTGTACGAACCGGGAACTGATGCCGTTTTGGGCGTATCGTCCCTCTTGGTAGGTCTCCATGAACAGGCCCCGGTCGTCCGGGTAGACGTCCGGGAACACTATGAGGACACCGCCAAGGGGGGCGCGTTCAACTCTCATCAGGCCGACCTCCGATCTTCAACAGGCCCAGGAGGTATTGACCGTACTCGTTCTTGGCCAGGGGACGGGCCAGGCGTTCCACCTGTTCTGCATTGATGTATCCCATTCTGTAGGCGATTTCCTCCACGCAGGCCACGTGCAGCCCCTGCCGTTCCTGGATCACCTGAATGAAGTGAGCGGCCTGAAGAAGGCTTTCGTGGGTCCCCGTGTCCAGCCACGCGATTCCCCGGCCCAGCTTTTCCACGGCCAGGCCCCATGTCTCCAGGTAGATACGGTTTACGTCCGTTATCTCCAGTTCTCCGCGGGCTGAGGGCTTAAGCCCCGTCGCAATATCCAGTACCCGGTTGTCGTAAAAATAGAGCCCGGTTACCGCCCAGTTGGAAGGGGGGTAATCGGGCTTTTCTTCTATGCCTGTGGGCAGGTCATTTGAATCAAAGGCCATGACCCCGTATCGCTCGGGATCGCTCACCCAGTATGTGAACACCGTGGCCCCGGTTTTCCTGGAGGCCGCGCGTTTAAGGAACTCGGGAAGGCCGTGGCCGAAGAAGATGTTGTCCCCCAGGATCATGCACACCGAGTCAGTGCCCACGAACTCCCGGCCGATGATGAAGGCCTGGGCCAGGCCCTCGGGCCTTGGCTGTTCGGCGTATGCAAACCTAAGGCCCCACTGGGATCCGTCCTGAAGCAGGTCCCGGAACCGGGGGAGGTCAAAGGGCGTTGAGATGACCAGGATCTCCCGGATCCCGGCCAGCATGAGGACGGAGAGGGGGTAGTAGATCATGGGCTTGTCATATACCGGGAGCATCTGCTTGCTCACGCCCCGGGTGATGGGATAGAGCCGGGTGCCTGATCCCCCGGCCAGTATGATGCCTTTCACGGTTTATCCCCCTTGTCGCGGTTTCCTGATTGCATTTCCCGGGAGGAGGGCACGCTGCCACGAGTACCGTAGTTTTGCTCGAGCCACTCCCTGTAGGCGCCGGTCTGAATGCTCTCAACCCATTCAGGATGGTTCAGGTACCATGCCACGGTGCACTCCATGCCGTGCTCAAACGAGTAGGCGGGCCGCCAGCCCAGGTCTTGCTCGATCTTGGCGGAGTCGATTGCGTATCGCTGATCGTGGCCCGGGCGGTCTTGAACAAATTGTATAAGGTTTTCGGGCGGTTCCCGGCCGCTCTCTCTAAAATGCCTGTCCACCAGTTCGATGAGGGTTTGGACGACCTCCAGGTTGGTGCGCTCCGCGTTTCCTCCAATGTTATATGTTTCTCCGGGCACACCGGCCTCCAGTACGCGCAGGAGCGCCTCGCAGTGGTCGGTCACATATAGCCAGTCCCGCACGTTGGTCCCGTCTCCGTATACCGGAACGGGCTCCCTGTTCAGGAGCTTTAGCAGTGCCAGGGGTATTAGCTTCTCCGGAAATTGGAAGGGCCCGTAATTGTTTGAGCAGTTGGTAACCAGGACCGGCAGGCCGTATGTGCGGGAATAGGCCCTGGCAAAGTGGTCGGCTGCAGCCTTGGATGCCGAGTAGGGGCTTGACGGGTCATAAGGGTGCTGTTCTGTAAACGGTGCTGATGCCGCGTCCAGGCTGCCGTACACCTCGTCAGTGGAGACGTGGAGGAACCGGAAAGTCCCGGGCCGGTTGTTTTTTGACCAGTGATCCAGGGCCGCCTGAAGCAGCCTGAAGGTGCCTGTGACGTTCGTCTCCACAAAGGCCTCGGGACCCAGGATGGAGCGATCAACGTGGGATTCCGCTGCAAAGTGAACAACGGCCATGGGATTGTGGTCTTGAAAGATGCGCTTGAGGAGTTTCGGGTCCCTGATGTCTCCGCTGACGAGGAGGTGCCGTCCGGCGGAGTCCGGTTCCAGGTTGTCGAAGTTGGCGGGATTGCCGGCGTAGGTGATCAGGTCCAGGTTCACCACGCGCCAATCCCTTTTCTTCTCCAGCACATGGTGAACAAAGTTGGTCCCTATGAAGCCGGCGCCGCCTGTGACGAGCAGGGTTGGCTGGTCTCTCATGTCGCCTTCCTTTCCCGTTTCCCGCTGCCCCTTCATTACCACAGGCTGAAATGCCTTGTCCACCGGTCACCTCACCGCATCTCGAAGCGTTTGCTACGATCGAGAATCAAATCGGCAAAGCGACGCCTTGTTTCCGGGAGGCGGAACCCGTCATCAAGGAGACGGAGCGCGCGGGCCTATGTCGGCCTTGAGTCGATCCATGGAGTTGGCAAGCTGTTTCTCCGTAAGGCGAAAAATGGGCTCCTCCAGTATCCCTGCGATGCGGTCAAGCATCAGGATCTGTGCTTTCCTCATCGTCCACCTCGATTCGGAACGGCGCCGGCTCCAGCCGGTGACCGAACAGTGCCAGTATCTGGTTGACCTTGTCCATGCGCAGTGACTTCTTGCCCTGCTCCAGGTCCCTTACAAAGCGCAGCCCGACACCTGCGCGATCCGCCAGGTCGCGCTGGGTCAGGCCCAGTGCCTTGCGCCTTCCTTTTACAAAATCAATCAGCGGCCTTTTCATTGTTTGTACCCCATAGGGTATATTTTATTCCCATATATCACGAGCTATACCCTATAGGGTATGAATAACGCTTGCAAGAAGATTTTATACCTTTTCGGGGCCTTGGGCGGGAACAGCGGGAGCACCAGGGGGAAATGACATTGTGGAGGCCTCCAGGCGGTCCTGGATAGCGGTCTTGAGTATCCTGAAGTTTTGTTCGCGATAGTAGGCGCGCTTTTCGGGCTCGAGCAATGATCCCAGCCTGGAACTGTAATCGATTTTTGAAAAGGCACTGATACGTTGAAGCAGCTTTTCGAGTACTTCGGCTTCGGCTGCCGGCGCAACGCCGCGCTTCACCATGAACTCCATGTCATAGGCATCCCTGATCTCTCCGCGATCCAGCAATGCAAGGGTTTTGAGCAGCATCATCTGATCGAGGGTCATAGCCCTCAGCAGGACTTGGCGATTGGAATGGGGCGAGTATGCGATGGCCGGTTCAGTATCCGGTTGCCCCGGGTCCTTTCGAATCTCTATTTTGAGGCTTCGTGAATAAGAGGCGGCGCCCAGCTCAAACAGCAGAGAGAAGTGCTTGTATGCCGCATCCCTGAGTGTGTAATGGCGGGCAAGGTTTGTCTTCAGGCCGTAAAAGAGGTCTTCGTCAAGCAAAGGATCGACGAGCCAGAAATCCAGGTCGACCGAATAACGATCAAGGCCGTGGCAGAGCCGCAGCATAGTGCCGCCGCCAAATGTGAGAGCTTCCAGAAAACGCATGCTGTTCAAGCGATCCAGCACTTCCATTTCAAACTGTTCCTGGGCGATCAGAGCCTGCATTTTTCCGCCATCTTCCGCTTGAATTGCTTTGGAAAAGGTTCTATCCACCGCCGGATTAGATGCCTGTCCATTTTGTCCAGGCTCAGGGCATCCCAGTCTGTTCCTCCGCGCCCGCGAACTTCAAGATAGGCGGAATCCAGAACAGCCTTCTCAGGGAGGGCGATGAAAACATTGTCCCTGCGCTCGTACCCGAAATAGAGGCGAACATGGAACTTGTGATAGATGAAGTTCGTGTCGCGGATTTCAAAGCTGTTGGTCCGGCGAGTCGCAACGCATTCGTACCAGTTTCGCTGGATCTGGGTTGTGAGCCCGTGAAACTCCAGGGCCGTGGTGAAGGAGATATAAGAGGGGACTTGAAGGAAATTGGCGATCTTGAGAAAATCGAGAAAACCGTATCGATCCCAGGTTTCGGCCGGCACGTAGAAGTTCTTCTTTATTCTAATAAAAGCGCCCTTTCTGACATAGCGGCTGCACAGGACATGCGCCGAGGGCAAGGTTGTACCCGTTGCCGCTGCCACGTCCTGGACGGTAAAGAAGGGCTTGTTTTTCAGCGAGGCAAGATTCATGGCTATACCAGGAATAGATGCTTAACAAATTTGTTAAGTTTATATCCCCGCCTTATTGCTGTCAAGGGTGTTCCGGTTTCCGGGGTCAAGTCTTGATCAGCGATTATCTGTTCGGCCCGAGATCCAGGGGTGATGCCTCAGAAACAGTTATGTGCTTCCAGGATGTGGCTGGAGTGTATGGAAGGTCTGAGAAGAGCTTCATCTGCTCCAGTCGGCTCAGGCGACCACTAAAGACCTTATGGCCGTTTTCAGGCTTTCCCGCCATGGAGGCTGGTTGATGCCGAATGTCTCGGTGATTCGGCGGCAGTCCAGGACCGAGTAACGGGGGCGTTTTGCAGGGGTGGGGTAGTCCTCGGTGCGGATGGGGATCAGCTCGCGTACCCTGAGGTTCAGGGATGCGGGGGCCAGGTCGAAGACGGCCCGGGCGAACCCGTGCCAGGTGGTCTCACCCGCATTGCAGTAGTGGTAGGTCCCCCAGGGCAAAGGCGTCTTGTGAACGGCGGCGGCGATTTGCAGGATCGCCCGGGCAAGGTCGCCTGCCCAGGTGGGGCAGCCTACCTGGTCGTCCACAATGGAAAGGGCCTCCCGTTCGCGGCCCAGCCTGAGCATGGTGGTGAGGAAGTTGCGGCCGTGGGCCGAGTAGAGCCAGGAGGTGCGTATAATGACGTGCTCCTGAAGGCCGGCTCGTATGCAGGCCTCCCCTTCGGCCTTGGTTCGTCCGTATGCGTTGAGCGGAGAAACCGGGTCGTCTTCCCTGTAGGGTCTTACGCCCCTTCCGTCGAACACGTAGTCCGTGGAAACGTGGATCAAGGGAATGCCGGCCTTGGAGCAGGCTCGGGCCAGGAGATCGGGGCCGTCCCGGTTCACGGCAAGGGCGAGGTCGGGTTCGCTCTCGGCCCGGTCCACGTCCGTGCAGGCCGCTGCGTTGACCACCAGGCCTGGGTGGTGAATAGACATGGCCTTTTCGATCGCTTCGGGGTCTGTGACGTCCAGGCCGGTCCGGTCCAGGGCCGTGATACTTATGCCTGAACCTGGGGGTATACCGGCCTCCTGTATTTCCCGGCCAAGCTGTCCTCCTGCCCCGGTCAGTAGAATGCTCAGGGTCATGTGGGCCTTCCCTTTCCTTTTCGCCTCCTCATTACCACAGCATGAAATGCCTTGTCCACCGGGGTCAGGTCTTGATCAGTGATTATCTGTTTGGCCCAAGAATACAAGGGTATCGGGTGGGATGACCAGCATTAGACCGGCTCATAAGGATTGACATTCCATTTGAGCCGGGTTAGAGTTGATTAAATCCTTCTGCCTGTTTGCGTGTCCAGCCGGAAACTATTCCGGATTCCGACACGTTTAAAGGGCGCGAACCATTGCAGGGCGGTCCGGATGTTCAGTATAGAGGTCCAGAACAGGATAAAGCAGTTTAACCCCTGGGTGCTAGAGCCCGATCGGGCGAGGGAACTGATTGGTCCCCTGCTGCCTGAGGATTATGTTCCCCGTCACAGGGAAGACCCTGCAGTCCCTCCCGGGCGGGCCATCCTGATCGCCGGACCGCGCCAGGCCGGCAAGTCGACCATGGTATGGCGGCAGCTCATTCATATTGCTCCTGATCTGCTGTTTCTGAACATGGAAGATCCGCTGTTGCGTACCGCCTGCGGCCGGCCCCTGGATCTTATCGAGCATTTGCGCCGGGATTATTCGTTTGTGCAGGCGTTGTTCATCGACGAGATTCAACACCTTGAAGAAGCGGGGCTGTTTGTCAAGGGACTGGTGGATGCAAAGCTGAAACTCCAAATCTGGGTCACCGGCTCATCATCATTCGATTTGAGGAGCAGGACAAGGGAATCTCTGGCGGGCAGGGCAAGCAGAAGACGACTTCTTCCTTTTTCCCTGCAGGAACTCAGGCAACACGCCGCAGCACCCAACCCGGTCGCCGACAGAACGGTCTGTGACGGGATCGTTTCACACCAGCTTTTTTTCGGAAGCTATCCCGCAGTGTATTTGTGCCGTGAAGAACAACAAAAAAAGATGCTTCTGAGCGACCTTGTGGAGGCGCTGATCCTCCGGGATGCGTCCGATCTTTTCCGGATCAGGCATGTGGCCGCATTTCGCAAATTGCTGACCCTGCTGGCCGGGCAAATCGGGAATCTTCTGAACGTCTCGGAGCTCGCTTCCCTTTGCAACGTGGATGCCGGAACGGTCAACACTTACATCGAGATCTTGGAAGAAAGCCATATCGTAAGGAAAGTTTCACCGTATGCCGGAGGAAAACGCAGGGAAATCACAACGGCTCCAAAGGTCTTCTTCATTGACAATGGTATCCGCAATCAATTGCTCAACGATTTCAGCGAGGACCTGCAGTTGAGGACCGACAAGGGCCGTCTTTTCGAAAACTGGGCTTTCTCCGAGATCTTCAAAGCACTGTCATTCCAGGATGAGATCCGATTCTGGCGCAGCAAATCCGGGGCGGAAGTGGACTTCGTCATCGAACATGCCGGAAGAATATATGGCCTGGAAGTGAAAGCCTCTCTCCTCAAACAACCCGCAGTCAGCCGTTCCGCCTGGAGCTTCATCGAGGCCTATGCCCCGGACCGCTTTGCGGTCTTGAACATGGCCCTCGAACAATCCCTGCACCACAGCAAAGGTACGGTGGACTTCATCACGCCCTATACCCTGGGGACCTGGCTCGGTGCTGCTCTTACATGAGTCGTTCCGGAGGCAAGTCTTGATCAGTGATTATCTGTTTGGCCCGGGAAGGGGTACCGGCTTGTGGACAAGAACGGGAAAGTGATAAACCCCGGGGTTCTTTCTTGACGGCTTCGCGTCTTTGCGCGATCAACCAAGTTTACAAAGTCAACAACGTCCCCTAAACCCGTCCCCTAAACCCCCAAACCCAGGTTATGCTGGACAATATGTTCAAGTTTCAGGTAGATAGTTGTCGAGAAAATGTATCACTCAGGGTAACATCATGAATAGCGATCAGCATGGCTCTCAGAGGGGCCAGTCCTGACACTGCTGGGCTTTGGAGCGCGAGGCATGAACAGGGTTCTGGTCACAGGGGCAGATGGCTTCATCGGCAGGCACCTGGTTCAGAGGTTGCTGGAAGGGGGGTGTTCCGTGAGGGCCCTTGTGCGGAGAGCCCCTGTGGGTCCCGTCTGGTCCGGTGATGTGGAGACAGCGGCGGCGGATATACGGGAAAGTGGAAGGGTTGACACATTTGTGCAGGATTGCGATACGGCATTCCACCTGGAAGAATGCAGAGCTTGATTCCACAGGAGAGTAATGGTAAAGGTCCAATGGGCCGGAGCTGTTAGGACTTGTGCAGGTGTTTTCCCGCAACGGCCCTCCGCCGGCCGGGATACGCCGAACGGGCGGACGATGGCGGGATTACTCTTTTTCAGCGGAAGGGAAAGACAGACTCGGATGCTGGAGCTCTTGTCGGCAGGGACGGAATACTATATTCTGGGAGTTGCGGCGCTCGTGGGGTTTTACATGGCCGCCAATATCGGCGGCAATGACCTGGCGAACGCCATGGGGACTTCCGTAGGTTCCGGTGCCCTGACCATGAAGCGGGCCGTGGTGGCCGCCATGCTCGCCAACCTGACAGGTGCAGTCATGGCCGGCGGCCATGTAACGAATACGATCCGCAAGGGGATGATCGATCCGAACCTCCTTGCGGGGTCACCCGAGAAGCTCCTCTTAGGCATGTTCGCCGCGCTGCTGGCTGCGGGGGTCTGGGTCCACCTCGCCACCCGCCTGGGCATGCCCGTTTCCACCACCCACTCGATTGTCGGGGCGGTGGTGGGCTTCGGCATCATGTCCGTGGGGTTCGGAGGCGTGAGCTGGGGGACGGTTGTGGCCATCGTTCTCAGCTGGGTGCTCTCGCCGTTGGTCGGGGCTGTGATCGGCGGCGGGGTGTTCCTTCTCATACGCCGCAAAATCCAGCTGGCCAAGGATCCCTATGAGCAGACAAGGAAGTACGCGCCCTGGCTGCTGACCGTGGTGTTTACGATCCTGATCCTTTCCATGATTTTTAAAGGGCTGGCAAACCTTCGTTTGAACCTCGGCTTCGTCACGGCCCTGCTTATCGCCTTGCCGGTTTCCGTGGGCGCAGGGTTTGCCGGAAAGCTTTTGCTCTTGAGGCTCGGCGGCGAAGGGTGCCGCTGGATTCGAGGGGACGAAAATGAAAAGGTGGAATGCGTCTTTGTCTACCTCCAGATCATAACGGCCTGCTACGTCGCATTCGCCCATGGAGCGAACGACGTGGCAAATGCCGTAGGCCCCCTTGCCGCTATCTTCGCTGTTGTGAAGACCAAGACCGTATCGATGCAGGTGCAGGTGCCGATATGGATGCTCGCCTCAGGAGGAGCGGCGGTGGGCGTGGGTCTCCTGGCCTTCGGCGCACGGGTGATGCAGACGATCGGGAAAAAGATCACCGAGATGACCCCTGTTCGGGGGTTCAGCGCCGAATTCGGGGCGGCAACCACGATACTGGTGTGTTCCCGCCTCGGTCTGCCGGTGTCCACGACCCATGTACTGGTGGGATCGGTCATAGGCGTTGGATTGATGAGAGGGATGGGGGTGCTGGATCTCAGGGTGATCAGGAATATAATATATTCCTGGTTTATTACTTTGCCGTTTACACTTGTTCTTTCTATGCTTATTTATAAGCTGCTTGTAGCTTTATTTTTGTAGTCAGGGGGAGGTCTCAATGCGTTCAACGTTTATGTCGTTGTTTTACAAATCTCCCTTCGAAAACCTGCAGCGCCACGCGGACAAGGTGAGCGAGTGCGCCCGGGTATTCTTCAGGGCGGTGAAGTGTCACCTGGACAAGCAGTGCGAGATTTTCGACGACCTCACGGACCAGGTGGCCGTACTGGAGTCCGAGGCGGACGCCATAAAGCGGAACATCAGGGGCCACCTGCCCAAGGGCGTTCTCATGCCCGTGGATAAGTTCCAGTTCTTCATGTACCTGCGTGAGCAGGACAAGGTCGTGGATGCGGTCGAGGAGTCTCTCTACTGGCTTTCTTACCGGCCCGAGGGGTTCGAAGGCGATGTGGGCGAGGACCTGCTCTTTCTTGTGGAAAAGGTCCTTCCCTCCATAGAGGCCCTTTCCCCGCTAGTGGAGAAGGCGTCCGAGTTCTTCCGTTCCGGGTCGGAGGCCATTCGGGAAGAGATCAAGTCCATTATCCGCGACATCCGCCAGGCTGAACACGAGGCCGACCACCTGGAACGGGAATTGATGAACAAGATTTTCACCACGGTCAAGGATCCCCTGGCCGTATTCCACCTGATCCGCATGGTGGAGACCATCGGTTCCATTGCGGATCACGCCCAGAATGCAACGGACATGATGAGGGCCATGATAGCCGAGTAGTTAATGGTCCGGTTCGGCCTCGACGCCGGGCAGGCGGACAATGAAGGCGCTTCCCTCGCCGGGCCTGCTTTCCACATCAACTCGGCCGCCGTGCACCTTGACCACGTGTTTCACGATGGCCAGACCGAGTCCGGTACCCCCCAGCTTGCGGCTGCGGGACTTGTCCACCCGGTAGAATCTCTCGAAAATGCGGTCCAGGTGTGCCGCCGGAATGCCGGGCCCCCTGTCCTCAATCCGGATCACGCTCTCCTTGCCTGATCGAGAGGCCGTCACCCGTACAGGGCTTCCCTCGGGGCTGTACTTGACGGCGTTTTCCAGGAGGTTTACAAAGGCCTGCTCCAGAAGGATGGGGTTCATGAGGGCTGTCAGGTTCTCCTCGCAGGAGATCTCAAAGCCGGCGGCTGAGTCTCCCGCCCTCTCTTTGACTAGTTCCGCGGCACCCTTGAGGATATCCGAGACAAGCCCCGGCTCGAGCCCGATTCCCCCGGCCTGCTCCTGCTCCTCTATGCGGGATAGCTCCAGAAGGTCTTCCACCAGAGCCTCGAGGCGATCTACGTGGCGTTCGATGATCTCGAGGAACCGTCTTGTGGTACCGGGGTCTTCCTCCGCCCCGGTTTCCTGAATGGTTTCCACGAAACCCTTAATGGCCGTGATGGGCGTCTTTATCTCGTGACTCACATTCGCCACGAAGTCCCGGCGTATATTTTCCAGGCGCCTCAACCTCGTTATGTCGTGAAGGACTATGAGAGAGCCCATACGCGCTCCGTTTTCGTCCCAGAGTCCGGTGCCGTGGGCGCTCACGATCCGCTCGCCTTCCACATAAAGATTCAGGTCCCGCTCCACGAGCGACTCACTTGCCAGGGTATCGGCTGTGAACCGCTGGAGTGTGGTGTTGCGGGAGATCTCCTGGATGCTCCTGTTTCGCACCTCGGACGGACTGCACCGAAGCATTCTAGCGGCCGCCCTGTTCATTCGAATCACATGCTCGTCCATGTCCAGGGCGATGACGCCTTCGACCATGCTGGAGAGCACCGCCTCCAGTTGATTTCTTTGCCTTCGAACCGCTCGAAGGCGCTCGGCAAGGTCCGTGGCCATCTGATTCAAGGCAGCGGCCAGGCCCCCCATCTCCTCGGATTCAGGGACGGACAGCCGGAAATCGAGTTCTCCGGACGCGAACCGCTCGGCCCCGTCCTTTATCATCTCCAGCGGGCGGGATTGACGCCTGGAGATCCACAGGCTCAGGATCGCGGCCAGGATGGCTACGAGAAAACCCTGAAACACGACTCTGGAAGTAATCCGGCCGATAGTCCGGTCAATGGGAACAAAGGGTACGGATGTCCGCAGCACCCCCAGGAAGCCGGCCTCGTCCGACAACGGAATGCCCACATACATCATATCCTGGTCCAGGGTTCGGCTGTAACGGGTCGCCACGCCCACCTCTCCCCTCATCGCAAGTGATACCTCTATTCGGTCTGCGTGTCTGTCCATGCTGAGGGGGGCCTCGTGGGTGTCTCCGACCACCCGGCCCGAGGGCAGGATCACCGTGATTCGCGTGGAGGCCTTTTTACCTGTTTCCTTGGCCAGGCTGTCGATGGAGGCGTATGCCCCCTCCCTCAGCAGGGTGGCGAATTTGGCCTCCAGGATACGGGCGCGGGCCTGAAGGTCGGCGGCGTAATGTTCGTACAGGAATTTTTCGAAGATGCGCGTGGCCAACCAGGTGGCGGCCCCCAGGGATACCGTTATGATGACGATATAGGAGAGAAAGAGCTGCCAGAGAAGCCTTGGTCTTCCGGACACGGGGAAATCACTCCTTGAACCGGTATCCTACGCCGCGAACCGTCTCTATGAAGGTCCCTGCCTTCCCGAGTTTTTTGCGGAGTCCCACAATCTGGACGTCAACGGACCGATCGGTAACAGGGTAGTCGTCGCCTTTCACCGCGTCCACGATTTGGGAACGGGTGAAGACCCATCCGGGGCGTCGCGCCAGGTAGGCAAGGATGCCGAACTCGGTGTAGGTCAGCGTCACGGGCGCATCGTCCACGAGCACCTCGCGGCGGCCCGGATGGATTAGCAGGTTATGACGCCGGATGACGGCGTTTTCATCCGGCTCAGGGTCGGTAGGGCCTTTACGACGAAGCACCGCCTTGATTCGCGCGAGCACGACCCTGGGGCTGAAAGGCTTGGTAATGTAATCGTCGGCACCCAGTTCGAGCCCGGTTACCACATCGGCTTCCTCTCCCTTGGCTGTGAGCATGACAATGGGCAGGCCCCGCATGCATGTGTCGGCTTTCATGAGACGAGCGACCTCCAGACCGTCAATTCCCGGGAGCATGAGATCAAGCACGATCAGGTCCGGGGAACTCGATTGTGCCAGATCGAGGGCCTTTTCCCCGGTATCAGCGCAAGTGACCCGGAATCCTTCCCGCTCCAGGTGGAACCGGATGAGTTCCAGGATGTCTTCTTCGTCGTCAACAAC
>CAZEIA010000070.1:0-15913 GCA_964512335.1 uncultured Desulfobacterales bacterium
CGGGATCACAGCAACGGCCACCCTGCGGCGGATTCTCACCGCCTTCCCTCTTGGCAGGCCCTTGTCGGGGCCGGAACCGGACGCATGCGGAAGAAACATAGCCTTCGGGCGGCGGCTTGTCAACAACTGCATGGGTTTCATTCATGGCTGATCTGTTTTCCTGCCTTTTGTTCGCACTTGTATCGCCATATAGCACTTTGGCCTGAAAGGGCTGCAATTTAAACGGAGTAATCCGGGGTGGCAATAAATCCAGGGCAGAGATGCAGATAAAAATTTGGAAAAACATGGGATCTTCTGTTTTCACCGCCGGAGTCATGCTCCCATGCTCCTGCTCCCATGCTCCTTGACAGGCTCCTCCAAAAGAAGGACAATTACAGAAAAGCCGGTGATCAGGTGAATCTGCCGCCCTGGACGGCCACGGGAACGAGTGGTTTTCCAGATTGATTGCGGTCGGGTGCAGGTGAAGCGCTCGTTCCTTTCAGCCGGAATCTGACAAGAGGAATAGAGGGCGAAAAAGGTAAAAAGGAGGTGAAGAAAAGGAGGTCCTTCCGCCCTGAATCCCAACCCCATAGTTTTTGAAAGGAGGAAGGTTATGGCTGGAAGCACATACAAGATCATCGAATTGGTCGGAACCTCGGATACTTCTTGGGAAGAGGCCGTTAAGACGGCGATTGGAACAGCCGGCGAGAGTCTTAAGGAGCTGAGAATCGCGGAAGTTACAAGGCTTGACGTCAGCATCGAGAACGGTAAGGTAAAAAATTTCAGGGCCAGGTTGAACGTGTCGTTCAAGTATGTGAAATAGGATTCATGAGTGCCTTGGACCCGGGGCCTGTTCCCGGGTCCGATCCTGACTTTTTAACAGGAAGCAGGACCTGCCGGAGAAAAAAATGGACGCTACCAAGAGAAAGCTGACGGTCCTCGACCAGATCGAGTCGGCCGACAAGGTTCGGCGAAAGATAGTCGACACCGCCAGCGTGCTCTATACCAGGAAAGGATTCTCCGCTACCTCTATCGAGGAGATCTCTGAAGCCGCGGGAGTGAGCCTGCCCGTTACCTATCATTACGTTAAGAAAAAATCGGAGATCATGCGGTTGATAATGGAGGATGTGCTTGAAATCTTCCGTGAAAGCCTCACCCGGGAGATCAAAGACATCCATGATCCGGAGGAGAAGCTGGTCATCGCCGTTATTATTTACTTCCGCGTCCTGGACCGGCAAAAGGAAAAGGCTCTTCTCATCTACCAGAGGTCCCGTTCCCTGGACAAGGCCTCCAAGGCCCGAATAATGCAACTCGAAGAGGACGTGATCCGTATTTTTGAGGAAATTCTTGAGGAAGGTATAAAAAAGCGAGTCTTTCGGGATGTGGACGTGGACCTGGCTGCTTATAATATTATGATGATGGCCCACATGTGGGTTCTCAAGAACTGGCACTTTCGAAAGAGACTTTCCCTGGAAAAATATATCGACCTTCAGCTTCTCAATATTCTTGCTCTTTTGAGCAAATAGGCCCTTTTCGAAAGAAGAGGGCGAACCTCTCTCCGGCTGTATCGGGCAGCAGATACCTCACGGTTTTTTCGAGATACAAGCCGGTTTCGACCAGCGATTCACGGGCCTCGTCCAGGCAGGACTCCACATTCCTCCCGCCGAATCCTACCAGAATGCCTCCGGCAGTCACATGAGTTGCACATATGACCACCGTGCTGCGGAGGTCGGAGACGGCCCTTGCCGTGACCACGTCGTAACCCCGCGGCTGAAGGATGCCGGTGGTGTCCTCCACTCGACCTCGAAGGGCCTGAATTCCGCCTATCCCCAGGATGCGTATGGCTTGTCTCAAGAAATTATGACGCTTGAGCAAGGGCTCCAGGAGGTCCACCTGAAGATCCGGGCGGACGATCTTGAGGGGTACGCCGGGCAGGCCCGCGCCGCTGCCCACATCGAGCATGCGGGCTCTGAATGGAAGGAACGGGGCCGGGACCAGGGAGTCGGCCAGGAGTTCGATTACCATGCGTTTTCGGGATCGCAGACCTGTGAGGTTCGTGCGGCGGTTCCAGAGGCACAGTTCGTCCAGGTAGGCGAAAAGCCTTTTCAGCTGAATTTCTTTGAGTTCCACTCCCAAGTCGCGGGCGGTGCGGCGAAGAAGATCCTGTTCAGTCGAGTTCACCTCAACCCCAAACGGACACGGCCTAAGAGGCCGGTCACCCCCGTTCGTGAAAATCCGTGATTAGTCCCTGCGTAATCACATAACCACATGATCACTTAACCACATTGTCACTAAACCACTTCACCTCAATACGTCTTCGACCCGGGTTGATTATGGGACGAGGGATATTTTCAGGGCAAATGATTCAGGTCAGAGGACCACTGTTTTACGGATGATGTTAACGGCCTCCTGCGGCGTGTCCACCATCGTAAAGATTTCCAGATCCTGGGGAGAGACCGCTCCACGGTCCACAAGGGTGTCTTTGAGCCAGTCCACCAGGCCTTTCCAATAGGTTGAGTCCATGAGTATTACGGGAAAGGAGCGGATCCTGTCCGTCTGAATCAGAGTAAGGGCCTCGAACAGTTCATCCAGCGTTCCGAATCCTCCGGGCATTATCACATAGGCAACAGCGTACTTGACAAACATGACCTTGCGGACAAAGAAGTAGCGGTATTCGAGCCTTATATTGGCGAAAGGATTGGGCTGCTGCTCGTTGGGAAGCTGGATATGCAGGCCCACTGATTTGCCGCCCGCCTCGGAGGCACCCTTGTTTGCCGCCTCCATTACTCCGGGACCTCCACCGGAAATCACGTTGAATCCGAACTGGACCAGAAGCCGGGAGATCTCCTCAGTGGTCCGATAGACGGGGCTGTCCTGAGGGGTGCGGGCCGAACCGAAGATGGTTACAGCCGGATATGCATCCGGAAGGATGTCGAACCCCTCCACAAACTCGGCCATGATGTGAAACATCCTCCAGGTGTCCCTTATTGTCATGTCGTCTATGACGTGCTGCCTGTCGACCATTAAAGCCTCCTCTCGCGCTTTCCTTGATGTCCGACTCATGGGGCCGTTTATTTGGAAACCAAAAATACGTTGATTTTTCCGCTGTTCTTTGATTTGTTGAATAATTGGAAGGGCACATCTTATGTCCGCCCTCCGGGGGTGTCAAGACGGCGTCAAGGAAGTCCGAAAATCGGCGTATCCTTCGAAAACCGAACTCACCGGATCTGCAGGTGAGTTTTTTGCTTGCGTGTTCAAACCCTACCCGTATCCGCCAGGCAGGCTCCATAGTCACGGGCGGAGCCTCCAGGGTTTCCCGTAAGGCCCCCGACAGTCCTGTCGTGTGCAACCAAGGTCCCGAGACGTGTCGAGTGGAGAGATGGCGTGGCTTTAAAAAGGGTTACAAGGGAGAACATCTTCGACATTCTGGATCTTGAACCTAAGCCCTGGCAGGAGGATTACCTGAGCATGTACTCCAGTCAGTGGCGTGGGTATGTGACGGATCCGGCTCTCATGACGGTCCCGTTGGACGATCACCTGGTGCACAGGGGTGACGGGGTGTTTGAGTCCCTGCGGTGCGTTCGAGGTCGGATCTACCAACTGGAATCGCATCTGGAGAGGCTCGAGCAATCCGCTGATGCGATTTCTCTTTCCATGCCCTTGGATTACGATCCTGTTCGGGACATTGTGAGGGAACTGGTGGCCCGCGGAGGTGAAAAGGACTGCATCGTGAGGATTACGCTGTCCAGAGGGCCGGGAAGTTACAGTACCAACCCCTTTGAATGCCCTGCGAGCCAGATGTACGTCATTGTCATTCGTTACAAAGATGTGCCCGTGTCTTACATAAGGGAAGGGACTTGCGTCATAACAAGCAGGGTTCCTCCCAAACACTCTTTTTTCGCCAGGATTAAATCCTGCAATTACCTGCCCAATGTGCTTATGAAGATGGAGGCGGTGAAGGGAGGCTGCCCCTATGCCGTCGGGCTCGATGAGGACGGCTTTCTTGCCGAGGGATCTACGGAGAATGTGGGGCTCGTATCAGAGGACGGGATTCTCAAGTTCCCCGGGTTCGAAAGGACCCTGGCCGGAACCACGGTCAAGCGTGCGGTTGACCTGGCCGAGTCCCTGGTGGAGGAAGGTCTTTTGTCCGGTGTTCGATTTGATCGAATCCCGCCGGAGGAGGCTTACCGCGCCAGGGAGGTCATGCTCATGGGGACCTCAATAGATGTTATTCCTGTGGTGCGCTTCGACGGTAAACCCATCGGGTCCGGCCGGCCCGGTCCGATTTCGAGAGAGCTCAGAGCGCTTCTGGTGAAGGATATGACGCAGAACATGGATATGCTCACGGAGGTGGAGTGGCCTGATGCGGCCCTATGAGAGCTTGGCGCGGGCCTCAACGAAATCAAGGCTGATTCAGCCCGGTGGTTTATGCGAGGGAGTAAACATGGAGCGAGTAGCCAGGGTGACCGAAATCATTGCAGGATCCCCGGTCAGTTTTGACGAGGCGATCAAGGCGGGTTTTGAACGGGCCAACACCACACTGCGTAACATTACGGGGATGCGGTTGATCGAACAGCGGGTCTCGGTGGTGGATGGAAAAATCGCCGAATACCGCGTCCGCATGGAGGTCATTTTTGTCCTGGAGACCTGACCTGCAAAGGCCTGGTGTTCGGTCCCTGATCTCTTAAGGGATATTCCGGAAACGGCTCCTGCGGTTGGGCGGCAAAGAGTGAAAGTAAACCTGACAGGCTTGTGAAATTCAGAACGTGGCGGAAGATATGGCGAATGTTAAACTAAGGCGGGAACGATGCAAGGGATGCGGCCTTTGTGTGGCAGCCTGTCCAAAGGGGGCGATTCGGCTTGGAAAGCGGATCAATAATTCAGGCTACCGCACCATGGAGGTCAGAGAGGCGGGTCTGTGCAACGGCTGCGCACTCTGCGCCGAGATGTGTCCCGACGTGGCTATCATGGTTTTCAAATGAATGATGCGGCCTGAGCGCCGCTGAATCAGGAGGGCCGTAGTTGTCAAGCTCGAGAAGGCTGTTCATCAAGGGTAACGAGGCGATCGCCATGGGCGCAATAGAGGCGGGATGCCGATTTTACTTTGGATATCCCATAACTCCTCAGAACGATATTCCAGAGTACATGTCCAGGCACCTTCCGGAGGCGGGAGGGACCTTCATCCAGGCCGAGAGCGAGATCGCCTCGATCAATATGCTCATGGGGGCCGCGGCCACCGGAGCCAGGGCAATGACCTCATCATCCAGCCCGGGGATCAGCCTCAAACAGGAGGGCATCTCCTATCTCTGCGGGAGCCAGATTCCCGGTGTTATAGTAAATATGAGCCGAAGCGGCCCCGGCCTGGGCGGGATCTCCCCGTCCCAGGGGGACTATTTCCAGGCCACCCGGGGGGGCGGACATGGGGATTACAGGACCATTGTACTGGCGCCGCACTCGGTCCAGGAATGCTATGATCTCACCATGAGGGCCTTTGATTTGGCCGACAGGTACAGAAACCCGGTAATGGTCCTGGGAGACGCCTTGCTCGGGCAGATGAAGGAGCCTTTGACGCTCCGCAAGCACCGTGGAAAGGCCCAGGAAAAGGGCTGGATTCTCACCGGGGCCAAGGGCAGGGACCCTCGCCTGTTAAAGTCGCTGTATCTCAATGACGGCGAGCTTACCGAGCACAACTGGATGCTGTATCGGAAGTATCGGAGTATGCGCCGGGAAATCCGGTTCGAGACGGTCCATATGGAAGATGCCAGGCTCGTGGTTGTGGCGTTCGGCTCCGTGGCCCGGATACTGAAAAACGCTGTCACCATGGCCAGAGAAAAGGGAATGGCAGTGGGGCTGTTTCGGCCCATTACGATCTACCCTTTTCCCACGACCGCACTGCGCAAGCTCACCGGCCGGGTGAAGCGATTCATGGCCCTCGAGCTAAGTACCGGGCAGATGGTGGAAGACTTGGAACTGGCCGTGGGTCCGGATGCCGTGGATTTCTACGGCAGACCCCCGGGATCCATCCCTTCTCCGGATGAGCTTTATAGAGAAATCCGCAAGGTATATCGCAAGAGGATCAAATAGATGAAACAGGTGTTCAAGAGACCCAAGGCCCTCACGGATGTGCCGTTTCATTTCTGCCCCGGATGCCACCACGGGATCATTCACAGGCTGGTGGGGGAGTGCATTGACGGATTCGGCCTGCAGGAGCGGACCATAGGAGTGGCTTCCGTGGGGTGTTCGGTTTTTTTATATGACTATTTTGCCGTGGACGTGCTGGAGGCTCCTCACGGACGTGCGGCGGCTGCAGCCACAGGGGTCAAGCGGGCCCGGCCGGACAGTTTCGTTTTTACCTACCAGGGAGACGGGGATCTGGCGGCCATTGGGACCGCGGAGGTCGTCCACGCGGCCAACAGAGGGGAGAGGCTCACGGTAGTCTTTGTAAACAACGCCGTGTTCGGTATGACGGGCGGACAGATGGCCCCCACCACCATGCTGGATCAGCAGACAACCACTACGCCGTTCGGCCGGGACAAGATCCTGAATGGATATCCGATCCGCATGGCGGAGCTGATGGCCGGGCTGGCCGGGACCACCTTCGTGGCCCGATGTGCCGTGGACACACCCAAGAATCTCATGCGCGCCAAAAAGTACCTGCGCAAGGCCTTTGAGGCGCAGCTGGAAAATCGCGGATTCGGATTCGTGGAATTTCTCTCCGCCTGTCCCACGAACTGGAAAATGACCCCGCAACAGGCCAATGCCAACGTAAGCGAGGTCATGATCCCCTATTATCCGCTTGGGGTTCTCAAGGAAGACAAGGGACTCAATTGAGGGAGAATATGTACTTCGACAGCATCATCGCCGGCTTTGGCGGACAAGGGGTTCTGTTGATGGGCAACCTTCTGGCCTATGCCGCCATGGAGGAGAAAAAAAACGTCACCTACATGCCTGTCTACGGGGTGGAGATGCGTGGCGGGACGGCGAATTGCACTGTAGTAGTTTCTGATCGCGAGATCGGATCCCCCATCATTCAAAGCCCGGTTTCGGCGGTGGTAATGAACCTTCCATCGCTCGTCAAGTTCGGCCCTCGGGTCAAGAAGAACGGCCTTCTTCTGGTAAACACTTCTCTGGTCCCTGAGAAGGAGATCCGCATTCGAGGGGTGGACTGCCTTCGAGTGCCCGGCCTCGAACTCGCGGTGGAAGCGGGCAACGAGAGGCTTGCCAACATGGTGATACTGGGCGCACTGGTGGAGAGGAGCCGCGCGGTAAGCCGGAAAGCGTTGAAGAAAGCGCTTTACCAGGCCCTGGATGTGCGATATCATAGCATGATTCAGGCCAATCAGAAAGCCATGGACATAGGAGCGGAATTCGTGAGAAACGGCGGGCGGCTCTGAGCGGGGTCCGGTTGTCAATACTGTAACGGACAAGGTGTGAGCCATGACGGATAAGAGAAACAAGATAGGCCAGGCCGAGGGGTACGAGGATTTTCTGGGGGAGATCAGCCAGGAATCCGCCATGAAGGACAAGGAGATGCACTTCATGGAAAGCATCGGGCCCGAGGCGCTTTCTGCGGGCGAGGAATTGGTGAATGTGGGTGCCCGCGTCCGTGATGTTCGTGAAGGGAGGAGGTTGAGCCTTCGGGATGTCGCCCAGCGAACGGGTATCGATGAGGGTACGCTCGCAGCTATAGAGGACGGGAGGATATCACCGCCCCTAGGGACAATCATAAAGCTGGCCAAGGCCTTGGAGATGAAGATGGGATATTTCATTTCCGGCGAACAGAACAAGCCGTTCACCATCGTGCGGCACGATGACCGTCGTGTGGTCTCACGGCACGATTCCCAAAAGGGTGAGCAATACGGATATGAGTTCGAATCCCTGGCCCCCCATAAGAGAGACCGGCACATGGAGCCCTTCCTGGTGACCCTGGACCCTGCCGACACCGAAGAAGAACGGTCCACTCACGACGGCCAGGAGTTCATTTTCGTCCTTCAGGGCAGGATGGAGGTCCGACTGGGGGAGGAGGTTCACATCCTGGAACCGGGAGACGCTATCTATTATGATTCAACGGTGCCGCACCTGGTGAAATGCCATGGGGATAAGAGCACCAAGATCCTTGCCGTGCTTTACGCCGAGAAATGACATCCTGATTCACACCCGAGAAGCATGGGCCGGGCGGTATGATAACGGAGAGGCCATGATTGCCTTTGACTTTGAATGCTCTGGAGGGCACACTTTCGAGGGCTGGTTCAAAGACCTAGACGCCTTTGAGGAGCAGAATAAAAGGGGCTTGTTGACATGTCCCTATTGTGAAGACACAAAGGTCAGGAGGGTCCTTTCACCTGTGGCCATTCGAAGTTCGAACCGGCCGGTGGCCTCCCAGGGGGAAACGGCGATTGACTATCAAAGACTAGCCAGGGAAGTTGTTCACTACATCAACCGGAACTTCGAGAATGTGGGAACGGATTTTACCGCTGAGGCCCTGAAGATGCACTACGGTGTGAAGGAAAAACGTAATATTCGCGGTGCCGCAACAGGGGAGGAGGAGCAGGTCTTGAAAAAAGAAGGAATCGAGTTTTACAAGCTGCCTGCGCTCAAGACGGAAGAAGATGAGTCCAACTGATTGAATCCGCCCCCGGCCTCTGGAAATCAAATTCTATTCCCTAAACTGCTCAAGCCTTTCATCCATGGACGGGTGAGTGGACAGGTAGGAGGTCCACCCGTCCTTCCGGCCTCTTCCCATTGACGCCTCTTTTTCCTGAATCCTTTTCATAAGCCGCGCGAAGTGGCCCGGTGAGATGTCCCGGGACCTCAGATAATCCAGCGCGTACCGGTCGGCCTCACGCTCGAATTCCCGGGAGTATGCAAGCTCCGTCAGTATTACAGGAAGGGCAAGGAAAACCTCGGAGGATCCGGACACATCTCCCGTAAGGGCCAGGATGGCGAATCCCAAAAGGGACCCCTGAACAACCCGTCGCATCCCGTGTCGGTGGACCACGTGGCCGATCTCGTGCGCCAGAACGGCCGACAGCTCATCGTCATGCTCCACCGTTCGAACCATCTCGTCCGTAAAGATGATGGCGCCGTCCGGGAGGGCAAAGGCGTTGGGCCCCATTCCGGGCCCCTTTCGAAAAAGCACTCTTAAGCGGAGACTCGGATGGTCGTTCAGGGTCGGCCGGAAGTGGTCCTCGATTCGTGTAAGGACTGCTTCATCCAGTTCGGATGGCTGCAGGAGAGAGCGATCGAGTATGTCGAGCGTTTGTTCGGATGCGAGCCTGTAGGCCGAAGGCGGGAGGTGCTCGGCGATCACCTTGCCAAGGAGGGGGACCCCGTATTTCGCTCCGCCCCAGAAAAGGAATACCAACAAGGCGAGAGCCGCCAGGATGTAAGGCCAGCGGCTTTCCAGACGATGAACCAGCCGGCCGGACCATACAGGACGGCCGAACCGTTCTATGACCCTGTCTACGGTCCTGTTGTCATCCGTTTCGAACTTTCCTCCACCGGGGAAGAGTACATTCCTGGGAGTGTCGGACAGCCTCGGACTTACCTTCAGATCGAATTGAGGCCGGGCCGCAAGGATAGCGCCGCCGTGTGAGGGCACCACTCGGACCTCGCCTGACTCGTAAATGATGCATGCGGCCTCAGTGACCGAAGAGGTCCTGCCATCGTACCATCTGCCGGCAATTGTTATCATAGGCCGAAGTCCAGGTCCAGGAAGTCGCCCGCTTCTTCGCCGAGGGCGCTGACCCGCTCCTGCTCGGCCGCGACAAAACCGTCCAGACTCCCTGCCGGGACCAGGGCCAGGTGGTGGAGCTTGTACCGCAGGGTCCGGATCCTGGCCCAGGGGTGGAACAGGCCGAGGGTCAGTATTATCCCGAGGGTATTGGTGAATACTATGAATACGAACTCCATCACCTTCAGATCGGCCGACAAGCCGTGTCTTTCCAGGCGGGTCAAACCGAAGAGCAGGTTGGTGGTCTTTACCGAGAATAGAGCGAAGAGATAGAAGTAGAGAACGGCAGCGACCGGGAGGGAAAGGGGCCCGAACAGGAAGACCAGTGCGATGATACACAAGAGGCCGAGGCCGGTTGGAACAATAGCACCCAGGAATAGGCGGTAGTAGTCCCGGGGGGCTGCGCCAAAGGAAAACCGCGCTGTCCCATAAGTGTGGTTTTCAACAATGAACGCCTTCTGCCGGTAGTATACATATGGAAACAGGATGCCGAGGGTGAATGGAACCAGGATAGGCCAGAGTACGTAAGCCTTGGCGGCATTCATATAGGATCCGTTGAAACCGAACCTGATGTTTCTGAAGGCGCTGTTCCGGGCGTTGAACGTCAGGGACCGGATTACGATCCAGGGAAAGATTATTACAAAGCCGAGTCCCAGTATTGGGGCGAGGACGGGAACGAATTGTTTGAGCAGCGAGTATGCAATGACTATGGCTACTACCAGAATTCTTCCCTTCAGGATCTTGACGGGATCGGCGAGGTATTCGAAAGCGGAGCCCTGAATCCGGGTACTGCCGTAAAGGTACTTTTTTCGACGGACCTTTGCCCACGGGGAATAGATGCCCAGGGTGAGAATGGATAGGACGGTGTTCACCATCCAGATCTTGAAATATTCCGTTCCCGTACCCCTGAACTCAAAAGGCAGCCGGCCGATGGTTGAAATCATGCCGAAATCCTCTTCAAGACCCATCCCGCGTCCGGTTCCCGGCGGGCCGGAAGGAGGCTTCGCAGCTATCTCTCTGGAAGGGTATGAGGAGGCCTTTGGACCGGTAGCGCCGGTTTTCACCAGTGCAACGTCAAGTCCCGCCTGTCTCAGGGCCCGCCCGAACCTCAGGGCGGTTTCCCGGTCCAGGCCTTTTTTGAGCACTACCCGGCGTCTTGCGAGCACCCTTTCCGCTGATTCCGAGCTCAGCCCGAACCGGGCCGCCAGTGAGCGCTTGACCGTGTCCCGATCAAAGCCGTCGATGACGGTTCCTCTTGAAATCACGCTGTAGGTGGATTCTTCCATACACAGAACTCCCTGAACGACCTGCCAGGTTCGGAATCAGATATCCCGAAGGAGAAGAGTTACGAACGCGGTGCCTGCAATGACAACGCCGGTCACAAGGATGCCCGCCTGAAAGCTCCACACGTCGGCAGCCGCCCCCAGGGCGAGGGGCGCCAGACCGAGTCCTGCTATTGTCCCTCCGGCTATGGTCGCGCCGGTGAAAAGGCTTCGCTCACTTGCCCGGCTCATCTTGGAGATCGCCACGAGTGCCACCGGAAAAAAGCTGTTTGAGAGCGGGGCCTGAACAAATAGCATCATCACCAGTAACAGAAAGGACGGGGCCAGGGCAATTCCTATTGTGGCCAGGCCGGTGACCAGGAAAACGAAGATGAGGATCCGCTTGACACCGAACCGGTCCGCCAGGAATCCGGATATAATCGTGGCGAAAACGCCGCCTATGCGTGACAGGCCGAAAAGGGTATTGGCGGTCTCAAGCGGTATCCCCTTCTCCTGTACCAGGAACAGGGGTGTAATACCATAGAGTCCCATGCTGGCAGTTGAGGCCACCATCCAGAGAAAGGCCATGATCCAGAAGTCGGGCCTGCGGAATATATCGATCAGGCTTGCGCCTTCTTCGTCGACCTCCGGCGGAGCGTCAGGAACGTATAGCCCGAAAAGGGCGGCCGCCAACACGCAGAACACCGCCAGGACAAGAAAAAACCCACGCCAGTTCATGAAATAGAGACTGAGGGTGGCAAGGAAGGGTATGGACAGAATGCTGATGGACGCGGCCGTATCGTGTAAGGCCAGGGCCTTCCCCCAGTGACGGGCGTTGTAGATCTTAGTAAGGAGAAGGATGGCGCTCGGCAGGTAAAGTCCGCCTCCTGCGCCTATGAGGAAAAAGATCCCTATGAGTATGTAATATCCTTCCGCAAACCAGGGACACGTGAGCACCGCGGCCAGCATCATGTACCCGATTAGGATTAATCGTTTGTAGCCTACACGGGGAGCCAGGGCCCCGGACATTAGGAGGCTTATGGTGTGTCCGATGGCTAGTGCGAGATAGAGCCCGCCGGACAGGGCATGACTCAGGTGAAGCTCGTCCTCGATGACCGGGAGAAGGGGTGAGAGAGCCGTACGGGTCGAAAAAGTCAGGAACCAGAGGCTCCAGAACAGTGCGAGATAACGGATATTCATGAAACTGACTCTAATGTGACAGGGCAGGGCGCGAGCTGGAGGGCTTTTTCAGCAGCAGCCACAGAGCCACTTTTGGGGGCGGCTTCATCACCGAAAAGGGGCAGGCCCGGTTGGGACTGCCCCTCTACAGGATTGTCCGGGAGATACGAACTACATAAGCCCCAGTTTGAACTTCATGGCGTTGAGGGTGTTCTTCATGAGCATGGTGATAGTCATGGGACCCACCCCTCCGGGAACCGGGGTGATATAGCCGGCAATTTCCACGGCCGCATCAAAGTCCACATCACCGCGAAGGATCGCCACCTTCTTGCCGGTTTTTTCGCTGATCTTCTCCCCCACACGATTGACGCCCACGTCGATTACACAGGCCCCGGGCTTGATCCACTCGGGCTTGACAAGGCCGGGCACGCCGGCGGCCACTATGAGGATGTCGGCACGTTTGCAGTGCGCTGCAAGATCCTTGGTGCGGGTGTGCACTATAGTCACAGTGGCGTTGGCACCGGGGCCTTTCTGGACCATCATGTTTGCGATGGGTTTGCCCACGATGTTGGAGCGGCCCACCACTACCACCTCGGCGCCGCTCGTCTCCACGCCGGAGCGAACGATCATCTCCTGGATTCCGGCCGGAGTACAAGGGGCGAACTTGACCTCGCTCCCGCCGATCATAAGGCGGCCCACGTTGACCGGATGGAAGCCGTCCACGTCCTTGTCCGGGTCGATGGCATTCAGGATCTTTTTCTCATCAATGTGTTTGGGCAGGGGGAGCTGGACCAGGATGCCGTGAATGCTGTCGTCCTTGTTGTACTTGTCGATCAGGGCAAGGAGGTCTTTTTCGGAAATATCTTCAGGCTGGTTGTCCTGGATTTCTTTGAAACCCACCCGTTCGGCGGTCTTGATTTTCAGGGTAACGTATGAGATCGACGCCGGGTTTTCGCCGACCAGGATGGTCACGAGCCCGGGTACTGTTCCGTTCTCTTCCTTCAACTTAGCGACTTCCCCTTCGATTTCCTTGAGGATTTCCTCGCGGATATCCGTCCCTTTGATCAGTTTTGCGGTCATGTTGCCCTCTCCTTTCCTATGAGTTTTCGTGCGTTGGGTTCGCAAAGGTTCAAAGCTTGATGGATTCTCAAAGACGGTTCATCTCTCTGTTTTTCGCGGAAACGCAAAGAACGCCCGAAAAAAGAAAACAACCCCTCTCTTTATCGCTGTGATCTCCGCGTGCCCGATCGGATAACGGGCCCTTTTTCAGTCATCAAGCTTGGAAAAAATATAGAAATCTGCGGCAGTGGATAGCACAAAGCTGCGTTTTTTTCAAACAGTATGTGGACTTCGAGTTGCTTCAGGATAAGGCCCGGACAGGGACCGAAGCAGAAGCCGTTTGGGACAAAGGCAGGACTCAGTGTCCGTTGTTTTGCTTCAGATCTCCTTGGGCATGCCAGCCGATCCGGGCTTCGGGAACAGCGTCCACGCCGGCGGAGTATGGTTTGATGTCCATCAGAGGTGAGCCGTCCAGGGCGTCCAGCCATCGAACTGTGAGAAAACGCCCTTTTCTTTCAACCAGTTCCACGGTGCAGAGCCCGATAGGGTTGGGCCGGTTCGGGGACCTCGTGGCAAAGACGCCGTGAATATCCGGGCCCCAGGGGGTCTGTGTCTGAAGACGCCGCCGTTCCCCTTGGTGCTGAAGATAGAGCACGATCAGGTGAGAGCATGTCTCCACGTCCTTGAGGCCTGCCTCGAATTCCTCAAATATTTCGAGGGTGCTCTGCTCGTCACTGTGCCGGCCCTGAAAAGGGGCGTCTTTACGTTCCTTGTATGCCGAGTGGACTTTGCCAATGGGGACAAGCTCATAGCCTTCCGTGGGCATCGCAATCCTCCTTTGCCTGCCAGCATAGACCAGACGGGCCGGGAACACAACCGGGTTGGCTTGTTCTCGTATCCTTTTTTCTTTATAATTCTTCGTGCTCTTCGCGGGCTTCCAGGTGTAAATGGGTATGTTTGTTGCGAAGTCGTTGAGAAAGATAGAAGCGGTAATATTATGAGTAATGGAATATGAAACCATCAGGCATCATAACCCTGACCACGGATTTCGGGGTGAGGGACCCTTACGTGGCCGCCATGAAGGGGGTCATACTTTCGATTTATCCAGGGGCCGTTCTTGTAGACGTGACCCATGACATAGCGCCGGGCTCCATTCGCGAAGCGGCCGATGCCCTGCTCCAGGCGGTCCCCTGCTTTCCTCCAGGAACCGTACATGTGGGGGTGGTGGACCCGGGTGTTGGTACGGACAGGCGGGCCATTGCAGCGGGGGCCGGAGGATGTTTCCTGGTGGGGCCGGACAACGGTATGCTCTGGCCGCTGATTCGTCAGGATGCCGAGAGCCGCGTGGTGCATCTTTTTGACGAGCGCTTCTTCCGCACGCCTGTAAGCAGAACATTTCACGGCAGGGACGTGTTCGCCCCGGTAGCCGCTTACTTGGCCTCAGGCCGAGATCCGCTCGAGATCGGTACTATTATAGAGGATCCTGTAAGGCTGGATGTGAACCGGCCTCGCGTGGAAGCCCACAACCTCTTGGGCGAGGTGACCAGGGTCGACAGGTTCGGCAACCTGGTGACGAACATCTCCCGGAATGATCTGGCGACCTTTCTTCATGGGAGGGAGCCCCGGTTTCAAGTCGGTGACCTGGAAGTGAAAGGCCTTCAGGCCTGCTACGGGGACGTTCCCGAGGGCGACGCTCTGGCGCTGCTCGGAAGCACCGGTTGTCTGGAGCTCTCCGTGAGTGGAGGAAGTGCCTTGGACCGCGCGATACCTGAGTCCGGAAAGATACAGCCGGGAATGAAGGTCAGAGTCACGGCGTGTACATGAGATATTTGCAGGACTCGCAAGGGCCTGCTCAGTCTTCCTCTTTCAGCGCTTCGAGTTTTTGAACATATTCCTGCCACTCCACGGGGAGGAGATACTTTTTCCTGCTGTTGCAGTCCCTGCATGCCGGAACCACGTTTCCTTTTGTACTGCGGCCCCCGCGGGCCAACGGGACGATGTGGTCCATTGTCAGGGCGGCGCGCCCCACGGCCCTGCCGCAGTAATGGCAGACCCCCGGCTGTATCCTGCGGTCCCACCATGCGGTGGCCCTCAGGCGTCGTGCCTTGGCTTTCTCCCGGGCCACGTGTTCGTCGCTCGCCGTATCGTAGAAGGGCTCCATATTCAGTCCTTTTGCAGTCCTCAGACAGGTGACAGACTACCAGACCTGATGAAAAAGCCAATGCTTTTGGCCGCTGCTCACAGTGTGCCTGTCGATTGCCCCCGCAGAGCGCATCCTTCATGTTCTTCGTGTCCTTCGTGGTGAAACAGATGCTTTTTATACCACGAAGATCACGAAGTGCACGAATACGGGAAGAAGAACAGCTCCGCTCTCAACAACCCCCGCCGGCCTGTTGACGCGTACCATTCCACATGATAAAGCCTTTGACATCATGCCTGTCGATGTCTATCATCTAATAACAGAAGCCCTTTTAGAGGCGGAGAAGGCGGCGGCCCGGGGCGAGGTGCCTGTTGGCGCCGTTGTAGCGGACGATCATGGGGAAATCATTGCCAGGGCCCACAACAGGCCCCTGGCCCTCAATGATCCGACCGCGCACGCCGAGATCCTGGCCCTGAGGGATGCTGCGGCACGCACGGGCAATTATCGCCTGCCCGGTTTCACCCTGGCGGTCACGATCGAACCCTGCCTCATGTGCATGGG
>CAZEIA010000071.1:0-15556 GCA_964512335.1 uncultured Desulfobacterales bacterium
CCCCTTTTGCCTTACCCTTGAAAAGTTCAGTCCTTTCACTGTATAAGAGAGCGCCAGAAAAAAGGTCCTGTCGCGCGGAAGCAGTTGCTGGCCTGTTCAACTGCACCGGATATCAAAATGCCCAAGTCTTACCACATTCCGCTTTTCATAATAATGGCCCTTCTCCTCCTGGCCGTGTCGCCCATTGGTGCCATGGCTGGCGTTACGGCTAAGGCGGATGAAGGGGTCGTGGATCTGCGCGGCCACGACCTTTTGAGAACCGGGCCGGTCAAACTTAAAGGCGAATGGGAGTTTCATTACGGGCGGTTTGTGCCCCCGGAGGAGTTTCCACCGGGGGAACCGCTTTCAGGGGCGGATTTCATCCCGGTGCCCTCCACCTGGAAAGGCTTTGTGTCAGAGGGTCGAACGCTCCCCGGCACCGGGTTTGCCACCTATCGCCTGAGGATTTTGCTGGATCCGTGGGACGCGGCCCATCGGGCGCTGTTGTTACCGGGCCTTGACACGGCCTTTACACTGTACGTCAACGGCACGGCGGTTGCTTCGGCCGGTATCACGGGCATGGACCGAGATTCATCCGTTCCCGAGTGGAAGCCGATGGTCGTGGATTTCTTGTCGAGGGATGATCTCCTTGATGTGGTAATACACATCTCCAACTTCCACCACGCCCGGGGCGGGATCGGTCAGACCGCATTTTTCGGCGACGCCGAATCCATCAGAGGCTTAAGGGAAAAGGGCGTGGCCATGAAGCTCTTTACATTCGGAAGCCTCTTCATGATCGCCCTGTATCACCTGGCTGTTTTCATCCTGAGACCCAAGGAAAAGAGTGCGCTCTACTTCGGTCTTTTCTGCTTCTGCATGGCTGTGCGATCCCTGGTTATCGAGGAGTTCTTCCTCACTTCGGTCTTTCCCGGCATCTCTTATGATACGCTGGTGCGGATCACTTACCTGACCTTTTCTCTGGGGGTCTCGGCCTTTGCCTTTTTCCTTTATTCGCTGTACGGGCAGGAGATGAAGAAACCGGCGCTCTTTGTCCTGGCGGGAGCCGGTATAGCCTATTCGCTGGTTATTGCAGCGGCTCCTGTAACGGTCTTCACCGGGCTGGTTCAGGCGTTTCAGGCGGTCATAATCGCGGGGAGCCTTTACGGTCTGCTGGTTTTCGTGCGGGCGGCCCTTCGAAAACGGGAGGACGCGGTGCTTTTTCTTGCGGCGTTTGTCTTCTGTTTTGTCTGTATCGTCAACGACACCCTTCATCACAACCAGGTTATCAGCACCGCATATATCGTGCCGACGGGATTTCTCATCTTCATCTTCATGCAGTCGGTGGTGCTCGCCCGACGATACTCCCGGGCCTTTGTCAGGATTGCAGAGCTGTTTCGTGAAAAGACAAAGCTCGAGGGGACCGCTCTCACACTTCAGAGCCTCTCCTATCTTGACCCCCTGACCGGTATCGCCAACCGCCGCAGGCTGGACGAATACCTGGACACGGAATGGAGGCGCGCCGCCAGGGAGAAAACGCCCATCTCCATGATTTTGATGGATATCGATTTTTTCAAGAAGTACAACGACCGTTATGGACATCTCGCGGGGGACGGTGTGTTGAAGCGGATCGCCAGGGCACTGGAATCCTCGGTTCACCGCCCTGCAGACCTTGTCGCCCGTTACGGAGGGGAGGAGTTTGCAGTGATCCTTCCGAACACGGAATTGCCGGGGGCCGAGGCACTGTCGGAAAACATAAGGAAAAAAATCCTGGAACTCAAGATACCCTCAGCGGAAAAGTCCGTCTCGGAGTACGTGTCCGTCAGCCTGGGCTGCGCCTCCTTCTTGCCTAATTCAAGTGAAAAACCGCAGGCCTCGGTGGAATACGCGGACAGGGCCCTTTACCGGGCAAAGGAAGGAGGCCGTAACAGGACAGTGGTGTCTTCAGAAGAACATGCCGATAGCAAGCCCTGACTGAACTCCTTAGTATTCGTTGATGGTTGTTATGTAGGCCTCTATTTTTTTGAAAATGTCCGGCGGCAGTTCGTCAAACTCCACCCCGATGCTCAGCTCCTCTCTGTCGCGCGCGATCCGACGGATCTTTCCGGGGAACTCCTGTTTACCTTCGATTCCCAACAGCGGAAACGTCAAGAGAATGCTTTCCCCGATTTCAACGGCAGGGATCTCACCCTGCGGGCCCACCTTCATGCAGAAAAGAACGCCCCCGGTGCTGATATCCCGGACCATGCCGCTTTCTTCCCAGCTGAAGCCGGTGGCTGTGGAGGGAAGCAGGCACTCCACCCGCTTGACCTTCCGCAGTTCAACGCACTGGACCTCGTCCGGGTGGGACAGGAAAAGGAGAGGAAAGGGTTTTAGGATCAGGCCCCGCACCTTGACCTTGCACCCATAGACGCACCCGAAATGGACATATCGCAGGATCAGGTCCGTACCTTCGTGGAGTGTTTTGCCCAGGGAAAGGGGTTGGGGAAGATGAATGATCAGGTAATGCTGATCGTGCATTCCGACAAGAACACTTCTAAAACGTTTACCGGCCTCCCCAATCTGAATGGAGACCTCGGTCCCGAGAGAAGCGACAAATGTCGTGGATCTGATGTTGTCTTTGTTTATCATGGTGATAGACTTTCTGTCTTATGCAAAGCTTTCCCCCGAGTTTTTTGTAAACCCTATTATCGACAGGATCGGTAAAAATCTTCAACTTATCAATATGCCGCGGGGAAATGGGCGGCAACGCCTTGATTCAGTTGCCGAAGAGCCTCTTCAACGAGTCCTGAACGCCCTTAACCGCGTCTTTTACCGCCTTACCGCCCTTTTCCACGGTACCGGGCTTGGGTTCGGATTCACGGATCGAGGGCTTGTCTGAGGATGGGGAGGCCTTTCTGTCCTCCAGCAACTCCAGGGCGGAAAGGCACGGGTCAGCGTCTTCCTCGGCGCCGGCGGCAAGGGCCGCCGCCAGCCCTGCCGGGCCGAACAGGAGCACTCCCCCGAGCCCCTTGGCGATCGTGGTCACGGTCTGAGACCGGTCCAGGGCCAGTTTGGGCCTGGCCAGGGTGCCCCCCAGCTTGAAGCTCCTGGTCAATTCGCCCAGGCTCAGGCTCAATCTGCCCGCCACGCGGGTGTCCAGGCCCTCCTTGGGCCGGGGGTCCAGGTTCACATTCAAGGCCTCGGTTTGCAGATTGATGTTCCCGGCCCCGCGAACGGTCATGGTGGGCGTATCAAAGACCAATACCGCGATGTCCGCGAGACCGTTCTCTGCCACGATCATGGCGATGAGGCAGTTCACCTTCACCTTTTCGCTCTTATCCTTCACGGGATTGAGGAGCCGGAAAACCCCGGACCGAAGGTCCGAACCGAGCAGATTGAGATAGCGATCGTCCAAGGCGCCGTTGGACACGGCCAGCTTGACCTTGCCGCCCAGCCCGGCCATGACCGCGGCTATGCTACCGCCTTGCCCCTGAAGTTCGACGTCCGCCCTGAGCCGCCCTGAAAAACGGTCTCCTCCCTCTAACTTTCCGGTCAGGCTCGCCAGGTCCAGGTTGTCCGCCTGCAGGGAGAGAGCGGTTTTCAGGCCCGCCTGTAACACTTCCGCCCGGCCCCATCCTTGGACAAGCCCCTCCGCTACTTCCGCCTGGAACGGTTGGACAACAAGGAGGCCGTTTTTGAGCTCCGCCTCGATCCGGACGTCTGTGAGAAAAGATCCGGGGAGAATCACTTCTCCGGCCTGAAGGGAAACATCGGCGTCAAGGCTTTGCAGGCCTTTCACCGAAAAGCGATTATCAGAAAAGGCCTTGTCTCTTTCAGGTACAGATGTGCCGGCCTTTTCCGGTTGTGTCCGGGTGTGCTGGACTCCGCTTCCTCTGGTCAGCCAGGTAAGATCCATGGCCTTGGAGTGCAGATCCAGAAACACGTGGGGCCTGGGACCCGCCATGCCGAGAATACTGGATCCGGTCAGGTCACTCCGGCCGTGGACGATTTCCAGGTTATCAAAGGAATAGATCCTTTCCGAAGGGTCGCTCAGGGCGGTCTTTATGGTGAACGGGGTCTTGATGGGCAGTTCCCGTGCCAGGACGTGATTCAGCTTGTCAGGGGCCTCCACGCGGCCGGCCAGGGTCAGGGCCAGGCCCCGGAAGGTCATTGGATCCTTTATGTGTCCTTTTATGTCCACACGGCCTCCGGCCGCCTCGACAGCGAGGTCTACGGCCCAGTCCTTTTCCGGGTCGGTCAGCGACTGGATCGATCCCAGGCTGCCGGAGATGCGGAAATCCATGCGGCCTGCGGTCCCGTTCAACTCCAGATCAAGGGGGCTCAGGCCGGAAGCGCTCGCTGCCTGAAGCCGCTGAAGGGCCAGGGAGTAGGAACCCCCTGTCGCTCCGTTCCTGTATGTCAAGGCGCCGTCCTGAATATGAAGGTCATAGACGGTCAGGGCGGGGAGGCGCATTTCTTCTTTGTCCGATGTGGCCGGCCTGGTCTCTTCGGCCCTTTTTGCCGGCTCCACGGTCAGGTTGGTCCGTCCGCCCGGGCCGGTTTCCACCAGGATGTCCGGACGCACCGCCAGAAGCCGGTTGACCTGCACATCCCCGCTCAGCAGGGGAATCAGGGCTACCTGGAGCTCGAACCGCTCTATGGTGACCATATAAGGGGCGGACCCCCACGCTGCATTGGCGAATCGAACATCGCGTAGGACAAGGTAAGGCCTCAACCCGACCTTCAAGTCCATGTCACCGCCGAGGACCAGCTCGCGGCCTGTGGCTTCCAGGGCGGCCTGCTCGATTCGGGGCTTGAGGGAGTTGTAATCATATCGGGCGATGACGATATATACAGTCAGGGCCGCGGCCGCCAGGGCGCCCGCCGGGATGGCGGCAACCCAAAGGAGCCTTTTGCCTCTCTTTGACATGATCGAGTCCTTTTCCTAGTGAATGCCCTCTGGATTCCTCAGCCTTCCGGCGGGCTTGTGGATTTCCTGGATCATATGGTAGTAGATGAGTATACTATGTGCAAGTTTGTCGAGGCCGTGGAGGACCGTTCTTCTGACTCTGTGGATCTTTCCTTTTATTCATGTTCCGGTCCGGGCTGGATATCATCTTTCTGTGAACAGAGGCAATAAATGAAAAGTCTTGCTTTTATAATGTGTTTCTCCGCCATGTTTTTGCCGGGTGTTCCCTGGGCCGTGAACGCCCAGCCGGCTGCTCCGCAGCTGTTTCTTGAGGAACCCTTGTTCGACGCCGGAGAGGTGAGGGAAGGAAGCCGGATTTCGCATGACTTCACTATCGTTAACAGGGGAAAAGCCACCTTACAGATTCAAAAGGTGTCACCTGGGTGAGGATGTGCTGTTGCGTCCTACGACAGGACCATTCCCCCGGGAGGGGAAGGGAAAATAACACTTTTTGTTGACACCAGGGGTTATGAAGGAAGCATGCACAAGACCGCCATAGTTTACACCAATGACCCGAGTAAAGAGAGGTTCACGATCGGACTGCGCACTTTTGTAAAAGTCCCGATATCATTGAAGCCAAGGTACCTTCTATTCAGAGGAGTGAAAGACACGCAAACCACACGGACCATTGAAATCACAGCAGGACTTGACATGCCACTGGAGCTGGAGCCGGCTCAATCCAATCTCGGCGGCAACCTGACATATCGGCTCGAGGAGGTGGAGGAGGGCCGGAAGTTCAAAGTGTATTTTACCAGCCTTCCGGGGGCATCCGGCTCTTTCAGGGGATATCTCAACCTGAAGACGAATTACGAAGAGATGCCTGTTGTAAATATCCGTATCAACGCAATTTTTCGAGATCCACAGTCGAAAGGGGGCTGACGGCGGACAATTCGGCCACGGAAACAACCCCGTGGGGTTCAGTGTTCATCCTGACCCGTGCTGTTCCGGCTGTTCGGGGACACTGTAATCGTCTTGTGCCGGAGCCTGTGTTGGTAGTAAAAGAGCATTCCCTTTTTCGGTTATTCCGGGTGGTTGCGTTTCTCGCCGAATAACCTGAAATTGCCCAGGAACTTGAGTGTCAGGATGCTGGTTATGACCGATCCCACTGTCTCGATGGTCTTTCTGAAGGGGGTGTTTCGGACATATTTCCAGCGGGTGTCGTCCGGGTTACTCTCGGGCATGCTCAGGTTGTTGAGAATAGGGGCCTTGAGGTTTTTCAGGTCCGGCGAGTGCACGCGGATCGAGGCGTCCCCGCCGGGGAGTATGTCTGCAATATAGTTGAGCGCCACCTGGCCGTTGTCAAAGACGGCCGTGGTGACCTTTCGGCCGGCCTCGAAGTTGCCGATGGTGGCGTCCGGTACGGTCTCGGCCAGGTTCCATCCCGCAAAAACGAGGTCCTTGGCCATATTGACCACGCTCCCTGCCACGCCCTGAATCATGTCCCCGAAGACAGCCTCTTTGAGCTTGGAGAAAAAGAAGCCCACTCTTTGGCCGAACCCCTTGGGCTCTAACTCTCCGTCCGGGCGCCATGACCCGAAGCTGAAGGCACTCCCCAGATCCCGGAAGAAATCCGCGACCGACCCTATTAATCCCCGCCTTTGTCCCTTCTGAATCGCACCACTTTCGTCCCTGTAGTGCCTCTTTGCGCCGAACATGAGATTTTCCGCAAAATTTTTCAGATTACCGAAGGCGTCCTTGATATTTTTACCTATGCGGCCCAAGAAGCTTTGCTGTTCCGGCGGGTCGGCCGCATACCGCCTGTTTTCCAGGTCGTAATGGTCCCCGCCCGGACTACTCAACAACTGGTCGTCCTTGTACTTGGCAACATCGCCCAGAAGGCCGGAAGGAGTGACCCTGAATCCCTGCTTTTCATAAGCGCCGGCAGCGGTTTTGGCGGTCTGGGTATTAATCGGCTGGGCCTCTGAGGCGGCCTTGGAGCCGAATTCAATCCGGTCCAGAGGAGGCATGGCGGGAAGCGGCTCTGATCGACCGCCGGACTCGGCCTTGGGGGTGTTGGCGCTTGTGAGGAGCTGGGAGTGGAAATCAGTGCCTCGGGCCGGAGCGTCGGATTTGGGCGATGCCTGGGCCGGCGGCTGAATGAAGGTAAAGGGAGTCTCCCGAATGTCCATGAATTGATCCTTTAAAAGAAAATGCAGAAAGTCGACGTCGGATCCTAATGGTCTGCAAGAGTCCTGCCATTGACCGGTGGTTGTGGATGAAAAAAATAGTCCAGTAAATTCAAATAGAAAAGCGTGGCTGACAAAAAGAGGCAGGGGCACATGGCGATCGGGCGGAACAAATTGCCGCCTTGGGGGAGCGGAAGGGGATGCGCCTCGAGGCGCCTCATTTGAGTGGCTGGGATTCATGCAGGTGAAGACCGGCCGGAAAACCATTGAGATCAAGGGCCGTTTTACTTATCATGAGTTTTATAGTTGTCCTTTTGTCGATGATGGGATGATCCTCATATTCAACTTAATGCCCCGGAAACCACTGAGAGGATCCGGGGTCGAATCAAGGAGGCTGCCGTGGCAAGAGTGATGATTACAGCGATTATCGGTGTATTGTTAATGTGCTCACCCTCCCCGGCCCTCGATATCGGCGGTGCGACCCTGCCCGACAGCATGTCTGTGGAAGGCCGGGACCTTGTACTGAACGGGGCAGGGCTTCGAAAGAAGTTTTTCGTCAAGGTATACGCCATGGGCCTTTATCTCCCTCAAAAGACACAGGATGCCCAGAAAATTATTCAAGCGGACGAGCCCATGGCGGCCCGCATGCACTTCATATATGACGGGGTATCCGCCAAGGACCTGGTGGACGCCTGGCAGGAGGGGTTCGAGAATTCTACGGGCGGGGCCCTGGGTCCCATTTTGGAGAGGGTAGAGGCATTCAACAGGTACTTTACCGCTGAAGCCAAAGAGAACGATGTGTACGAGTTCGTTTACATCCCCGGGCAAGGGGTGCGGACTGTTTTCAACGGGCAACTCGTGGGAACGATCGAGGGCCTCGACTTCAAGCAGGCCCTGTTCGGCATCTGGCTTGGGGAGACGCCGGCCGATAAATCGTTGAAAAAAGGTATGCTTGGACAGTAACCTCCTGCCTGTCTCCCTGCGTTGGCGGAGGCTGGGTTCCAGGAAGCTTGTGTGAGAATGGGTTTGAGGTTCGGGATACCCTCTGAAAGGGGAAGGGTGCAATGGAGGTTGGCCCTATTGTTGTGCCTGTGGGACCGGGCCGCAGAGATGTTCGGACACCTTCGCAGGGAGTGGCTCCCCGGGTGGAGTCGGGATATGTCTTTCTCCTGGCCACCCTGGCACAGGCGACCCTGGCAGGAGCCGTGCTGATACTGCTTCCCCTCATCTTTCCGGTATTACGAAGTTTACGCTTCTGCCCGCACACCATGTGTATGCCGCCGCCGTAGTACTCTCCGCTGCGCTCCTATTCGCGGGTCTCGGAAGCCTTGCGCTTGCACGGCTGAAACTCGAGGGTGTACGGCTCCTCGCCGGCCTTTCTTGGGCTTGGGGTGTGAACGGCTGCGCGTCCGTAATGGGTGCGGTCCCGGGGAAGTGCCTGGCCATGGACTTGGGGTTCCGCGCGATAATGGTCCTGGCCTGGATGCTCTATCTTCTTGCCGCTCTGCTTTTTCCCGGAGACGCACACGCCCGTGAAAAGGCCTCCTGATGCTGTTAGCTGATGGCCGGTTCCCTTCCTTCCACCTCTCTGATATATAGGCATCTGCATTTTGGAACTCCGGGGCTGAGAGCTCGAACCCGCAATTCCGGAATTCCATACCCTACGCCTGATCCAAGGAGCCTTTTTATGGAGAAGACCGGCGTGATAAACGAAACCCGGGGTTACTCGGGCCGGTTCGTCGTGCTCGTGGCGGTCTTTGTGGCCTGCCTGATCGGGGCCAACATAACGGCCGTAAAGCTCGTATCGCTGGGAGGGCTGATTCTTCCTGCGGCCATTGTGGTTTTCCCTCTGAGTTACATTGTGGCCGACGTTCTCACCGAGGTCTACGGCTATGCCCGGGCGCGTCGGGTCATCTGGCTCGGGTTCATCTGCAACCTCTTAGTGGTGGGGGCCGTCTGGATAGGGCAGATGCTTCCCGCAGCCCCATTCTGGGACGGGCAGGCGGCGTACGAGCGGATCCTTGGATATGCGCCCCGGATTCTTATGGCCTCGTTTCTGGCCTACCTCGTCGGCGAGTTTGCCAATGCCTATGTCCTGGCCCGAATGAAGATCGCGACCCGGGGCCGCTGGCTCTGGGCGAGGACCATCGGCTCCACTCTTGTCGGCCAGGGCCTTGATTCCCTGATATTCATCACCGTGGCCTTCATAGGCACCATACCGGTTTCGGCCCTGGCCCTGGCCGTGGTTGTCCAGTGGCTCGCCAAGTCGGCCTACGAGGCCGCAGCCACCCCCATAACCTACCTTGTAGTAGGATACCTCAAGAAAAAGGAACGTCTGGACGTCTACGACCACGGCACGAGGTTCAATCCCCTCCTGGTATCGAGGAGTTAAAGAGTAAAGGTGTTGAGGACTTCAAGTAAACGGCTCGAAAGGCGCCCGAAATGCTCGATCAAGAAGAGATCCCCTTGAAGTATGAAGTGGCCGTGATAGGCGGCGGACCTGCCGGGCCGGTCCTTCTCGCGCTCACCTTCTCCACTTACACTCTTCAGTGGCTTGCGGTCATGGGGTTCCTTCCCACTCTCATGATTGAAGAGTACGGCCTCGGAGTGGGCCGCGCCTCAGTCCTGACTGCTCTGCTTATGGCTGCCAGTGTCCCCCGGCAACCTTAAAAAATTGAACGAGCATATCAGGGCTTAATCGGCAGCGGTCGGTTCACGAAGTCGCGGAAGTGTCGATACTGGGCCAGCAGGCTGAAGACGCGCTTGAGCAGGCGGGGATCGGTGCGCCAGGCGTGGCGAAGACTGCGCAGGAACAGCCGGCGCAATGCGGGCTCGCCCAGCAGGTAGTAGCGCATCATGCGGCGCAGCGACAGCATTTGGGTCACATCGAACTTCTTGTTGACGTAGAGCTCCGTGAAGTAGTCGATTCCGTCGAGCCAGTCGCGCAGCCGGCGCTCGAAAAAATCCGGCCGGTAGATACGCTGAAACAGCGCCCAGTAGCCGTCAAGCAGCGAGCGACGGTCCAGTCTCAGAGGGACCACATTGGTGTCCAGCTGCCACTCGCCGCCGAAGTTTTCCTCGCGCAGCCGTCCGGCGGCCGCCAGCCGGTCGTGCAGCGGCGTATGGGGCGGCGCATTGAGCAGGGAGATGCCGGCGATGGGGCTGGCGCTTCGCTCGATGAAGTCGTGGAGCTCGGTAAAGCTATCGGCGTCATCATGATCGAAACCTACGATCAGGCCCAGGAAGGGCACGATGCCGTGCCGCGAGATACGTTGAATGCGTTCGAGCAGCGGCCGCTCCAGGTTGTGTTCCTTGTGCACCTCGGCCAGGCTGGCGCGTCGCACCGTTTCCACCCCTAAAAACAGCACCGAGAATCGGGCGTCGGCGAACCGCCTCAGCAGCGCAGCGTCGTCGCCGATGCGCACCGTTATCTGGGTGGAGAAGGAGAGCGGCCGGGCCTGTTGTATGTTCCACTCCGTCAGCGCGTCTATCAGCGCCTCGGTGAAGCGCCGGTTTCCGAAGAAGTTGTCGTCCGAGAAGAACACTGTGCGCGCCCCGGCCGCATGAGCACCGCGCACTTCGTCCAGCACCTGGGCCACCGATTTGGTGCGGTATCGGCGGCCGGCGTACTGGATGACATCGCAGAAGTCGCAGCGGTTCGGGCAGCCGCGGCTTGTCTGGACGCTGATGTTGAGGTAGTCCCCTGCATTGATCAGCGACCAGTCCGGTGCGGGGCTGTGGCTCAGGTCGACGTGCTCCGTCTGCTCGTAGACCGCCTGAGGCCGGCCGGCGCACCACTCACGCAAAAAGCGCGGCCAGGTGTGCTCGGCCTCGCCCGTGAAGTGGAAGTCCGCCAGTCCCCGGCAGCGGTCGGCCTCTATGGTGGCATAGGTGCCGCCCAGTGCCACCGGAAGACCGCGCTCGCGAAAGCCTCGGCACAGGGACTCGATCCGATGGGCGTGAAGAGTGCCGCCGGTGATCGCCACCAGATCGGCCGGCCGCTCCCAGTCAAGCGGGCCGATGTTTTCGTCGGACAGCGAGTACTCCACCGCGACATCCGGGGGTGTCAGTGCCATCAGGGTTGCCAGGGCCGAGTTGGGCATAAGAGTCTTGGCTCCGAACATCTCGACGGTTCCCTGCATCGACCAGAAGCTCTCCGGGTGGCGGGGGGCCACCAGATGGATGCGCCGCGGGTGGTGCCCGCGGCCGTATCGTCTGGTTAGTGGTCTCTTCATGTGAATCAGGGGACGTCCTTGAGTAATTCAATAATTTATTGCCAGCGCCCATCCATAAACCAAACTCGGAGCACTGGCAAGTTCCCAAGTCAGAAATGAGGCATTTTTCTTCGCACTCTCAAGGGTGAATAGGGCTCGGCCCTTAGAATGGATCCCCTAAAACCCCACTTTCCAATTCCATAAATTTTCTGTATACTTTCATATGTCTGCCGTGTCCGGGCGGTTTCATGCCCCTGTGAAGGAAGGAGAACCATGGAGGAAGAACGGGCATGGCGAATCGTTCTCATTGATGACGAGGCTGACATTCGGGAGGTCCTGGGCCTGTCCCTTGAGGATGCGGGCTACGAGGTTGCTTCCGCATCCAATGGAGAGGCGGGCCTGCGGCTTTGCGCAGAGATTCGGCCTCATATAGTCATTACGGATATTCGGATGCCGGGCATGGACGGCATTCAGGTCCTCGAGGTGATAAAAAATGAGCACCCGGGGACGGAGGTCATAGTAGCCACTGCCTACGGTGACATGGAAGCGGCGATAAGAGCCCTTCAACTGGACGCCTCGGATTTCGTCACCAAACCTGTGAGCGAAGAGGCCCTCCATCTCTCCCTCAAACGGGCTCGCGAGCGTTATACGGCCCGCCGGAAAGACGCCGACTACACAGCCCTTCTCGAGCAGGAGAACGTCGAGACCACGCGGGAGCTGCTGGAGACCATTTCCTTCCAGAGAAGGCTTATCGACAGCTCGATGGACGGGATTCTAGGGTGCGACCGGGAAGGAACCGTAATCACCATAAATCGCGCCATGGAAGTTATGCTGCGCGTGTCCCGATTCGAAGTCCTGGGCAAACGACGGGTTGCGGAATTCTTTTCCCCGGAAGCGTTCATTTCCCTCGAAAAAGACCTTGCCGAAGACCGGTACGGAGGTGTTGGAAGGCTCTCCCTGTATGATACGCAGATCTTCACCCCGGGTGGAAACGCCATCCCGGTCCAGGCTTCGGTCACGGAGATCCTGGGTCGTGAGGAGCGGGACGGCCTGGTTTTTTTCTTCCGGGATCTTCGCGATACCCGTCGCCTGGAGCGGGAAATGGCAGATCAGGCCAAGATCCTGCACCAGGACAAGATGATGTCCCTGGGCCGCCTGGCCGCCAGCGTGGTTCATGAAATCAACAACCCTCTGTCTGGTATCCTCAACTACGCGCGCCTCATGAAACGCATCATCGGAAGAGGGACCCTGACGGATGAGCAGCTCGATAAATTCAAGGGGCACCTGGATCTGGTGGAGAGTGAGACCGTTCGGTGCAGCCGGATCGTGTCGGGACTTCTCAGCTTTTCGCGCCATTCCAGTGCCGAATTCATAGATGTGGATGTGTCGGAACTGGTGGCGCGGTCCATACTGCTCAGTCAACATAAACTGGAGCTGCAGGAAATCGAAGTGGCAGTGGACGTGGCGCAAGGCCTGCCTCCGGTCCGTGGGGATCCGAATCAGCTCCAGCAGTGCATGATCAACCTGATCTTCAACGCCATCGACGCAATGCCCGGCGGGGGACGCCTCACCCTTCGGGCCGGCCTGGACAAAGAGGAGAGACACCTGGTCATCTCGGTGGAGGACACGGGCACGGGAATCGGTCCCGAGGCCTTGCCCCACATTTTCGAGCCTTTTTTCACTACAAAGCAGGAAGGATATGGTGTGGGCCTGGGACTATCGACAGTCTACGGCATTGTGGAACTGCACCACGGGACCGTGGTGGTGGACAGCCGGCCGGGGCATGGATCGGTGATCACCATCCGGCTTCCAAAATCAACTCTTTCTTGATGAGCGGGATTTGCACCTGAAGCAGCATTACAGATAGGCTGGAATCAGGTGTATTTATATAAACAAGCCTGTTTTTATGCTTAGTTCGGCCCGGAGCATCCAGCCGGCCCTTAAGGCGGAAGCCATGGACATGAAGATCGGGTTTTACATCTGCCATTGCGGCATCAACATCGCCGGCAGAGTGGACGTGGAGGCCGTGGCGGAATACATTGGAACGCTCCCCGGCGTAACAATCTCCAGGGACTACAAGTTCATGTGCTCAGACCCCGGTCAGGAGATGATAGTCGACGACATCCGGGCGCACGGGCTGAACCGGGTGGTGGTGGCCTCCTGTTCTCCTCGACTTCACGGCAAGACTTTCATGACCGCTTGTCGTCGTGCGGGCCTGAACCCCTACTATTTTCAGATGGCCTCTGTCCGGGAGCAGGTGTCCTGGGTGACTGAAGATCCGGTAAGGGCGACGGACAAGGCCAAGAGCCTGGCCAGGGCGGCTGTAGCCCGGGTGCGTCTGCACGAGAGCCTCTTCCCCCGTCACGCAAAGGTCCACCCCGACGTCCTGGTGGTGGGCGGCGGTATCGCCGGGATCCAGGCCGCCCTGGATATCGGGGCCGCAGGCCGAAAGGTCTATCTGGTGGAACGCGAGGCCACTATCGGCGGGCACATGCTCCAGTTCGACAAGACCTTTCCCACCTTAGACTGCGCCGCCTGCATAGGCACGCCCAAGATGGTGGAGGTGGCCCAGAATCCCAACATTGAGCTTATTTCCTATGCCGGGATCCAGGAGGTCAGCGGCTTCATAGGCAACTACACGGTCACTGTTCGAAAAAGGCCGCGCTATGTAATCGAAGGTGCGTGCACCGGCTGCGGTGAGTGTGCCAATGTATGCCCTGTCTACATGCCTAGCGAGTGGGATGAGGGACTCGCTGATCGGGCTGCCGTGTACCGCTCTTTTCCCCAGGCGGTTCCCATAACGTACGTGATCGACAAACGCGACCGTGCACCGTGCACCACGGCTTGTCCGGCCGGAATCAATGTGCAGGGTTATGTACAGCTTATCAAGTTGGGAAAATATGACGAGGCGGTGCGCCTGATCATGGAACGGCTGCCTCTACCGGGCGTACTGGGACGTGTCTGCCCACACTTCTGCGAGCAGCAGTGCCGGCGTGCGGATGTGGACTCGGCCGTGGCCATTCGTTTACTCAAACGCTTTGCAGCGGACCACGCGGATCTCTCCCAGTGGGAGAGGCCGGCTGTCAATGAGCGGAAGGAACGTGTGGCTGTGATAGGATCCGGCCCCGCAGGGCTGAGCGCCGCGTACTACCTGCGGCTGGAAGGGTTCCAAGTGACGCTGTTCGAGGCCCTGGACAAGCTGGGGGGAATGCTCCGGGTGGGTATCCCGGACTATCGACTGCCTCCGGACGTGCTGGACCGGGAGATCCACCAGGTCCTGGGGCTGGGCGTGGATGTCAGAACCGGAACATGCCTGGGCCGTGATTTTACCCTGGACTCCCTGAAAGCCGAAGGGTTCGGGGCGGTCTTTCTGGGCATAGGCGCCCACAGGGACCTCTCCCTCGGAGTTGAAGGGGAGGGGAGTGAGGGCGTCCTTAAGGCGGTCGATTTCCTGCGGCGGGTCAATCTTGGTGACCCGGTGGCATTAGGACGCAGGGTGGCCGTGGTGGGCGGCGGTAACGTCGCTGTGGATGCGGCCCGTGTGGCCAAACGTCTGGGGGTAGAAGAGGTTGCAATCGTGTATCGCCGGTCCGAGGCGGAGATGCCCGCCTATCCTGAAGAGATTCAAGAGGCCGGGGCGGAAGGAATCAGCATATCCTGCCTGAAGGCCCCGGTTCGGGTGAAGGCGGAAAACGGCCGGGCTGTGGGTCTGGAGTGCATCGACACCCGGCTCGGCCCGCCCGACACGAGCGGCAGGCGGCGGCCGGAGCCTGTGAAGGGCTCGGAACACGTGATTCAGGCGGATACGATAATCACGGCCATCGGCCAGACCGTGGACAACCGTTGGGCCCGGGACGCGGGCTGCGGTCTCGAGTGGACCGGCCGCGGGACCATCACGGTTCATCCCGGCACCATGCAGGCCTCCGTGCCGTTCGTGTTTGCGGCGGGTGACGCGGTGAGCGGACCGGCCAGCGTTGTTGAGGCCGTGGCCGCGGGGCGCAGGGCCGCCCGGGGAATCGGCCGCTATCTTGACGGTGAAGACCTCGATCGGGAAGCGGTCCAGGCCGAGGGTCCGGATCACGGCAAGGACTGGAACCCGGTCCCGGACGGCCTGCCCGCGGAAATCCGGGCCGAGCCGTCACTTCTGGCCCCGGAGGAGCGTGTCAACGGATTTGTCGAGGTGGAGGGGGCCCTGGACGAGGACGCCGCCCGGGCCGAGGCGGGCCGGTGCCTTAACTGCGGTGTCTGCTCCGAGTGCATGGAGTGCGTGAAGGTGTGCGAGGCCAATG